>NZ_CP018221.1:2570625-2897812 GCF_001890385.1 Tardibacter chloracetimidivorans | reverse complement strand
GCAGCCGCCGCCCAGCGCAAAGCCCGCGACTGCCGCGATCCACGGCTTGCGGGTGGCGGTGACCCTGGACGTCCATCCGGAGAAGAAATCCTCCAGGAAGAAGTCGGCGGCGTCCTTTTCAGACATCTCCTTGATGTCGGCACCGGCCGCGAACGCCTTCTCATTGCCGGTCAGAACCGCGCAGTGCTGCGTCGGATCGGCGTCATAGGCGGCGAAGGCTTCGATCAGATCCCGCAGCACCTGGCTGTTGAGCGCGTTCAGCGCCTGCGGGCGGTTGATCGTCATCAGCGTGACTGCACCGCGTTGTTCGACGAGGATCGTTTCATAGGCCATGGTTCAGGCTCCCAGTTCCGGCAAAGGTGTCCATTCCTTACTCGCTGGTAGCGGAGCAAAGAGCGACTCCACAAGCTCCTTGGTGACGCCTTCGGGCGTGGCGGGGTTCCACCGGGGTGCATTGTCCTTGTCGACGATCACCGCGCGCACGCCCTCGACGAAGTCGGGGCGGCGGATCACGTGGCAGGCGATGCGATATTCCATCCGCATGTTGTCGGCAAAGCTGGACTTGGCCGCGCCCTCGGCCAATTGGCGCAAGGCGACCTTGATCGTCTGCGGCGACTTGGCGGCAAGCTGCCCAAGCTGCTTTTCCGCCCATTCGCCGCCATCCGCCCTGAGCGCGGCGAGAATATCCTCGTAGCGATCGGACGCGAACAGCCGGTCGATGTCGGCGCGCAATTCAGAAATAGCGGAAGCAGACAGCGTTTCGTTCGCCGCATCCAGAATCGCTTCAAGCCTTGCCGGATCGGCAATGATCCGCGCCTTTACATCGTCGAGCCTGTCGGAGGCGATGAAGTGCGTCGCAATGCCCAGCGTCACGCAATCCGCTCCGTCGATCCGCCCGCCGGTCGAAGCCAGCCAGATGCCGCTGCGGCCCGGCAGGCGCGGCAGGAACCAGCCGCCGCCAACATCGGGGAACAGACCGATGCCGGTCTCGGGCATGGCGAAGACGGTGCGCTCGGTGGCGACGCGATAGCGCGACGGCAGCGACAGGCCGACGCCCCCGCCCATGGTGATCCCGTCGATGAAGGCGACGATCGGCTTTTCATAGACGAACAGCAGATGGTTCATCCGGTATTCGTCGAAATAGAATCGCTCCGCATCGACACAGTCGCCGGCCGCGCTTTCGGCGAGCATGCGGATATCGCCGCCCGCGCAGAAGCCGCGCCCTTCGGCATGGTCGATCATCACGGCGACGATTACATCGTCGCTGCGCCATTCCAGAAGCGCGTCGGTGATCGCCTTCACCATGCCGTGGGTCAGCGCATGGATGGCCTTGGGACGATTGAGCCGGATACGGCCGACACCGCCGTCGCGGGCGACGAGAACCTCGTCCGTCATTGCTGCACCAGATTACGGCCGACAATCATCCGCATCACCTCGTTCGTGCCTTCAAGGATGCTGTGGACGCGAAGGTCGCGGTAGATGCGCTCGATCGGATAATCCATCAGATAGCCATAGCCGCCGTGAAGCTGGAGCGCGCGATCGGCGACCCACATCGCCTCGTCGGTCGCAAGGCGCTTTGCCATGGCGGCGAAATGCGTCTTGTCCGCCGCGCCCTCGGTCACCTTGACGGCCGTGGAATATAGCAGCGCGCGCGCAGCCTGGAGCCGCGTTTCCATGTCGGCAAGGGTGAACCGGGTCGCCTGGAAATCCGCGATGGCCTGGCCGAACTGCTTGCGGTCCCGTGTATAGGCGATCGCCTCGTCGAGACAGCGCTGTCCGCCGCCAAGCGAGCATGCGCCGATATTGATCCGTCCGCCGTCGAGACCGGCCATGGCGATCTTGAATCCGTCGCCTTCCTCGCCCAGCCGGTTTTCGACCGGCACCCGCACAGCGTCCAGATTGACCTGCGCGGTCGGCTGCGAATGCCAGCCGAGCTTCTTCTCCTGCGCGCCGAAGGAGACGCCCGGCATGTCTTTCTCAATGACCAGGCAGGAAATGCCCTTTGCGCCCTCGCCCCCGGTGCGGACCATGACGACATAAAGTTCATTTTCGCCGCCGCCCGAAATGAACGCCTTCGACCCGGTGACGACATAATCATCGCCGTCCCGCACCGCCCTGGTCTTCAACGACGCCGCATCGGAGCCGGAGCCGGGCTCGGTCAGGCAATAGCTGGCGAGCTGGTCGCAGGTGACCAGCGCGGGCAGATATTTCGATTTGACCGCCTCGCCGCCGAAGCTGTCGATCATCCAGGCGGCCATGTTGTGGATGGAGATAAAGGCCGATGTGGAGGGACAACCATAGGCCATCGCCTCCATGATCAGCGCCGCCTCCAGCCTCCCGAGCCCGATCCCGCCCGAGGCCTCCGACACATAGATCGCGCCGAATCCCAGTTCCGCCGCCGCCTTCACCGTCGCGCGCGGGAAGATGTGCTTTTCGTCCCATTCCGCCGCGTGCGGCGTGATCGCGTCGGCGGTGAAGCGGCGCGCCATTTCCTGAATGGCCGTCTGATCGTCGGTCAGCCCGAACTGCATGATGTCTCCCAAGATAAGGCAGGGGTGAAGCCGTCGCCCAACCCCTGCCCTTTTAGTCCGATCTTCGCGGTATATCAGATTTTCTGCATCACCGAACCGAAGAGCTCCTCGTCCGAAGGGAGTTCCTTCGGCTTCGCCAATGGCTTGGAAACCCAGGTTTCGTTGATAAGGTCGCGCCAGGTGATGTTGTTGTTGGTGCTGTTGCCGCCCCAGGAGCCACAGCCCAGCGAAAAGGTCTGGCGCATGCCGTTCCAGAGGTTGCCGCTGTTCGACGGCGCCTGCGGCTGGTTCACCATCACGCGCGACGTCTTGGTGGCATTGGCCAGCTTCATGATGTTCTCGTCGCTGCGCGAGTAGATGCCGCAACTGTGGCCCTGGCCCTGATAAGCCTGGATCTCGTTGGTCAGGCGAATCGCCTCATCCAGATCCCTTGCCTTGTAGAGCGCCATCACGACCGACAGCTTCTCGCCGGAAAAGGGGTGGTCTGGACCGGCGCCGGTTTCCGGCACGATGAAAAACTGCTTGCCGGCCGGGAGATCGATCCCCGCCATGCCGGCGATCTTTTCCGCAGGCTGGGCGACGATGGCGGTGCTGAGATGGCCATCCGTCCAGATGGTGTTCTGCAGCCTCGTCTTTTCCTCAGGGGTGACGACATAGCCGCCCTGCGCCTGCAGCTTTTCAAGCATGGCGTCATAGATCGGGCCGACCAGTATCACCGAATTGTCCGACGAGCAGGAGGCGGCCAGATCCAGCGTCTTGGAAATGCGTATCTTCTCGGCCGCGTCGTCAAGATCGGCGGTGTCGTCAACGGTAATCACGGCATTGCCGACGCCGACGCCCAGCGCCGGGGTGCCGCTCGAATAGGCGGAAGTCACCATCGCGGCGCCGCCGGTGGCGAGAATGCGGTCGCACTGGCGCATCAGTTCGTTGGTCTTGGGCAGCGTCGGGGTGTCGATGCTGATCACCAGATCGGCGGGCGCGCCCATCTTGACGATGGCTTCGCGCATCAGGTCGACGATCATCTTGTTGGTCAGCTTGGCGCGTGGATGTGGCGCGACGATGATCGAGTTGCGGCCCTTGACCGCGCTGATCGCCTTGATGACCGGCGTGGCTTCCGGGTTGGTGGTGGGCGACAACGCGCCGATCACGCCAATAGGCTTTGCGATCTTCACGATGTTGCGCTCGGGATTTTCCTCGATAACGCCCACCGACTTGTCGTTGATGATGTCATAGAGGGTCGCGCGCGTCTTGCGGGAGATCTTGAGGAACTTGCCTTCGTAATTGCCCAGCTGGGTTTCATCGACCGTGAACCGGGCGATCTTTTCAGCAACGCCCGGCTTGGCGACCGCCCACACCATTGCGGTGATCAACTGGTCGACCTGCTCCTGGGTGTAATTCTCGATCTGCGCCTGCGCTGCGCGGGAACGTGCGACGAGCGCGGCGATTTCCTCATGCGCGGCGGCTTCTTCCTCGTTCGCAAACTGGCGCACCTGTTCAGCCATGTGACCTCTCCATCTGTCCGCGCTTCCGATTATTCATTGCGGCCGATGATCGCCTGCCGGAAAGCTGCGGAACGTCTCAAGATAATGTAATTTGGCTCAAAGTTCGACGACGCGGGGAATCGGCGGCTACCGAACAACTACGTGCGTTCTTGGACCTGCATTTTCTCAATATCAATTACCTAATTTTGCATTTATACGCTGCAGAAATGCAGGATCTCAACTGGGACGACCTTCGTATCTTCCTCGCCCTGGCGCGCAAGGCCAAGCTATCGCACGCCGCCAGGGCGACCGGAGTGGACGCAACCACGATCAGCCGGCGCATCGCGCGGCTGGAAGCGGCGCTGGGCGTCCGGCTGTTTGAACTGAGCCCGCAAGGTCATGTGCTGACGAGCCATGGCCGCGCACTGTTGCCGGCAGCCGAGACCGCCGAACGCGGGGCGCTGAACGGTCTCAACAGCATCACCGGGTCGAACGCGGGGCTGGGCGGGCTGGTGCGGGTAAGCCTTTCGGAAGGCTTCGGCACCTGGGTGGTCGCCCGCAGGCTCCACCAGTTCCGCGAGGCGCATCCCGACATTGCGGTCGAACTGGCGATCTCGAGCGGCTTTCTCAGCCCATCGAAGCGGGAGGCCGATATTGCGATCATGCTGGCGCGCCCGCGCGCCGGACCATTGGTGACCCGCAAGCTGACCGATTATGCGCTGGGATTGTATGCGGCGCGGACATATTGCAGCGAATACGGCGCTCCGGAAAGCATCCCGGCGCTCCAGCGGCATCCGCTTGTCGGATATATCGACGAGATGATCTATGCACCACAGCTGCGTTACATGGATGAAATCGCACCAGGATTGTCACCAGAGTTTAGAAGTTCCAGCATCAACGCACAATATCACATGATATCCACGTCAACTGGTATCGGCGTTCTTCCATGCTTCATTGGAGATTCATCAAACGAACTTGTACGGATACTTCCAGACGATGTGGAGATAACACGGAATTTCTGGATGGTTATACACCGGGATGTGCGCCATCTTGCCCGGGTCGACGCCTTCGTCCGCTGGCTTGACGCCATCGTCAATGACGAACGCGCCCTGCTGATGGGTCACGCCAATGTTGAACAGGCGCGCAATCGTATTCGTTAAGGATAGGCGGCCGCAAATAATGTGTCGACGTGAGGCTTATCTTCGCCTAGAGGACATTCGCTGACCTCGGGAAAGGAAATCGTTGGTGGCTGACGAACTCAATAGCCAGTTGCTGAATCTGACAGCCGATATTGTCACAGCGCACCTGGCCAATAACACGGTTGCAGCGGGCGACGTTCCGACTGTGATTCAGACCGTTCACGCCGCGCTGGCAGGACTGGGAACCGAAAAGGCGGCGGATCAGCCCGCGCCCGAACCGGCCGTGCCCGTGCGATCTTCGGTGAAGCCGGACTATATTGTCTGCCTCGAAGACGGGAAGAAGCTCAAGATGCTGAAGCGGCATCTGATGGCGCACTATAACATGACCCCTGCCGAGTATCGGGCGAAATGGAATCTGCCGCCGACCTATCCGATGGTCGCGCCGAACTATGCCGAGACCCGGCGCTCCATCGCAAAGACTGCCGGACTAGGGCGCAAGCCTTCGGCCGCTCCCGCCAGCAAGAGCGCGCCGGCAAGCAAGGCCGCGGTTGCGGAAAAGCCGGCGGAAAGCAAGCCCGCACGCGCCAAGAGCGCGGCCCCGGCGAAAGCGCCCACACCCGCCAAGCCGGAGAAGGCTGTCAAGCCCGCTGCGAAGGCCGCTCCCAAGCGCCCGGCAAAGGCGAGCGCGCCCGCCAAAACGGACAAGCCTGCGGACAAGCCCGAAGCCTCCGCCGCAAAGCCGAAACCGGCCGGCCGGCGCAAGCTGGGCATCTCCGCCAAGGAATAGCGACCGCAATTAGGGCTTTCGCATGCTGGAAAATCCGTTATTCGTGCGGAACCAGCGGATCAGGATTCTTTTCATCAGTTTGGACAGGGAGGGAATGACCCATGAATGCAGCAGAACTCGCCGATCGTGTCGCCAGCGAACGCGGCCTGACCAAGACAGAAGCCAAGCAGACCGTGGACACGGTTTTCAAGGCGATCGTGGACGCCGCCAAGGGCGGCGCGGAAGTGTCGCTGCCGGGCTTTGGCAAGTTCAAGGTTCAGAACAAGCCGGCGCGTGAAGGCCGCAACCCGGCCACGGGCGCGACGATGAAGATCGCCGCTTCGCGCAAGCTCAGCTTTGCGCCCGCAAAGGCGGTGAAGGACGCGCTGAACGGCGGCAAATAAGCCCCTTCGGCATAGCAGAACAAAAGTGGCGGGGGAGAAATCCTCCGCCACTTTGTTTTTGAGGAGCCCGGCGACCGGCAGCCACCGAACCACCCGAACGTCAGTAGGCGTATTCGACCGAAAGCCAGAATTTCCGGGTATCGGTGGCAAAGGCCTTCGCATCATAATCAGCGTATTTGGCGATGAAGGTGAACTTCTTGACCTTCATCGATAGCTGCGCGTTCAACTCACTGCCGTAGTTCACGTTCAGCCGGTCGCTGTCATAATCATGCCAGGCGACGTTCAGGGCAATCGCATCGACGCCCGCAAACGGCTTCGGCTTTGCATAGCCGCCCTGGACGTAAAGATCCCTGATGCCGTTCGGCGGAGTAGCCAGGAACTTGTCGGCCCAGCCCTGAAACTTGTGCAGGGTCGCAAGCGGCGTCTGGAAGGATGTGAGCGCAACGCCATTGTCCGCGCCCAGCACCTCATAGCCCCCGCCGATGGTGAAACCGGAGAAACCCAGTCCGGCCTCGACCAGATAATATTCGGCGGAATAGTCGTTCGGATTATTGCGGTAATCGCTTTGCCGGGCATAGCTTGCCGCATAGCTGAGCTTCACCGCCTTGGTCAGCGGATGGGCGCCGGCAAAGCGCGCGCCATAGGTCTGACTGGATTTTGCGAGAACGACCGTCTCATCCTGATCGACAAGATAGGCAAAGCCGGTAAGCGTGCCGACCGTCGTCTTGTAGGCCACATTGGCGAAGACATTGTCGCCGCTGACCGCCTGCTGATTTGCGCCGACGCCATCGATGCCCCAGATGGTGCGGTCCGACCAGGCGTAGGTGAGATCGATCTTCAGGTTCCTGATCGAACTGTTCTCGATCCGGACGGCATCGAAGGTCTGCTCATTGTCGCGCCAGCCGACCGAGCCGACAAACCGCTGGTCGTCAAGGTTGATGCGCTGGCGGCCGACCGTCAGCACAGTTCCGGCAATTCCCTTATACTGTAGCTGGATTCGGTTCAGCTCGATATTTTCGGGATCGGCGACGATCGGGAACATCGTCCTTCCGTGCCTATCCGCTTGACGCATACACCCACTACATCTAGTGGCTGCCTTGTGGCGCGCGCCTGACTTTTCCTGCGGCTTGGTGCCACCCAAAGCGGTTGTAAAGGGTGGGGATTGTGGACGTTCTTGACCGCGACAAGCTGCCGTTCCCGAAATCCCTCCCCGAGTTCCAGCGGCTTTTCCCGGATGATGGCGCTTGCGCGTCCTGGCTTGAAAAAGCTCGCTGGCCTGATGGATTTGCGTGCCCACGCTGTGGCGTCGTCGGCGATCCGTTTCGTTTCACCACTCGGCCTGTCATCCTGATGTGCCGCTCGTGTCGCCGTCAGACCGGCCTGATGGTCGGCACGGCCATGGAACGAAGCCACATCCCGCTCAGCGTGTGGTTCTGGGCCGCTTACCTGGTTGCGAGTCAGACGACCGGCATATCTGCCGTCCAGTTGCAGCGCCAGCTTGGCCTGACCCGGTACGAGACGGCCTTTGGCCTGCTCCATAAACTGCGCGCCGCGATGGTGCGCCCCGATCAGGATCGGATCGGCGGGCAGAGCGGTCAGCATGTCGAGGTCGATGAGACCTGGATCGGCGGGCGAACGCGCGGCGAAGGCCGGGGAACCCACCACAAAACGCTGGTGGTCGCCGCCGTCGAAGTTCGTCACCGGGAGCCTGGCACTGGCCAGGACCGCCGCCGGAACGGACGCTATGCCGGAAGGGTTCGATTGGCCATCGGTGCAGACCGCAGTGCCGGTGCCCTTGGTGGCTTTGTACAGAGCGCGGTCGAGCCGGGAACGCTGGTCATCACCGATGATTGGAGCGGCTATAGCGGGTTGCAGGGCGGCGGTTACGACCATCACGCCATCGCCCAGTGTGGCGACCCGGAGGTGTCCGAAGAGTTCCTGCCCATCGTCCATCTGGTGTTCTCAAACCTCAAAGCGTGGCTCAACGGCATCCACCACGGCGTCAGCACCAAGCATCTGCAAGCCTACCTCAACGAGTTCACTTTCCGCTTCAATCGCCGCTTCTACCCGTTCAACGCCTTCCGATCCCTCCTCGGGATCGCCAGTGATATCGAGGCGCCGACCTTTGCCGAACTCTACTCAGGCCAATGGACCCACCATACCATATCTAGTGGGTGTATGCCTTAAGCGGATAGGCACGCGTCCTTCCATTGACCCCGCTGTTATAGTCCTCGTTCAGAGCAAGCGTTCCCTCGCCTTCCACGAGGAAGCTGAAGTCCTTCGACAGACCAAGCTCGAACCCGGCGCGGGCGCGGATGGTGAGCGCATCGGCCTTTTCGACGATGCCGTCCTGATCGACATTCTCATAGCGCAGCCGTGTGTCGATCAGCGGCTTGAAGCTGATGGAGGCGGCAAGCGCCGGCGATGCGGCGAACGCGGATACGCTGATCAACAGCGCGGCTATACTGTTATTCATGGATTCCCCCTTGTGATTGTCTGACGTCCAGACACCTCCCCCCAGACACCTCCCCGTTGTCACGCCGCCTCGGCTTTTGCCCCATGTTCATATTCTTCAAGAAAACGGAGAACCTTTTGGCGGTATTCATAGAATTTCGGATGATCGAGAAGCGCTTTGCGGTCGCGCGGGCGGGGAAGATCGACCTCCAATATTTCGCCGATACGCGCGTTGGGGCCGTTGGTCATCATCACCACGCGATCCGCAAGTAGGATAGCCTCGTCAACATCATGGGTGACGCAGACGGCGGTCACGTGCGTTCGCTCCCACACCTCCATCAACACGTCCTGCAGATCCCAGCGGGTCAGGCTGTCCAACATGCCGAACGGCTCGTCCAGCAACAGCAGCTTGGGGCTGAGCGCAAAGGCGCGCGCGATGCCCACCCGCTGCCGCATTCCGTTCGACATGTCCGCCGCAAGCTTGTCGAGACTGTCGCCAAGCCCAACGCGACTTAAGTAATAATCGACGATGTCGCGGCGCTCCGCCCGGCTTGCATGCGGGTAGACCCGGTCGACACCGGCCGCGACATTCTGCCGCGCCGTCAGCCAGGGCATGAGCGAGGGCGCCTGGAACACGACCGCCCGGTCCGGCCCCGCGCTCGCGATCTCGCGGCCATCCAGCACGATCCCGCCGCGGGAAATGCCGGTCAGGCCCGCCGTCATCGACAGAACGGTCGACTTCCCGCAGCCCGAATGGCCGATCAGCGAAATGAATTCGCCCTTGTCCATCAGCAAGTTGAAGCCGTCGACCACGGTCAGCGGTCCCTTGGGTGTCGGATATATTTTGGTGACGTTGAAGAACTCGAGATACCGCTGCTCCAGGCGAGTGCGGGCGGCGTCGCGATAGGCCTTGGGCGGGCTGAGCAAGCTGATCGGCTGGACCTTGGGCAATATGCCGGTGTCGCGCGCTGCGGTTTCCGCGCGCGCTTTGTTGAGCTTGCCGAGACAGGCGGTGATGCGGTTGCGCAGCTGCTGATAGCCGACGTCATGGTTCAATTCGGTGCGGTTGCGCGGGCGCTGGATATCGACCGCGAAAGTCTCTCCAAGCGTTCCCCCCGGCTCCAGTATGACGACGCGGTCGGCAAGCAGAAGGGCCTCGTCCACATCATTGGTGATCAGGACGATGGTCTTGCGCTCCTGCGCGCGAATACGCTCGATCTCCGCCTGCAACTTCGCCCGGGTAAGCGCATCCAGCGCCGACAGCGGCTCGTCCAGCAGAAGAATGTCCGGCTTCATGGCAAGCGCCCTCGCCACCGCGACCCGCTGTCGCATCCCGCCTGAAAGCTCCGACGGCTTGCGGTCGATCGCATGCGAAAGGCCGACCAGATCGACGGTGTCGCGCACCAGCCGCTCGCGCTCCGGCCGGGAAAGCGACTTGTGGACCGCGTCCACTGCCAGCCGCACATTGGCCGCCACGCTCAGCCACGGCATCAACGAATAGCTCTGGAACACCAAGCCACGGTCGGACCCCGGACCGGCGGAAGGGCTGCCGTTGACGACGATCTCGCCCGCATCGGGGCGGATCAATCCGGCCATCAGCGAGATGAGAGTGGTCTTGCCGGTGCCGGAAAATCCCAGAATGGCGACAAACTCGCCGCTCTCGACCGACAGGTTGATCGATTTCAGCACCTCGGTGCGGACGCCGCGACCATCGGCATAGCCCTTGGAGATGCCGCGAAGTTCAAGAACGGGAGCCATGATGTGATCTCTCCCCGGTTCAGATGCCGGCATTGCGGCTGGCGAGGCCCTGGAGCAGGCGCATCATCTGGTCGAGCAGGAAGCCGATGAGGCCGATCACGCCCACGGCGAACATGATGCGCGCCAGCGACTGCGACGAGCCATTCTGGAACTCGTCCCACACGAACTTTCCAAGCCCCGGATTCTGGGCGAGCATTTCCGCCGCGATCAGCACCATCCAGCCGACGCCCAGCGACAGCCGCATGCCGGTGAAGATATAGGGCAGCGCCGACGGCAGGACGAGCTTGGTCAGCTTGGCCGCCCAGCCGAGCCGAAGCACCCGGCCCACGTTCAGGAGATCGCGGTCGATCGACGCCACGCCGACGGCGGTGTTGATCAGCGTCGGCCACAGAGAACACAGCATGACTGTGAAGGCCGAGATGACGAAGCTTTTGGCGAAGACCGGGTCGACGCTCGTCATCGTCGCCGACACCACCATGGTGACGATCGGAAGCCAGGCGAGCGGGCTGACCGGTTTCATGATCTGGATGATCGGGTTGAAGGCAGCGTTGACGGCTTTCGACAGCCCGCACATCAGCCCCAGCGGAACCGCGACCAGCGTCGCCAGCACAAAGCCCATCGCGACGGTATAGAGGCTGGTGAAAATCTGGTCGGGGAAAGTCGGCGCGCCCGCATAGGTGAAATTCTGCTCGGGCTGGCCGGACTGGCGCCGGTCGGCGTTGATCGCATCCTGACGGGCATAGAAATCCGCCTTGTCGGCCTGAACGGCCCGATATTCTCCCCACAGGGCGATGCCTTGGCCGGCCACTTCCACCGGCCCCGGAAGAGCGCCGAGCGAGGTATCCACCCGGGGCGCCATGACGCCCCAGATGCCGAGGAAGATCATTATGCCCAGAAGCGGGGCCGACAGGGTCCGGCCCAGCCGCGCGAGCGAAGCGGCAACCGAGTCTCCTGCCTGCCGGGCGGGCGACGCCTCCGGCAGTTCGGCCTGCGCAGGCGGGGCGGACGAAGTCACCTCCGCGTCGGCCTGCGGGGCGAGGCTCTGCATTTCGTCGGTGGCGCGAAGCGTGACGGTGTTCATCTCCAGTCCCTTTCCGTTCACTTCACGCCGGTTGCGGTCACGGTCTGTGCGCCCTTCAGACCGATCGCGAAGCGGGCGAGATATTCGTTGGGCTTGCGGCCGTCATAGGTGACGCCATCGATGAAGCCGGACTGCTCGGGCTTGAAACCGTCGGTCGCGGGCGCGGCCTCGGCCGGGGCCTTTCCTTCCGCCACCAGCGATTTCGCCGCAGCGAGGTAGAGGTCGGGCCGGTAAACGGACTTTGCAGTATCGAAATACCATTGGTCGGCCTTGGCTTCGGGAATCTGGCCCCAGCGGCGCATCTGCGTCAGATACCAGATCGCATCCGAATAAAAGGGATAGCCAGCATTATTCCGGAAGAAGATGTTGAAATCCGGCGCTGGCCTCGTGTCGCCCGGAGCAAAGGTGAAGGTGCCCGTCATCGAATTGGCGATGACGTTTTCATCGGCCCCGACATAATTCGGCCGCGCCAGAATCTTCACCGCCTCCGGCCGGTTCTTTCCGTTATCGGCATCAAGCCATATCTGTGCGCGGATGATCGCGCGCAGAAGCGCCTTGGTTGTGTTGGGGTATCTGTCGGCGAAGTCCTTCCTCAGCCCCAATACCTTTTCGGGGTTGAGGCGCTGGATCTGATCATCCGTCACGACCGGCACGCCGATCTTCTTGAACACGGCGGCCTGGTTCCACGGCTCGCCCACGCAATAGCCCTCGATCGTGCCGGCTTCCAGCGTGGCGGGCATCTGCGGCGGCGGCGTGACCGACAATTGGACATCGGCCTTCACCGTCCCGCCGACATCGCCCGGCGTGTAATAGCCGGGGTTCAATCCGCCGGCGGCCAGCCAGTAGCGAAGCTCGTAATTATGGGTGGAGACGGGGAAGACCATGCCCATCTTGAACGGCTTGCCCTCAGCGTTGAACTGCGCGGCGACCGGCTTCAGCGCGGAGGCCGAGATCGGATGCAGGACCTTGCCGTCCGTGCCTTTGGGCAGGCCCGGCTCGATCATGCTCCAGACCTTGTTCGACAGGGTGATCGCGTTGCCGTTCAGGTCCAGGCTCAGCGGCGCGATGAGATCGGCCTTGGTGCCATAGCCGATGGTCGCCGCGATCGGCTGACCCGCCAGCATGTGCGCGCCGTCAAGCTGCCCGCCGATGACGCCGTCCAGAAGCACCTTCCAGTTGGCCTGAGGCTCCAGCGTGACGTTCAGCCCTTCTTCCTGGAAAAAGCCCTTTTCCTTTGCGATGGCGAGCGGCGCCATGTCGGTCAGCTTGATGAAGCCGAGTTTCAGGACGGGCTTTTCGACCGCACCCGCCGCGATCGTCCCCTCGCCCGAAGGCTGGGCCGATTTCCCGCCGCAGCCCTGCAGCCCGACCGCTGCTGCAAGCATGATGACCATTGTCCCTGAAAGATGGATTCTCATCGACTTCCCCCGCTAGCTGTTCTGACCGACGAAATGCGGGCAAAGAAAAAGCCGCCGCGACACGACCCTTGAGGGGCGGTCGGACGGCAGCTTTGCCTGATCTCAGCGCTTGGAGCGTAAGACGCCGCGTCATCTCTTCTTTGAGTGACGGCGGCTATGACGACAGGCTGCATTGCCTGTCGCGAATCACAGATTGCTGATTCGTTTCGCCGAATGCAAGAAAAATGTTGCAGATGCGAGACGCGCCTGCACAATTCACCTCAGGCGGCGCGCAGCACCTCATCCACCCATAAGGGCACAAGCTCGCTCGCAGGGCCCATCCGGCTTTCGTGGAACCAGACGCTGCCCGCCGACGGCTCAAGGTTCAGTTCCAGCGCGTGCGCGCCATGATAGCGGGCGGTCTGGACATAACCGGCCGCTGGATAGACCGCGCCTGACGTACCGATGGACACGAACAGATCGGCCCCGGCGAGCGCTCGTTCGATCCGCTCCATATGATAGGGCATCTCCCCGAACCAGACGATGTCGGGCCTCAGCGCCGCAGCATTGCATGCCGGGCAGGCATGGCCATCGACCAATGACGATTCCCATGCGGTCCTTTGCCCGCAGGCAGGACAAAGCGCGCTTTTCAGCTCGCCGTGCATATGGACAAGTCTGGTCGAACCCGCCCGGTCGTGAAGGTCATCGACATTCTGGGTGACAAGCAGCAATTCGCCCGGCCACTCCCGGTCAAGCCGCGCCAGGGCATGGTGCGCGGGGTTCGGCTCCACGCCCGCAAGCGCGGCCCGGCGCATGTCGTAAAATGTCTGCACCAGGTCCGGATCGCGCGCGAATGCCTCTGGCGTGCAGACGTCTTCCACCCGATGACCTTCCCACAGCCCGTCCGGCCCGCGGAAAGTCGCCAGCCCGGATTCGGCGGAAATTCCGGCCCCGGTAAGAATCACGATGTTGCGAATGTCGTCCATCGGCGTCATCAAGCAGCTGAGAACAAACGGGGCAAGGCCATGACGCGCATCGGACTGATTGGAGCAGGCGGACGGATGGGGCGCGCGATCGCGCAGGTGATCGCCGCGACGCCGGACACCGAAATCGCGGGCGGGGTCGACCGGCCGGACGCGGGGGCGAACGAGATTGCGCCCGGCCTCCAGATCATGGCGCAGGCGGCTGTCCTTGCCGGGCAGTGCGATGTGCTGGTCGATTTTTCCTCGCCATCCGCTTTGCCGGAAAATCTGGCGGCGGCGCGCGCGGCGAATACGCCCATCGTCATCGGCACGACAGGCCTTGAAGCGCAGCACCATGCGCTGATCGATGCCGCGGCAGCTCAGGTCGCGGTGCTGCAGGCGGCCAACACATCGCTGGGCGTCAACCTGATCGGGCATCTGGTGCGCGAGGCCGCGGCAAGGCTTGGACCCGATTGGGATATTGAGGTGCTGGAGATGCACCATCGCCACAAGGTGGATGCGCCGTCGGGCACCGGCCTGTTCCTGGGCACGGCTGCGGCGGCGGGGCGCGGGGTTGATCTCGACCAGGTGTCAGACCGCGCCCGCGACGGCATCACCGGCCCGCGCCGGGAAGGTCACATCGGCTTTGCGGTGATGCGGGGCGGATCGGTCGCGGGCGACCATCAGGTGGTCTTTGCGGGCGAGGGAGAGCGCATCGAGATCGGCCACCGCGCCGAGACGCGCGAGATCTTCGCCCGGGGCGCGGTGAAGGCGGCGCTCTGGCTGGCGGGAAAGCCCGCCGGGCGTTATTGGATGACCGACGTTCTCGGCCTGCCCAGATGAAGAAGGCAGACGTCGACGAGTTCTTCTACCGCCTCGCCACCGCCGACCCCGAACCGACGACCGAGCTTCAGTACGTCAACGACTATACGCTGCTGGTCGCGGTGGTGCTCTCCGCGCAGGCGACGGATATCGGCGTCAACAAGGCGACCAGGGCCTTGTTCGAGACCGTCCGCACTCCGCAGGCGATGCTGGAGCTGGGCGAGGAAGGGCTGAAGCAGCACATCAAGACCATCGGCCTGTTCAACGCCAAGGCGAAGAACGTCATCGCCCTGTCGCGCATTCTGGTGGACGAATATGGCGGGGAGGTGCCGCAGAGCCGCGACCTGCTGGAAACCCTGCCGGGCGTCGGCCGCAAGACCGCCAATGTCGTGATGAACGTCGCCTTCGGGGAGGAGACGATCGCAGTCGACACCCACATCTTCCGCGTCGCCAACCGGACCGGGCTCGCCAGGGGCAAAACGCCGCGCGCGGTGGAGGACCGGCTGGAAAAGGTGACGCCGCCACCCTATCGCCGCCACGCCCATCACTGGCTGATCCTGCATGGCCGCTATGTCTGCAAGGCCCGGCGCCCCGAATGCTGGCGGTGCATCGTTTCCACGCTTTGCGCGTTCAAACCAAAGACACCCGCTCCGGCGCGCGCCTGATTCCCGTCATCGATTCATCGGCGGTTCAGCCGCACCCTGCGATTTGTTTCGGATCAGTTGTAGTTGCGTTGCGTTCCTCCCCCCTAAAACAAAGGTGTCTAACCGCAAAACAGACGGAGAGATGTCATGAAACCGGCCGCCCTGGTCGTTCCGCTGGCTGTCGCGCTGGCCGCCTGCACGTCTGCCGCAGAAGAGTCCGCCGGCCCCGGCGCGGGCCAGGCCAATTCGCGCGTCGTCGATGCCACTCCGGTGGGAGAACCCCAGAACTGCGTCAACCTCGCCAACATTCGCGAATCACGGGTGCTGAGCAACCAGGTGATCGATTTCTACCTGCGCGACGGCCGGGTGATGCGCAACACCCTGCCGCACAGCTGCCCGCAGCTCGGGTTTGAACGTGCCTTCTCCTATGAAACGTCGCTCAGCCAGCTGTGCAACGTCGATATCATTACGGTGATTGTGCAGGCTGGCGGCCCCACGCGTGGCGCATCCTGCGGGCTGGGCCTGTTTCAGCCGGTCAAGCTCGCGAAGAAATAGGCCGCCCAGAGTAGCGGTGCCGTCATCGGGCGCTTTCTGGCTGGCGCGGCGCGGCGGCCTTTGCTAAGCGCGTGCTGCCTGTCGGCCTTGGCCGGTCAAGCACCCGTAGCTCAGCTGGATAGAGCGCTGCCCTCCGAAGGCAGAGGTCGTGAGTTCGAATCTCGCCGGGTGCGCCAATTTCTCTCATATTTCCGGGCACTTAGCAAGATCGTTTTTTGTTCTCGCCGCGCCCGAATTCGTCGTGGAAGCACCACGGAAGCAGCGTGAGACGTAGTCTGGCGTGTTGCGGCGTAGCGCGCGTAAGACGTGCGAGCGAAACGCGAGCTCAGACATTCGCTTCTGTCCGATGCTTGTCTGCTGCCCGGCGCTCCTTCGCGCGGTGGCATGCCGTTCGAGCAGTATCCATCCGGTGAGGGCCGCGGTTGGAGTCAGTTTTCGGTGTCGCGGTGGATGGCGATGAGTTCCTGGAGGGCGTCGATGCCCTCGTCCGAGAACGCCATGGCACCTTCGTCGCCGGTGCCATAGACCCAGATCAGCCCGTCTTCGGGCTCCATGTCATTGGCGATATCGGCGAGCCAGTCGGCGTCCTCGCCGAGCTCGGCCGCCACACGGTCGATCGTCTTGACCCAGGCGACCTTGTTTCGTTGCACGGCTTGGGTCAGGCCCCCCTGGCGAGCGCTGGCGCTGGCGACCAGTTCCAGGGCAGCAACTCGCCCAGGCGGCTCGCCGGATAATCGGCGATGCGGGCGAGCACGTCGGCAAGCCAGGCCTGGGGGTCGACGTCATTGAGCCGTGCGGTCTGGATGAGCGTGTAGAGGACGGCGGCACGTTCGCCGCCCTTGTCCGAGCCGCAAAACAGCCAGGCTTTGCGGCCGAGCGGCACGCAGCGCAGCGCGCGCTCGGCGGCGTTGTTGGTAAGACAGATCCGCCCGTCATCGAGGAAGGCGGTGAACGCTTTCCAGCGGCGAAGCATGTAGGCAATCGCCTTGGCGAGATCGTGCCCGCGCGACAGCTTTGCGGCTTGTGCGGTGAGCCAGGCGTGGAGCTCGTCCATCAGCGGGGCGCTGTGCTCGCCGCGCACGGCGAGGCGCTCGGCGGCGAGCAGCCCATTCATCGTGCGCTCGATCTCAAACAGCGCGTCGAGCTTCTGCACCGCCTCGAGTGCGATCGGGTAAACCATGGCCGTGCGCTCGCCGCGGCTCTTCTTCCTCGCCGCACCCTCGATGTCGGCTAGCTCGAAGAATTTACGCCGGGCATGGGCAAAGCAGCCGGCCTCGCGCACGGGGCCGGGACGCCGGTCCTCGCGGTACAGATCACCATAGCCGCCATAGGCATCGGCCTGGAGGATGCCCGCCCACGCCGCAAGATGCGCGGATGGATGCATGCCTCGTCGGTCGCGCGAGTAGCGGAAGAAGGCCGCTGGCGGATCAGCACCGGCAAACGGTCGATCGTCGCGCACATAGACCCACAGTCGCGCGATGTCGGTCTTGCCCTTTGCCATCACCGGCACGGTGGTGTCGTCGCCATGCAGCCGCTGAGCGGCGAGCACATGCGCCTCGATCAGCCGGTGGAGCGGCATCAGCGCGACAGCCGCCGCACCAACCTGATCGGCTAGCGTCGAGACGCTCAAGGGCACGCCCTCACGCGCAAAGCGCTCGGCCTGGCGATTGAGCGGCTGATGCTGGCCGTACTTCTCGAACAAGAGCATGGCGAGAAAGCTCGGGCCCGCCCAGCCACGCGGCACGACATGGAACGGGGCCGGCGGTTGGCTGACCCGCTCACAGGCGCGGCACGCGAAGCGCTCGCGCACCGTCTGGATCACCTTCCATGACCGCGGGATCACCTCCAGTGTCTCGGTCACGTCCTCGCCGAGCTTACTCAGCCGATCGCTGCCACAGGCAAGACACGCGCAGGGCGACGGCACGACGACGCGCTCGCGCGGCAGATGCTCGGGAAACGGCTTGCGTGCTGGCTGCCGGCGCTGGAAGCTGCGCACGCTCGCGGTCTTCTGCGCGGCCGCTTCGGCAACCAGGGCATCCTGGCTGGCGTCGGCCTCGAGCTCCTCGAGCTGCAGCTCCATCTGGTCGAGGAGGCGACGCGTGCGCTCGGCGCTGGCGCCATATTGCTCGCGCTTCAGCCTGGCGATCTGGAGCTTCAGGTGGGCGATCAGCGCGTCGGTTGCCGAGGCTTTGGCGCGCTCGTTGGCAAGCTCTGCTGACAGCTGTCCCACCATCGCTCTCAGCGCTTCGACATTGTCGGGAAGGGCAGCGGTGGCGGTGTCCACGAGCTTGAGTGAATCACCCCGAGCGCCCGGCGGCAAGGCCAAAATGCGACCGCAAGCCGTCTTATCCCGCGCTGCGTGGCCGCCAGCTGTACTGCGGGTTGCGCCAGTCGACGCCGTCCAGAAGGCAAGCCAGCTGTGAGGCCGTCAACGACACGACGCCCTGGGCTGCCGAGGGCCAGATGAAACGGCCGCGCTCGATCCGCTTGGCGTAGAGCGACATGCCAACCCCGTCATGCCAGATGATCTTGACGAGCGCGCCGCCGCGGCCGCGGAAGACGAAAAGATCGCCGCTGTGGGGGTCGCGGCCCAGACCCTGCTGCACGATGAGCGCCAGGCCCTGCATGCCTTTGCGCATGTCGGTGTGACCCATCGCAATCCACACCCGCGCACCCGGTGGGATCACCGCAGCGCTTTCAGGACGGCGGCCGCAAGCGCCGGCGATGCCGACGCAAAGAGGCTCACCCGCCGGCCAGCAGCGAGCTCGACGACAATCGCAGGTGCCGTGCTCGGCGCGGGTCGCCCGGCATCGTCGACCACCACGGCTTGCGCAAAGCCCGTCGTCGGCAAAGCCGCGGGCGCGGCCGCATCGCGCAGCTTGCGCCGCCAGGTATAGATCAGCCCCGTCGAGAGATCGTAGCGGCGGGCCACAGCCGTCACGTTGGCGCCGGGCGAAAATGCCTCGGTGAGAACCTGAAGCCGCTCGTCTCCGCTCCAGCGTCGACGCCGCTCGGCCCCCGAATAAACCGTCATCGTGCCCAAAGACCGCTCCTGAGTGCGCTCGCAAGAGCACCCTTAAGAGCGTTCGCTTACCCCCGCGACAAGGCGGCCCTCACCGGATGGATACTTCGAGCAAGAGTTAAGCGCGCGATGGTTTTGCGGTGAGGATGGGTCTCGGTTGCGCGCGATCGATCAAACTGGGATAATATTTGGTCTACGTCGATTGACCCGCGCGAGGTCGCTGCGTTAGTAGCGCGCTTGATGCACCCGTAGCTCAGCTGGATAGAGCGCCACCCTCCGAAGGTGGAGGCCGCACGTTCGAATCGTGCCGGGTGCGCCATTTCGGTTCAAAACCACGAACGCCTAGCACCGCCGCCTCTACCCCAGAGGCGGCGGTGAGGGTTCGGAGCAGTTCGCTGCGCAGGCCGCGAATGCGGACCTCTTTCCGGCTCACGACTTCGACTCGCTGCGCGACCGCGCGAACCTGATCACGAGCGAACGTGCCGTCGCCGTTCCGCAGTTTCTTGCGCAGGGCAGCCGCAAACGCGCGCAGACTCTCCGGCGTGATCGCCGGGCCAATCTTCACGATATGCGCCAAGGCGCGCTCGGAGTTGCCTTTGGCCTGGTCACGCGTCGCGGTCAGCTCGGCGATGCGATCTTTCAGCGACGGGTCGCTCACGTCGATGACGCCGTTCTCGATCGCGTCATAGAGGCGCCTGAGCTTCGCTTCCGCCTCGGTCGCACGCCGCTCAAGATCGGCGACATGCTCGCGACGCTGGTTCACCCACTCGTCGCGCCGTTCGAGGATCTGATCCATCAGAGCTTCGAGCCGCGCCGGGTCGAGCAGACGGTCTTGGAGATGATCGACCACTGCCTCATTGAGACGGTCCATCGGCACGGTGATGCCTGGGCAGCCGGTCGCACCCTGCCGCGCCTTCGTGGAGCAGGTGTAGTAGCGATACTCCCGGCCGACGCTGCTGGTGCCCGTGCGCAGCGTCATCGCACCGCCGCAGCACGCGCAGAAGCAGATGCCGGTGAGCAGCGTCGGGCCACCCACCGCCATCGGCGCCATCATCTTCGGGCTGCGCGCCTTAAGCGAGCGCTGGACCGCCTCGAACTCAGCTTCCGAGACGATTGCGGGCACTTCCATGACCGCGTGTTCGCTCTCGGGCTTGCGCGTCTTCGTCTTGTGATCGCGGGTGTTGAAGCGGTGCTGGCCGATATAGGTCGTGCGGGTGAGCACCTGATGCACCGCGCCCAAGCCCCAGCGCCCGCCGTCGCGGGTGCGGATATTATTTTCGTTCAGCCAGGTGGCGATCGACTTGAGGCCCATCGGCCCCCGGTCATCGACGCCGTTGAGTGCCATGCGGTAGATGCGCCGCACCGTTTCGGCTTGGATCGGGTCGATCTCCAGCTTCTTCTTGATCTTTGCGCCGCGCTCACCGGCCGCGACCACGCGATAGCCGATCGGCGCACGCGCACCGTTCAAGAAGCCTTGCCGGGCGTTCTCCTTCATCGCGCGCAGGGTGTGCTTGCCGTTTTCCTTCGACTGATATTCGTCGAACAGTGTCATGATCTGGCGCATCATCACGCTCATCGGATCGTCGCCCAAATCCTGCGTGATCGAGATCAGCCGCACACCGTTCTTTGCCAGCTTGCGGACATAGAACTCGAACTGGAATTGGTCTCGGAAGAAGCGCGAGAAGCTGTGGACGAGGATCACACTGAACGCCGGCGGCTTCTGCATTGCTGCGTCGATCATCGCCTGGAACGCCGGGCGGCGATCGTCGGTCGCGGTGTTGCCCGGCTCGACAAACTCGGCCGCAACCTCCCAGCCGCGCGACAGACAATAGCCTTCGATCTGGCGACGCTGGTCGGGGATGGACAGGTCGCTTTCAGCCTGCCGGCCGGTCGAGACGCGCAGGTAAAGCGCAGCGTGGGCGATGGCTACGACCGACGCCTCATCCTCATCTCGTCGCAGGGCGGCGCTGGTCATGACGCTTCACTCCTCACTTCACGGCAGCGTTCCGAACAGCTTGTCCAGCTCTTGCCGCATATGACCTTCGATCGCGCGCAACTCGGCGTCGCCGATTGGAACTTGCTCCGGCAAGTCGTCGGTGACGACGATCGGCCCGTCATCCTCGCGCGATCGGCCCGAAGCGCGGCGCGGTGCGACACGGTCGACATAGTCGTGCAGGTCGTCCGGGCATTCGGCCCAGCGACGAGGCGTGCGGCGGCGGAGCTTGCGCGGAAGGGCCATCCTGACACGCTGCGTCGCGACCGCGCCGCGTGCAAAGGCTCTGTCGCGGCGTAGCGCAGATAGGAGCGTGCTGCGGCGGGCGTCATGCTTCGCCCCACGGATCGACAACGGTAATCCCGCAATCGATGAAATCGCGGACGTTGCGAGTCGCCAGCCGCGCGCCGCGCGAGCGCACGATGGCGGCGATTTGCGCGTCGATCTGGCTGATCGGCTTGCCACCCTGTTTCCGCCCGGCGGCGATCTCGGGATAGACAAGGGCCGCTTCGGTATCGAACGGCAGGACGCGCCCCGCCAAATCGACATCGAACATCGGACGTGCGGCTGACAGCAGATCGTCGCGTCGGCGTCCCTCGGGCAGCAGCGCCAGACCGTAAAAGATTTCCGCCTGCGTCAACGTCGTCGTGAACACCCCCGCCATCGGCTGCTCGCCCATCCACGCCATGACCTTTGCGTCAGGTTCGCGCCGCATCAGCTCGGAAATGACGTTGGTGTCGAGGACGATCATTCGCCGAAGTCCACCGGCTGCCGGATCGCCTCGCGCGGCATGTGAGGCAGATCAACGCCTCCCAACGGGCCGAACCTCTCATGGATTGCGTGAGCGAGGTTGCGGGGTCGCGGATCGTCGGTGGAGAGGGCCGAGCGCAATATGTCGCGCGCCTCGTCTTCCATCGAGCGGCCATTGACGGCTGCGCGCACGCGGAGGCGCTTCTTGATCACATCGTCGATGTTTCGGATCGTCATCACCGCCATGTTAGCCTCCATAAGTCAATGACTGCATGTTAGTCGATGCTGTTGGAAATTGCAAGGCTAGAGGGTTTGGCGCCTCCCTGCGGGACCGCTGCTCTATCTCCGCTGCGCTCCGACCGAGCCCCTGATGGGTCTCTGCCCTGCCGGGTGACGATCAGCATGGCGGGGCGGCGCGATCCCGCGCCGATCGCCAATCCGCTGCGCGGATTCACATCGCTTTGAGCTGCGGAGATCGGGCCAGGGCTGCGCCGGCCCGATCGCATTGGCGGTCGTTGCACTCCCCGAGATGGGGTGGGCGTCGCTTCCCTTTAGGCCCGCCGCGCCGGGCCGCAACGCGCGTGCCGCGCTTACCTCCTCTGCGTTCCGGCCCTGCGGGTGCGGCCCGGCTCCGTCGGCGGGCCTGCCGGTCGCTCTTTCGCCGCCCACCCCATTCCGGGGTGTGTGTGGTTTTAGAAGGAGTAGTGTGATGAACGCTGTTACCGAAACCGCAGCCGCCGAGCCTGTGTCGGGCGTCGAGATTTTCGTGCCGCTGGCCAAGCTCAAGAAGTCCCCGCGTAACGCCCGCAAGGTGCCGCATGGGGAAGCCGCCATCGAGGCGCTGGCCGCTTCGATCCAGCACAAGGGGCTGATCCAGAACCTTGTCGTGGAACCCGAGGTCAAGGAAGACGGAACGCCGACCGGCTATTACCTCGTCACCGCTGGCGAGGGTCGAAGGCTGGCGATGCTGCTGCGCGCCAAGCGCAAGCAGATCAAGAAATCCGAACCTGTGCGCTGCTGGCTGGTCATCAACACCGATCGGCGCACCTATCATCTGGAGCTGCGCGCGACACCTGCGACCTACATGGCCTCAGTGTCGTGGACCTACCCGCAAGATCAGCTCATCGCGCTACGCGGCGGCAACATCGCCGCTGCGACGGTCGCGCCGGCCGCGACCGGCGTGGATGTGACTTCGCTCAATTTCCGTTATCGCATCGAGGGCGACCGCGCCCCGTGGCGTCCCATTCGTGCGTTCGACGACTCCCGGCAGGTGTTCATCGAGTTTCCGGCGGGGATCTCGCAGGGCGAGATGCCGCCGCTGTTCGTTACCGGCGCGGCCGGGGACGCCGAGCTAGTCAATTATCGCGTGCAGGGCCGCTACATGGTGGTGGACCGGCTGTTCGCCGCCGCCGAACTGCGCCTGGGCGATCGGCGCAATGAACAGCGCGTCCGCATCGTGCGCGACGACGGACGGGAGCGGCGGCCGTGAACGATCGCACCGACATTCCCTCCGCCGAGCCGGCCGCGCCGCAGCCCCTTCCCGCCGATCCAAAGCCATTCCAGCTTCGAGGCGATCCGCCCCGCGTCATGCGTCTGTCCCGCAAGGCGCTGACAGTCATAGGCGTGGCCGCCGGCCTCGGTATCGGCGGCTCGCTGATCTACGCGCTCAAACCGGCTGGTGAACGGCAGGCGGAAGAACTCTACAACACCGAGAGCCGCGCCACGGCCGAGACCATCACCTCGGGACCGAGGGACTATGCTCAAGCGCCGCGCCTTGGGCCGCCACTTCCCGGCGACCTCGGCGGCCCGATCGTGTCCGCCCAGCAGCGCGGCGAGAACGTGCCCGTGCCGCCGATCGGCACGCAGCCGGCCCAACCCGATCCGCGCGCGCAGGCCGAGGAGGCTGCGCGCCAGCGCGCCCAGCAGGAACGTGACGCTGCCCGAATGAGTGGCGTATTCCTCGGCGGCAACGCGGGCAACGCCGGAACGGCGCCGGCCCCGTCGCTGATCTTGCCCGACCAAGCCGCGCAGCCAACGCAGCAGGCGAGCGCAGCGCAGGGCGATCAAGCTGGCCGGCGCGCTTTCATGGCGCAAGCCTCGAACCAGCGAACGGTGAGCGCGGAGCGGCTGATCGCACCCCCGTCGCCCAACATCGTGCAGGCCGGAAGCATCATCCCGGCCGCGCTCATCACCGGGATCAGGTCCGATCTTCCCGGCCAGATAACGGCGCAGGTTACGCAGAACGTCTATGACAGCCCGACAGGCCGCATCTTGCTCATCCCGCAAGGTGCCCGGCTGATCGGCGAATACGACAGCGAGATCACCGCCGGGCAGACCCGTGTTCTCCTCGCCTGGGACCGGCTCATCATGCCGGACGGGCGCTCGATCGTTCTCGAGCGCCAGCCAGGCGCGGACGGCGCTGGGTTCGCCGGCCTACAGGATCGCGTGAATCAGCATTGGGGCAATCTGCTCAGGGCGGCGGCCGTCTCGACTCTGCTCGGCGTCGGCGCCGAGTTGGGCCCGGACAGCGAGGATGACTTGACCCGCGCGTTACGGCGCGGCTCGCAGGACACGATCAATCAGACCGGCCAGCAGATCGTTCGGCGGCAGCTCAACGTGCAGCCGACCCTTACCATCCGGCCGGGCCATCCGCTGCGCGTGGTCATCACCCGCGACCTAGTGCTCGAACCTTTGGGAGCGTCACGATGACGAAATTGAAGCTGGGGCCATTGGTGGACGATCGGCCTGTCAAACTGACGGTGGAGCTACCCGCCGGGGTCCACCGCGATCTTGTAGCCTACGCCGCCGCGCTCGCGGCGGAGACCGGCCAGCAACCTATGCCGCCTGAAAAGCTGGTGGCGCCTATGCTTGCGCGCTTCATGGACACCGACCGCGGCTTTCGTCGCCACCGCGCGCAAGGCAGTTAAGGGGTTCCCGGCTTCTCAGTTGCCGGTGAAACGCTTGAAGCGATCGCGGCTATCGGCCTCGATAACTGCCTGCTCGGCGTTGGCGTATTCATCACCGCGCACCGAACCGTCTCGACACGCTGCTACGATCTGCCGAGCCTCGTCGATATTGGCCGCAAAATACTGCGTCCCGCGCGCTGCGGTCGGCTGCGGCGCGGCCGGGGCCGGACTGACGGCGACGGCTGTTTGGCTAAGGGGGGCGATGACCGGCCGCAAGACAAAGCCACCTGCGAAGCCGATGACCAAAGTGACAAGCACGATGATGATGGTCCTGCCTTGCGACATCAAAAATTTACTCCACCGACTGGCCGCCTAATTTACTGGAATCTTGGCGAGAAATCAAAAGAGAGCGCATAGCGGGCCTTGATAAATCCAAGAAAGCGCCGCAACGCTGGATTGCGATTGTCGTCTCGCCAGCAACCCGAGTATCCGGTCAGTGCCGGTCCTTGTTCGCCATGAATCGGCCGATAGACGACACTAGGATAGGTCGCTCCGGTCGATCCCTCGCAGACAATGGTAACACCCGAGTTGACGCCGAGGATGCTCAGCACGGTCTCACGGCTCGCCCGCGACATTCGGATGTCAGGCTTACCGCCCGAGATTGGAAGTCTGCCAAGCAACATGTCGCGGATTTCAGGGCCGGGATCGGCCGCGGGCAGAAGGAAGTGCTCGCCCCGAAGATCCGTCCAGTGAATTATGTCCCGTCTAGCCAACGGATGCGAGGCGGGCAACGCGGCTAGCATCCGCTCGCTCCATAGCGGCTCGCAGCGAAATCCGTTGTGGCTGGGCGTCCCCATCAGGATCGCTACGTCGATTTCGCCCGTGTCGAGCCCAGCGAGCAGAACGCTGCGATCAGCCTCGACGCATTCCAGTTCGACGTCAGGATGCGCCTCGCGCCAGCTAATGAGGGTCGCCCGGAGATTGCCGGCGGAGACCGAGCTATTGTACCCGAGTAATAGACCGCCAGCGCGGCCCTGGCCGGCTGCGAGCATCATGGTGACTAGCTTATCTGCCGTTGCCACCATTGGTCGCGCGCCACGAATGAACGCGGCTCCGGCCAGCGTCGTTTTGACCCCAGCCCGCGACCGCTCGAAGATAGACATTCCGATCGAGCGCTCCAACTTCGAGATGGAGCGACTGAGGGTCGATTGTTCAATATCAAGTGCCCGGGCGGCTCTGTAAAAACTACCATGGTCCGCCGCGGCGATAGCATAACGAAGCTGGCGGATTTCAAAGGGCAAGCAGAACTCCTTACTCCGTTCGGTGATATCAGCTACCTGCCAGAAACAATTCCTATCTGAGCGCCGCTGTGGAGCGATTGGGATGATGCAACTTCTTCCTATCGTCGCGGCGCGCAAGGCCAAGTTTCAGCCAATGCTTGTTCGGCGCCAGCAACCATGTGAACGTCCATGAAGTAGCTGTTGTCTTCTGCCCAGCGCAGATAGGCTGAACGCAATCTATTCCGATCGTAACGCGGCGCCCCACACTCGCTACCCCGCGCCACTATCATCATGTCCAGCACGCCTTGAAGGTATGCGCCGCACGCTGGGTTGTTGGCGCGACAGCTTGCAACGAGTTCAGAGCCGTTTGTGTGAATCGGTTGTTCTTGCGCATAACTCGAAGCAGCGAGCACGACGGATGATACACACGCTCCGATGCAATAACCGACAGTCCTAAACATATTTGATCCTCGGATGGTGTTTTCAAAGAATGGGCCTTACCCCCATTCAGGCCCATTCAGACGACTGAGAGTTCAGTCGCCATCCTCATCGCTGTCGTTTTCATTCCCGAGGATTTGGCCTGTCGGCGTAACGAACAGCTCCACGTTCTTGCCAGCCTGATCCTTGCCTTCGATCTCGTAGAGCGTGCTGCCGTCCGCCTTTCTGGTTACCAGCTCGGCTTCGCGGACAGACGCGAGTCGTGTGCGCGCGGCGTTCATCGCGGCCGCCGGCACCTGGTCGAGTGCGACTTCCTTCTCGCTATGCTCGCCGATAATGCGGTTCTCGTTCGCCTCATGGTTCTGCTGCGCCGCGAGCGCCACGCCTGCCACCGTCAACACAGCAGCGCTGGCTCCGATGACGAGAGTTCGTTTGCTAGCCATGTTCCGTTCCACTTCCTTCGGGGCCGGGGGATGAACGGGCGGCGGTCGCGGCCCGACTGGCCGTCGTCCGATTCTTAGTTTTTTCGATTGTTCATTGTGTCGAGTGCCGAGCGGAGACCGCGCGCCAGCTTTGCCGCGTCGTCATTGGCCCAGAAGTGCAGGAAGAACAGGCGCGGCTCGTCGTTCAACATATGGTTGTGAAGCGCTGTGACTTCGATGTCGTTCGCTCGAAGCGCTCGAAGGACGCGGTCTACTTCGCTCGCGATGAGGACGAAATCGCCCGTGATCGCCGCCTTGCCGCCGCCGGTGGGCTGAAAATTGATTGCGGTCGCAGTTCCCATTGATTGAGGCGTCACCATGCCGCCATCCATGAGCCGCTCCGCACGGGGAATACTGTATTGCAGAACGCCACCATTGACCCTGCCTTCGGCTCCCATCAGCTCGTCCAGAGCATCGGAGTTTAGATCGAGGCGAGACGGTGCTCCCGCTCCAGGAGACGGTGGAGAGATCGGTGTGCGGCTTGCGGAAATGGCTTGGCGCAGCGCCGCCGCCAGCCTTACCGGATCGCCATGCGCAGCTATGTGCATGTACATGGTGCCGGGCGCGGACCGCAGCAGGTGATTGTGGAGCGCGGTGATGGTGTATCCACCTTGCAAAAGGCGCGTCATCACAGGGTTCACTTCCTCGTGCGTGAGCACAAGATCGCCCATTACCATCACTTCGTCCCCCATAGGCTGAAACGCGGCCCAGGAGCCGAGCGCCAGCGAAGGCTCTATCGATACGCCATCCAGAACAACGCGCAGGTCGGAGCGAGGAAATCCGTAGCGACGAACTCCGTCCGGCTGCTCGACGCCGGGGCGTCCCAGCGCGGCGTCAACCTTCGCCCAGTCCGGTGCCGCCCAAGCAGGTGCGGCTAGTAGCAGCGTGGCCAACCCCGATAACAGCACCGTCCGCATAGTTTTGCTTCAACTCCTGATGCATAATGAGATCATGGTCGATGCCTCCTCGGGCACGCCAAAGCTGCGACACTCATGCATCGGCGCCGACCGCAAGGCACCTTGTAGATTCACAAGGTCCGCTGGCGGCATTCTGCACTAGAAGGCGATCGAACTCTTGTGCGAACGCAGCCGTCGGCAAACGACATTGGCGCACTGTCGGCACTGCTCGCACGCGGCTATGGTCGGCGCAAACAACAGAGGAGATGCCTCGGGCATTATGCGCCTACTACTGATCGAGGACGACGAGGACACGGGGAGCGCCGTTGTTGAAGCGCTGCGTGCTCGCGGTCACGCCGTCGATTGGGAGGACGACGGAAAAAGCGGACTTGATCGCGCCGTGAGCGGTGCTCACGCGTTGCTGATCGTTGACCGAATGCTGCCAGAGATGGATGGGCTATCGGTTGTCACCGAGCTGCGCCGTCGCCAAGTCGTAGCACCCGTGCTGATGCTCACGGCGCTAGGCTCCGTGGGCCAACGAGTCGAAGGTCTTGAAGGTGGAGCCGACGACTATCTTGTCAAACCGTTCGCGATCGCCGAACTGGTCGCGCGCGTTGAAGCGCTGCAGCGCCGGGCGGCCGGCCCGCCCAGCATCCTCTCGCTGGGCGATCTGACACTCGACCGTCTCGC
The DNA here is from genome assembly GCF_001890385.1 of Tardibacter chloracetimidivorans. Classification (NCBI taxonomy): domain Bacteria; kingdom Pseudomonadati; phylum Pseudomonadota; class Alphaproteobacteria; order Sphingomonadales; family Sphingomonadaceae; genus Tardibacter; species Tardibacter chloracetimidivorans. Next base: position 2,869,361 of record NZ_CP018221.1, on the reverse strand, counting down.
TCGGACGGTGCGGAGAGGCAACACGCCCATCGAACTAATCCCACGCGAGTTCCAGCTTCTCGAACTACTGCTGAACTCGCCGGCCGTGCTTACGCGGTTGATGCTGCTGGAGACCGTGTGGAAGTTCCGTTTCGATCCTGGCAGGAACCTCGTCGAAAGCCACATCAGTCGGCTGCGGGCAAAGATCGATCGCGGTGACGATCCCCCCCTGATCCATACCGTTCGTGGAGAAGGCTATGCCGCTTGGAGTGATTAGCCGGCTGTTGCGCTCGACGGTGTCCCGTCTTGTTGCGCTCAACGCGCTGCTGCTCGTCATCAGCATGGTCGCCGGCGCGCTCGGCGGCTGGATCGCAACGCGCGGGGTGGTTGAGCGCGAGGCTCGAAATCGCATCGAGCTGGAGTCGCACGTGATCGCCCTCGAAGCGCAACGGGGAGGCCTTGATCGCGCACTGGAAATAATTCGAGCGAAGGCCGAGCGGCCGGGGTCGCCCGAGTATTATTTAGTTGGGCCAGATGGACGCACGCTGATCGGCGACATCCAAATTGTACCGCGAAAGGTCGGTTGGCACTTTATCGACCAGCCTCCGCCGCAACCCGGCGTCGAGGGCGTCCATCTGCTGGCGATGACGCGACGCCTTCCCGATGGATCCCTTCTCATCGTTGGGGAGGATATGGAGCGAAGCGAAGCAATCCGCGACGCTGTTTTCGGGGCCATTCTGACCGCTGGCGGAATCGCGTTGGTGTTCGGCATCATCGCAGGCCTCTTCGCCACGCGGCAGACGCTGCGCCAGATGAAGCGGATCAACGTTACCGTCCGAGCAGTCGAGCGTGGCGATCTCTCGGCGCGGACCGGCGCTCCGGTCGATGCGCGCACCGATCTTGATCAACTCGCGTTGGCCATCGACCGTATGCTCGATCGGATTGACACGCTGGTAGCCACGATCCGTCGCGTGTCGGCGGAGGTCGCCCACGACCTGCGCACGCCGCTCACGCGGGTGAGGCACTCTGTTGAATTGGCGTTGGCACAGCACGATGAAGAGCTCAGGTCTGCGGCGCTGGGTGAGGCGTTGGCCGGGCTGGACGAGGCGCTTCGGCTGTTCAGTGCGGTGCTGGATCTAGCGGAGATTGATGCCGGTAACGCGCGCGCGCGATTTCAGCCTATCGACCTGGCGGAGATCGTTGACCGGGTGGTGGATGCCTATCGTGCAGAGATCGAGGCTTCCGGCCGCAACATCTCTGTGAGCTTAGCGCGAGAAGCGCTGGTCGCCGGTGACGCCGACCTGCTGGCGCGTGCGCTCGCCAACCTGATTGAGAACGCGCTCAAATACTCCGGTGAGCACGCTCGTATCGATGTTTCGGTCACCGAGCAGGCCGACACGTTGACGATGGCGGTCGCCGACGACGGTCCCGGCGTATCCGATTGCGAGGTCTCCGAGATGCTGCGCCCGTTCGGGCGCTTGGACCGAGCGCGGCGTGCATCCGGCAACGGCCTTGGCCTCGCCATCGCCGACGCCGTTGCCCGACTGCACCGTGGAGCGCTGGCCTTTGCGCGGCTCCAGCCAGGGCTGGCGGTCGAAATCAGATTGCCGCGGGCACCGGCGGTGACGGCGGCTCGAATACTGGATCAAGTTGACTGAGCGTGACGAAAGGCGCTTCGCTGGTCCAGCGACCGACTAACGTATCCCGGAACGTGCGAACGTTTATGCCGGCGAAGCCGTGGTTCCTCGGCCGGCGACACGGCGTTCGTGCGCCGCGACCGCGCGACGGTATGCGGCATCCGCCACCTGTCGCACGGCGCTGGGCGGAAACGGCGCGACCGAACTGACGTTGATCTCGCACAAGACATAGCTGTCCGAGCCGCGATCGTCTTTCGGCCCGTAGAGGAAGTCCGCGTCCCACAGGAGCGGCAGCTCGTCATGCTCGATGGCGAGGATGTGCTGCAACCCGGGAATCCACGACTGTTCCATATCGTCTCTGAGCGACTGGAAAGCGCCGGCGTCGGCAGGCTGCATGACCCGCGGCCCCGGCTGCGCCTTCGGAGAATCGACCCCTTCCGCGGGTAGCGGCAATAGCGCGCGGATCAGTTGGTGGCCGAAACCGACGACCGTGCCCTCGCTCACATAGCAGCGGATCATGCCGTCCCCGAGCCGCGGTTGGAACGGTTGGTCGATGAGGCATTCGCCGCGCTCAAAATAGGGTGCGAACCGAGCGATCAGGGCATCGAGGGGGATCTTGAACGGAACGCTGTCCCGCGCGGCGTGAAGGACCGAAACGATCGGTTGGGCGCCACCCCCCCGGTCAGCAACTTCGACCCGCCACACGCCCCGGCCGCCATTGCTCCGATTTTCCTTGAGCACACGCGGCCCGGAAGCCAGGCGTTCAAGAAGCAGCGCGCGCAGTTCCTCCAGATCGGCGTAGCGGTGTGTGTCGGTGCCCCAACCCAGCGCCCGCGTGGCGTGAAGCACGCTTTTCACGCCCATTTTCGCGATGATATCGGGATGCGCGCTGATCGAGACGCCCGCCGCCGCGGCCTCGCGCAAAATCGGATCGAGCCTTGAGCGGTCACCGGCGTCGCTGATCGGGTCGGCCCAGACCATCACGCCATCGCACGTCAGCAGACGGTCGCGCGTTGTACCAGCCGTCTCGTCGGCATATCCAATCGCCTCAACCTCACCGCCCAACTCACGCAGCGCTGCCATGATCGGCCACTGGCGCGCGCTTTGCACGTCCGCAGGGCTGGTGGGGAGGTCGGTTCGCCACAACAGGCCGATCTTGGGGCAAGTGGTCAAGGCCGACTTCACTCGCCTCCCGTTCATCGCCGCTCTCCAACTCAGGCGCTGGCGGTGGCGATCGCCTGCGCATAACGGCGGTCGGTCGCTTCCCAGTCGAGGTTCTTGAACCACGCGTCGATATACCTGGCGGCTTGGGTGCCGTAATCCATGTGAAAGCTGTGTTCATACATATCGAGCGCGAGCAGCGGTATGCCGGCCGCAGCGCCGTGCATGTGATCCCAAGCCCAATGATTGTTGAGCGAGCGCGTGTGGACGTTGTAAGCGAGGATTGTCCAGCCAGAGCCGCCCGCAAGGCTCATGCCGGTGCGGCGGAATTCCGCCTCCCATGTCGCGAACGAGCCGAAGGCGGCGTCAATGGCGTCGCGGACCGAACCGGCCGCCCGGCCGTCGCCGCCCAACCCGTCGAAGTAGATTTCATGCAGCACCACCGAGCCGGTACGGTGCAGTTCCTCGCGTTTGAGGCCGCCGTAGATGGCAGGCGGCGCTTCGGTATCGGCGAGCGCGGCGGCCAGCCGTGGCCGCAATGCGTTCAGCGTCTTGACCGAGCCGGCATAGTTGTTCTCGTGGTGCGACGTGATCAATCGCTCGGACAAGCCCTCAAGCCTGGCCGGATCGAACTTGAGCGGCTTGATTTGATGGTTGCCGGCAAAGGCGGGGACGGTCGACGGCGCGGCGACCGGCGTCCGGGCGGAGGCTTCGTTGATCGTCATGGCGGCGGCTCCTATGCCTAGGGTTGCGATTGCACTGCGTCGGGAGAGATTGTCGATCGTCACATTCGGTCCTTTCCAATATGATTGATTAGGCTGCGTAAGAGTGACGGTGCGTCGCGATCATCCGAACAGGACGAGGCCCGCCCCCGCCGCGGCGAGAACAACCCACAGGATCGTCGTTTTGGCCTTGAACACGTAAAGGAGCGCGAGGGCGACGGCGAAGATCGCGAGCGGGATCACCACGCCGGGCACGTTCACGAGAGTCTTTTGCCCTAGTTCCAGCGTCGTGGCGGCGATCAGCCCGACGACCGCTGCTGATATTCCCTCTAGGAAGGTCTTGATCTTTTCGTTGTCCACCAGCCGTTCAAGCTGGTCATGAAAGAACAGAGAAAAGCTGAATGCCGGCAGGAAGATGCCGATCGTCATCACGATCGCTCCGAGTGGGCCGCCGCCGAAATATCCGATGAACGTCGAGAAGATGATCAGGGGTGCCGGCAGAATCCCCGATAGGGCGAGCCCGTCGAGGAACTGCGCATCCGTCATCCATCCATTGCCAACCGCATCGACACGCAGGAACGGGATGACTGTGTAGGCCCCGCCAAAGGTGAGGAGCCCGGCCTTGAGGCCCGAGATGAAAAGATCCAGCAGCGACGGTTCTTGGTTTGCGACGGGTTGCGCCGAGACCGCATCTCCACCAACCGGACCGGCGAAAGTGACCCAGGCGAAGTAGAGCCCGAGCCCGACGAGCACGGCCATGAGCAGGCCGGCCGTCACCCGCTGACGGCGCGTCGCGAACATATAGACGAGGCCCGCGATCGGCAGGGTGAGCCAGAACGGCGTGCCGACGAGGGCCGCTAGGCCGGCGACGCCCGCGATACCCCAAAGCCAGCGGTCGAGCAGGATGTGACCGCCAATCCGGTGCACGGCGCGCACGATCAGGGCGATGACGGCCGGTTGCACTCCGAGAAATGCCGCGGTTGCGGCGGCAGTCTGCATGATCCCGGTGGAGAGATACAGCCAGGACAGCGCGAACATTAGGACAAAGCCCGGCATCATGAATCCCAGGCCTGCAAGAAGACCGCCGAGCTTTCCTTTAGGAAGCGTGCCGAAGAAGACGCATAGCTCGTGAGCCTCCGGACCGGGGAGCACCTGATACACGGCTAGGATGCGGTTGAACCTGGCACTTGAGACCCAGTGTTCCTCGTCGACCAACTCGCGGCGGATCATGGCGATTTGGGCGATCGGGCCACCCCATGCCAGGAAACCGAACCGCAAGAACTTGGCGAAGATCTGTGCATACGAAAGCTGCGGCAAAATGCCTTGACCTTCCGCAGAACCTACAGCCTCGCTCGGTACATTTGTCTGCATTCACCACGTTCCTCAAGCTATAACAGTCATCTCTCGGCCGAGGGCCGAGTGCCTTGCGCTGACTCCCGACTTCACGGGTTTTGCCGGGTGAAGTAGGCGTAGAAGCCATCGAGCGCGTCGCCGGCACCGGCGATGCGCTGGAGATCGTCATCGAACGTCGCGCACACGCCTGACAGCATCGCGCTGAGTCCCGGCGTTTCCGGCCGCTCAAACTTGTCGTCGCCGATGTCGAGGTCGTGGATGATCTCCCCGATCGCGGCTAATCCCGGATCGCCGTCCAGCTCGGCGCGTAGCAGCAGGGTCTCGAAGCTGCACCGATCGCCCTCATGGGTGAACTCGGCATCGGTCATATCGAAGCGCAGCTCGCCGGCATCGGACGTGTAGCTCCTGCCATCGACGAACTTGAAGCTCGCGTGGGGGTCGATGAATCGTCGGATCAGCCAAGCGCAGGCGATGCGATCGACGTGGACGCCGCGCCGCGTCACCCAGACGCGATGCTTGAGGTCAGCGGGCGACACCGCAGCCGCTTCGCCTGTGCGGCCGACGTCGGGATGGGCGTAACGCTTCTCGTCCAAATCCCGCAGCGCCGCCTCGGCACCTTGACGACCGTGCGCGCCAAAGAAGTCGAGCCGGACAATCTCAGAAAGCCGTCGCTGGAGTTTTGAGATCTCGGTCCCCGACGCCGGCCCAGTGTCGAGCAACTGCCGTGCGGCTTGGGCCAGCTCGTCATAATCGGCATCCCGCGCAGCGTCGAAAAGCTGGCGCAGCTCAACGTCGCTCTGGCCTTCGATCATCTGCGCGTCGATCAGCACCGCCTCGCCGCCGCTGGTCGTGATCTCTGCCAGCAGATCGCGAAATGCGGTTTCGTTCTCCTCGCGACGGGGGAGCACATGAACAGCGTTCTTGAGCGGCACTGCGCCAATCGCCTGCAAGCGGCGCCAGATTTTCACACGCAGATAGGGCGGCTTCGCAGGGATTTGGTGCAGCAATGCTAGCCAATGCTCGGAGTCTTGCGAAGCGTCCATAACGCATATGTATCATTTCCGATGTTTAAATGAAACACGTATATCTCCATCCTGCAACGGTTCAGGAAGGGTGCGGATTGCGGGCGAAGCGCAAGCGACGTTCGACGGCGACGATCGCTGGCTCGTTTCGGTGTTTGGCGGCGCTACGGTAGTAGGAACAACGGGATGTATTCGTTATGTTTATCCTGCACGGGGCACCAAATTCCGCCGCCGGCCGCCGTTTGTGCGCGTCAGCCGCACAGGCTACGATCAGCGAAAACTCAGTGTTAACACGATCGTAGGCACGGCGGCCATCGACGGCAAAAAGTTCGAATCCTGTGGGGTGCAACGAACTTTCACTACATGAAGAATCGGAATTGGTAGGGTGTGCTGCCTAGATTCGTCATGCGCTTGAGGACGCGCGCCAGCACCTTCGCATAACTCATCGTTACGGGTAGCGGATCATACAGCCCGTCATTGTTCCAGTTCATCTTCGACAAGGCGAGCGCCGCGCGGGCGCTGTCGTCCCACGTGCCGTGCCCGGCATGGCGGACAAGTCGGATCGGACGCGGCGTGCCGCGCTGACCCTGAAAATAGGTTTTCGGTCCCAAAGTCTCCACGGCACCGTGCATCCACAGTAGTGCCTCGCGCTCGCCAAGCCCGATCAGTGAGCCACGCTTAATTGGAAACGCCGCCGCCTTACCTCCCGAATTGGCTTGGTCGCGTTCCCAACGCGCGCCGCGCCAGCCCACATCCTCGACCACCTGAATCAAATCGACCGCCTCGCACAGCGGTAGCGCCTCGAAGCAGCCGAGCACTTCTGCGTCTTTGAACTCGGTCGATTTGTGGACCATGACCCGGCGCGGCGAGCGTCCGCCATGCCGGTGACGATACAGCGTCATCGACCGCGTGATGACACGGAACATCTCAGCCTGTGATAAAAAGGGATTATCGCGTTGCACCTGCACATCGGCGGTATCGTAGGCGATAAACTCCAAGCCGGCGCCCTCCGCGTCGAACACCTGGCTGCAACAAGTCACAAATCGCGGTTTGTCGGCACCGTTCGACCGCACCGCATAGGAAATGCCGATATAGGCTGTTTCTGGGTCCACGTCGGCTAGCTGCCAGGGAACGCCGCCGGCCTTGGCATACAGCGCCAGCCCGACTCGCCACATCACGCTCGCACGGCAGCGATAAGCGAGCGCCTTGTCTTCGCGCACGATCTGGATCGGCATCCCGCGCGCGGCCGTATAGGCTTTGAGATGATCGTGGAGATCGAAATCGTCCCCCGCGCCGTAGAAGCCACGCTCCCACCGCTGCGGTAGGTAGATGAACAAGACATCGAAGTCGCTGCGGAACGCCTCAAGGGGCTGGATCGCACGAACGAGCTGTTCGGCGAGCAACACGTGCGGCATCGCCGATTGTGCCATTTCGCTCTCAAACGATCCGTCCAGCTCGACACGGCATTTCTTGGTTGCCGCCGTCACGCGCATGTCGAACACGGTATTGAAGCCCGGCCAATCCGGCAGATAGTCGGTTCGCTCGACCGGGCGCACGCTCTGGCTCAGCTCACGCATGAATGCGAACAGTCGCTCGGACTCGCCCTTCGGGGCCAGCGTCGCTACCCGGATCGGCGATTGCACCAAACCGCGCGAATGGGGGCCGAACCGCTTGAGCCCGCGCAGCGGATGAATGTCCCGCTCGCTCGTTCGCTCGGGATGGAACACCAGCTCGGGTTCGGGATACCATATGGTCGGGGCGATCTCGCTCGTCATGGCTGCACCAGCTTGGAGAAGGCCGTGTTCTTCCCGACTGCGAAGCGAGCATCGATCCCGTCGCCAATCGACAGCGCCAGAAGCGCTTCGCCGGCAAGGCGCTTTGCCCAAAAATCGATAAGCCGATCGAGATCACGATTATAGCGCTTCACCGTCCGTTCGCGCGCGAAGTCGGCGGTGATCGCTTTGGTCGCGTCCGTGACACCCTCAAACACGATCTTTGGATCAAGCAGCAGCCAAAGACCGTCGTCTGCCCAGTCAAGCCGGACCCCGACCCCCTCGTGCCATTTCAGGTCCGGGTGTTTGGGCACGGTGCCAGTCGTCTGATGAGTTATCGCGCGAAGCCCATCCCATGCGCTGTCGGCGGGATCTACTGGCACGAGCAAATCAGCGCTGCGGCGGCGGATCGCACGAACATTCTTGGCGGCACACAGCGCCTCTACCAAGGCATCGCGTAGCAGGCCGCGTTCGCCGGACTCATAGCGCAGGCGCCGCTTCTCGAAGGTGGCCAGATCGAACGCAGTGATTCCGAACGGGTCGAACACTCGACGGAACTCGGCATCGCTGCCGAAACCGAGCACGCCCGCTTGCGTGCGCGTCACGATCAGGCGCGCGTTCGCCTCGGCGACCGCCGAACGCGCCGCTGCGACACCCTCGATCGTGCATACCAGCTTGCGGCAATTGGCCGGGATGGTGACGGCAAGCCCGTTGAGCCGAATGAGGGGCCAGCCCCGCTGGCCCGAGGGCTCGGGAGCGCCCGACACGCGCGACCGTCCTGTTGCCAGCGCGTTGAGAGCGGATGTGTCGAGCGCGGGCAGCAGCCGCACGAGATCACGTAATATCTCATCGAAGCTCTCAATCCGCACCAGCCCGCACTCAACGCCCGCGTCGCTGGCGCGCTGGAGAAGTCGGATGACCCGCCCGAGCGGTGGATCGCTACCGCGATGCAGCCAGAACAGTCCGCCAGGATAACCGCCCGGCTGATTGAGCGCCGTTTCAAGCGCGTCCATCACTGAATCGTCGCGCCCGCTGTAGCCGGCGACTACGAGGCCGGATCGTCGGCAGGCATCCACGAGCTGCTGACGAAGCGCCGCATCCTGCTGGCGCAGCTCATCGGTCGTGTTCTTAAGCCGACGCGAGCGGAAATCGCCGTGCAGCTTCACTGCGATGGGCCATTTTTGCGCGCCGATCAATTGCCCCGCCAGTTCCGGAGCGTCGAGTGCAACGACGCTCAACGTGCCCGTTGTGCCATACGTTCTCGCGCAGGCATCTTCGCGCTCCACCGGGTAGGTTGCTTCGAAGAGCGCCGCGTATTCATCCGGTGAACCCGGAGACGGTAGTCGCTCGGAACTCGCAATGTGCGAGTCTAACAGCGCGCGGATCGCAGGATTACCGAGATCGGCGACACTCTGCGGCGACGCCTTGCGTTGGGCAACGAACAACGTTTGCTTGAATTGCCAGATCATATCCCAAGCGCTGGGGATGCCGGCTGAAACCGACGCACCCGCGCCAAGGAGCCACATTAATTGGCCGGGGCGCAGCGCGAAGCGCCGCACAAAGTCATCGCTCGATAGCTCGCTCGGGCTCGTTATGCTCTCCATCCGCCCATGCCTAACCGATCCACAAGCCTTCGCCAGCAGATTTTGTTCTCTAATGGTTCTCTAGGCTCAACCTTGTGATCGGCAGGTGCGGGAAGCGACGCCACCGTTGTAAGCGCCTGGGCTTCCGAGCAGCCGTAGCGCAGGTCATTCGGGGGGTGGTGGCAGCAGAGGCGGCGCCTCGTAGGCTTCTAGCTGCCACGGCCCCTGGTAGTTCTCAATGATGCCTTCGGTCGGCACGGGCATGCCGGCAATGAGCGCGATCTGCCCGAGACACCGGCTCAGGTGTCCGCGTAAGATTTCGAGGCCGTCGAAATAGGCTTGGCGCACGTCCGGCGGTCGATGAAACTCGCCGAAACGTGGATGCGGGGGCGCATCCTTGTCGCGCCGCAACAGCTCCTCGTAAGTCATAAACTGTCGAATACCAGTCGCCATCGCATCGAGCAGAAGGAACAGCGGTCCGTCCTGCAACTCGGCGAGTTCCACCTCTTTGTCGACGATCAACTGGCGGATTTCCTTGAGCGAAGTGAGAGCTCTCTCGATGCAATCGTCGCAACATTCCCACGCAGATAGGACGCGCCGATCGCGCAAACGGAGGACGATCTCGCGCGCCACACGGCGCTCGCGATCTTTAGGGCTGACCGCAATGCTGATGAAAGGCAAGTTCAAGGTGACGTCACCTATCCGGCCAGCGACTTGGCGGCGAGCGCGGGCGAGGAGATCGGTCAGATCGAACTTGAAGGGGATATCGCCACTTCGCACGGTTCAGGCCTCGTCCGGCAGGGTAATTGATGCAGCGAGAGCCGCCCCAATGGGCCCCGATCGGCGTTCGAGGAAATAGCGGACGCGATCGTCATTGCTGTCATCGAACTGCTGTCCAACCTGACAGGTCAGCAGCAGATCGGCAGCCCAGGTTTCGAGCGGCCAATCCCGCCCGACGCAGGCGGATTTCAGCAGGCTGAAGGTGGGAGATTGGCCGTCATTGAGTTCGACAAGAGCGCGGTGGAGGTTGTCGGCATCGACCACCCGATTTCCGACCGGCATGTCGCCAACGCGGATTCGTTTTCGCAGGGGGTAGGTAACTGCGTAGGGAAGCTCAGGCGGTGCGTAGAGCAGGTAGAAGACGGCCTTGCCGAAATCCCGATTGAGCGTGTCGATCAGTTCGACCTGTCGGTGTCCAGCCTGAATTGCGGCGAAGGTGCAGGTTTCGTCGAAGCTGTAGGTTCGGTGGAGTGCGGCGGCTGCTTGCTGCCCATCGCGGCGGATGAACGCATTCATGCCATGAAGGAAACCAATTTCATCTTCGTCTTCGACATCATGGTTAGTCGGAAAGAGGCGTTTGGATTGGAGCAGGCCAATCTTCTTCGCCACCAGCTTGTCTTGTCGATAGACGAAGACGAGGATCGCAATATCCGCCGTTTCCCAACGCCGGCGTTGCGGAAAATCCCAATCCCAATGGGGAGCGCCTAGGCGCCGCAAACCACCGATGTTGTGAGTATCCATGCGGATGATCGCGCCCGAAGGCAGGAGCGTCGGCGCACTGTTGGGGATCAGCGCTTCAATCAATCCGTCATCGAGCGATGTCTCGCGGATATTGGGGAGATTGGCCAGGCGCTCACATACGTGGCGGTTTGCGTCCGCGAAGACGCCACGGAACCAGGCAACAACGTCGGCGGGTATCACTGGCCAAGGATTCAATCGCGTTCCCCTCATCTGCCGAGGTAATTGCACTACGCAATCCGACCAAGCGGTATCTACGGCGGCGGCAGAGGCAACTTGCCATCGGGAGGCTCGAAAGTGTGGGCCGTTGATCCTACCCCCGATGCTTCTCGAATAATCAGCGGCGTCGCACTACGCCATAGGGCGGCTACCGGCGCGCGGCGGCGGTTCTATAGGAGTGCAAACGGCGATGTGTATTCGTTATGTTTATCTAGGGCGGGGCGCCACCTACGCTAGGCTGCGACCGCCAACCTTGCGACGCGATGCCATACGCATGTGCATCCCATCGTCCTCCGACGAAGTGGTGCCCCACCGTAGATGAAACTGATAACTATGTCTCCGCTGGTGCACTCTGATAACGCCGCCTTGGGCTTGCGTGAACCGCCGAGCGTATCCGGCATTGGCCAGATGCACTGCGATCATTCATTCAGCGCCCACCCCGTACAGCCGATCTTGGCGGCGATCGACAGGATGATTGCCTAGCGAGACGGGGGCTACGGCTCATGATCCAGCACCATCCGCACTGCACGATCCCGCACCTCAGGCGAAAATTTGTTCGTCGTCTTGCTCGTCATCGCTCCACCTTCTCAAGAGTTGGAGCCTCCGACAAACCGGGGCGGTTCAAGCTAAAGCTTCCAACTCTTGAAATTGTGCCGCCGCGCGGGTTACGGCTTCTCAACGTCGCCAAGGGCCATTGTGGATACCTTGCTCTGCGTCGGGCTTGGCCAAGTTGGCGAGACGCGGTGCACCCATCGCAAATGGGCCGCTGACAACCTTTCTGGTGCAGCCGGCTCTCAGATGTCGGCATAGGTATGCGTCTCGGCGGTGGCGCCGGGATGAGTGACTGCGCCCTTTGCCGCCGGCCCCACGGTTTGCGCAAATTTCCATAGCGCACCCGACTGGAAATCGTGACGGCGCGGGCGCCACTCCTTGCGGCGAGCCTCCAATTCCTCGGCCGAGAACTCGACATCGAGCGTGCCCAATTCGGCATCGATGGTGATGATGTCTCCGTCCTTCAGCAGAGCGATCGGGCCGCCAACTGCTGCTTCGGGGCCGACATGGCCAACGCAGAAGCCGCGCGTGGCGCCGGAGAAGCGTCCGTCCGTGATCAGCGCCACCTTGTCGCCCATGCCCTGGCCGTAAATCGCCGCCGTGGTCGCCAGCATCTCGCGCATGCCGGGACCGCCTTTCGGCCCTTCGTAGCGAATGACAATGACCTCGCCCGGCTTGTACTCACGCTTCTGCACGGCGTCGAAAGCCGCCTCCTCGGAGGCGAAGCACCGGGCCGGCCCGCGGAACTTGAGGTCCGTCATGCCGGCCACCTTGACGATCGCGCCCTCCGGGGCGAGCGTGCCGCGCAGACCGACTACGCCGCCGGTGGTGGTGATCGGGTCGGAGATCGGGCGAACAATGTCCTGGTTGGTCGGGAAGACCACGTCGGCCAGGTTTTCGGCGATCATCTTGCCTGTCACCGTGATGCAGTCGCCGTGCAAGTAGCCGCCGTCGAGCAGCGCCTTCAGGATCACCGACACGCCGCCGATCTCGAACAGATCCTTGGCGAGGTAGCGCCCTCCAGGCTTGAGGTCGGCGATATAGGGTGTGCGCTTGAAAATCTCGGCAACCGCATTCAGGTCGAAGTCGATGCCCGCCTCGTGTGCGATTGCCGGCAGATGCAGCGCCACGTTGGTCGACCCGCCGGAGGCCGCCACCACGGCGGCGGCGTTCTCCAGCGCCTTGCGGGTGACGATGTCGCGCGGCCTGAGGTCGCGAGCCAACAGGTTCATCACGGCCTTGCCAGACGCTTCCGCGAAGGCGTCACGGCTCTCGTAGGGTGCCGGCGCACCGGTCGAACCGGGCAGTGCGAGGCCGAGCGCCTCGGAGACGCAAGCCATGGTGTTGGCGGTAAACTGGCCGCCGCACGAACCAGCGGAAGGGCAAGCGACACATTCGAGAGCGTGTAGCTCGTCCTCGGAGATTTGGCCGGCCTGGTAGCTGCCCACCGCTTCATAGACGTCCTGCACGGTGACGTCCTTGCCGCGGAAGCGCCCCGGCAGGATCGTACCGCCGTATATGAACACGCTCGGCACGTTGAGGCGGACCATGGCCATCATCATGCCGGGCAGTGACTTGTCGCACCCGGCAAGGCCTACCAGCGCGTCGTAGCAATGGCCGCGCATGGTGAGTTCGACCGAATCTGCGATCACCTCGCGGCTCACCAGCGACGACTTCATGCCCTGGTGGCCCATGGCGATGCCGTCGGTCACGGTGATGGTGGTGAACTCGCGCGGCGTGCCGCCACCCGCCTTGACGCCCAGTTTGACAGCCTGCGCTTGACGGCTGAGGGTGATGTTGCACGGGGCCGCCTCGTTCCAGCACGTGGCGACACCGACGAAGGGCTGTGCGATCTCGGCATCGGTCAATCCCATGGCGTAGAGGAACGACCGATGCGGCGCCCGCTCGGGGCCGACTGTCGTGTGGCGGCTTGGCAGTCTGGATTTGTCGAAATGATGTGCCATGGGTCGGGTTCCCTCATTGAACTGGGATCAAGCTCTTTCAGTCCGCCGGTTCGAGCAGGCGCCAACGAGCTTTGCCCTCCGGGCAGAATACACGCACGTGATCAGCCTCGCCGACCGGCAGCAATTCTGGCGGTTGCCACGGCGATTGCACGAGCGTGACTGTCTCGGTGTTCGGCGGCAGGCCGTAAAACCGTGCGCCGTTGAGCGAAGCGAAGGCTTCGAGCCGATCGAGCGCCCCTTCTTCTTCGAAGACCTGGGCGTACAATTCGAGCGCAACCGGCGCGCTGAAGATGCCGGCGCAGCCGCATGCCGATTCCTTGTCCTGGATCAGGTGCGGCGCCGAATCCGTGCCGAGGAAGAACCGGGGATCGCCCGAGGTCGCGGCGTCCCTCAATGCGAGGCGATGGCCCTCCCGCTTGGCCACGGGCAAACAGTACATATGCGGCCGGATGCCGCCTGCGAACATCGCATTGCGGTTGATCATGAGGTGGTGCGCCGTGATGGTGGCGCCGATGGGACCCTCGGCGTGCTGCACGTAGTCCACGGCTTCGGCGGTCGTAATGTGCTCCAAGACGATCCGCAGCGCGGGGAAATCGGCTCGCAGCCGGACAAGCACCCGGTCTATGAACGCCTTCTCCCTGTCGAAAACGTCCGTTTCCTGATCGGCCACCTCACCATGGAGCAAAAGTGGCATGCCGACGCCCTGCATCCGCTCCAACACCCGGTAGACCCGGCGAATGTCGGTCACGCCGGCGGCGGAGTTCGTGGTGCTGCGCGCCGGATACATCTTGACCGCCGTTAGCACCCCTTCGGCGAAGCCTCTTGCGACGTCTTCGGGACCGGTCTCATCGGTCAGGAAACACGTCATCAGCGGCTCGAACCTCGAGCCGTCGGGCAACACGCGCCGGATCCGATCGCGATAGGCGGCCGCCTGGGCGGCCGTCGTCACCGGCGGATCGAGGTTCGGCATGACGATGGCGCGTCCGAACGTGCGTGCCGTCCAGGGCAGCGCCATGCGCAGCATATCGCCATCGCGAAGGTGCACGTGCCAGTCGTCGGGTTTAGGAAGCATTATCTCATTCACTCGGGTCACCTTCGCCCCGCTTCCCGCGTCTGACGCGCGCCTTGCGGTCTCATCCGGACGCCCATCGGCTCGAGTCTCACCGTCTTCTTCGACTGGTGGCGATCTATGCGGCGCAGCACATCGCCGAGGAAACGCCCTGCTTCGACGATGAATGGTCCTTGTTGAGCATCACCCATTCGGCGCGCTGCCCCCTGGCCGCGTCGGTTGCTTCCGTCCGCCTGGGCGCTCCTTGTTCGACCATCCCAGCCAAGACCTGGGTCGCCCAGATGACAGGCACGTGGGCCGCCTCGCAACGCCAGGGAATGTTCTCTTGGACTTTGCGGATGCGTCCGAAGCCAAGTTCGACAGCCAGATCGAGGGCGCGAGCTATTGCTTGCTTTGAGACAGCACGCCGATCTGGTGTCTGAGCGCGTTCGCTCGAAGTTGGTCATCGCTCGCTGGACTTGCTGCCAAGCTCAGCAATCTGGAGCCGAAGCGATCGAAGTGCTGCAAGGATTTCTGCCCGTTCGCTCTGATTTTTCTCAGCCAGGGTTTTCTGTGCATCCGCTTCTCCTGCTTCGTGCTGGCGCTGCATGGCGTCAACCACGATGCCGATAAACAGGTTCAGCACAGTGAAAGACGTCACCAGAATGAACGGCACGAAAAAGATCCATGCCAGTGGGTAGACCTCCATCACCGGGCGGACGATGCCCATCGACCAGCTTTCCAGGGTCATGATCTGAAACAGTGAGTAGGCCGATGCGCCGATCGAGCCGAACCATTCGGGATAGTCGGCCCCGAACAGTTTGGTCGCCATCACCGAGAAAACGTAGAACAATAGCGACAGAAGCCCGAGGATAGAAGCGATTCCAGGCACGGCGGCCAGCAAAGCACCTACCACCCGCCGCATCGACGGCACCGCCGACACCAGTCGTAGCACACGCAGGATTCTGAGCGCCCGCAGGACCGAGAGACTGCCGGTCGCAGGCAGTAGCGCAATCGTCACGATTGCCAGATCAAACAGGTTCCATGGGTCCATGTGAAAACGCGTTCGGTAGACAAGCAGCTTGGCCACCAGTTCAACGACGAACACGCCCAGGATGATCTGGTCCAACAACATCAACTCGGCGCCGATCGACCCCATGATCGTTGGGCTTGTTTCAAGGCCCAGCGTGATTGCGTTGATCACAATCAGCACAATGATCGCGCTCTGAAGTCGAGCCGATTCCAGCACTTCCTGCAGCTTGCCGATAGGGCCCGCCTGACGCGGCGCAATACGGCGCAGATTGTCTTCGGGTCTGCGCGTTTTCTCGGTGCGCGCCGTCATTGGTCTCGATCCTTTGGTTTCATGTCTGCAAGCCCTCCACGCGACCGCAGACCGCACGAGTGAGGCCGAGCCGAGCCTAGATATCAGTCAGTCGTGTGCGTCTGAAGGAGTGCTTCGCGATGGAAGGAGCACAGCTTCTCGTGCACCACTTCAGCTGGGATCGGCAACCCGCGATCATTCAGGTCGCGCGTGAGCTTTTCGACTACGACCATGTCGCCGCGCACCTCGCAGTCGGCAAGATGCACCTCGACCGCATAGGTCGTTATCGTGACGTCAGACAAGCCCATGAGGCGCCCGGCCCATAGCGCGGCAAGTATGTTTCGACGGGCGATAACGTTGTCGCGAGTATCGACATCAATGCACCAGGCGGGGGCGCCGGAGGATGCAGAGGTGTCCTTGATGGCGGCAGATAGGACATCAATAGTCATCAATCGTCTCCGGCAGGGCGAGCGGAGGGACGTTTCCCGATGGGATCCGGGAGCGAAGCTGTCAGGCGGTGGCGAGCGGCTTCGTCTGTCGTGGCCGCACGGGTTTTCCAGAGCGAGAACAGGACGCCGGCTGCGATGATGGACAAGGTCACTCCGAGCGAGATCGCGGGATCGACCTTGCCGACGATCTGATTCCAGAAGATCTTGGCCCCGATGAAAACGAGCACGATGGCGAGCGCGTATTTCAGATACTCGAAGCGGTGCACCATCGCAGCGAGGGCAAAATAGAGGGCGCGGAGACCGAGGATCGCCATGATATTGGCCGTAAACACGATGTAGGTGTCGGTCGTGATGGCGAAGATTGCTGGCACCGAGTCGACCGCGAACACGAGATCCGCGATGTTGATCACGACGAGCGCCAGGAACAGAGGCGTCGCGAAGCGCGCGAGCTTCCCCGTCTCCGGATCGGGTTTGCGGACGAAGAAGTGCGAACCGTGCAACTCGGCCGAGACCCGCATGCGCCTGGACAGGAAGCGCACGATCGGATTCTTCGACACGTCCTGCTCGCTCTCTCCCATGACGAGCATCTTGATCCCCGTGGCGATCAGGAAGGCGCCGAAGATATAGAGCACCCATTCATACTGTTGTACGAGCGCTGCGCCGAGCCCGATCATAATGCCGCGCAAGACCAGCACCGCGAGGATGCCCCAGAGGAGCGCTCGGTACTGGTATTTGGCGGGAATGGCGAAGTAGCCGAAGATGAGCGAGATTACGAAGACATTGTCGATCGAAAGCGCCTTCTCGAGGGCATAACCCGTGAAATACTCCATGCCAGAGGTCGGGCCCATGGACCACCACACCCAGGCGCCGAACACCAGCGCGATCGCGATGTAGAACGCGGACAAGAACAAGCTTTCGCCGACACCGAGCTCTTTGTCCTGCTTGTGGAGTATTCCGAGGTCGAAGGCGAGCAGCGCGCCGACCACGCCGAGAAAGGCGAACCAAAGCCAAGCAGACTTTCCAAGGAAATCGCTGGTCAGGATATCGGTGAGCAGTTCCATGGGTAATCCTTACTTTTCGGGTGTTTGGGAGCACCCGTTGAATGGGTTACAGGCTCCTCATTGCGTCCATGTTCGACCGCTAGCGGGGCCCGGACCTTTCGGGAGTGCCTGAGACGGTGGCGAGCGGCCCCAATTGCGATTGCGCCAATGGGCTCGTGGTGGTGTCGTCCTGGTTCTCGCGTTGCGCAGCCGCGGACGCAGCATCAATGTGAGAGGAGCACTGGCAGCGGCGGGTTGGCGACGATGGTCTTTGTCGCGCCGCCCAGGATGAAGTTGTGCATCCGTGAGTGCCCGTAGGCTCCCATTACGAGCAGGTCGAGGTCGTGTGCGGTTGCATATTCCTCTAGAGCCTGTCCGATCGTGCGGCCGGCGGCGCCTTCTTCCTCCAGGACAACCTCGATGCCATGCCAGGCGAGATACTTCGCCAAATCCTCGCCCGAGTGCCTAGTGTCGATCGTCTTCTCCTGTGTGATCGTGACCACCCGTATGGTCTTGGCGCGCTGCAGGACCGGGAGGGCATCGGCCACCGCCCGCGCCGCGGCCCGGCTGAAATCCCAAGCCACACCGACCACGTCGAGGGGAAAGGAATTGCTGCTTTTCGGCACTTCCGGGAAGACGATCGTCGGTCGCCCGGAGCCGAATATCACAGACTCGGCGACGTATTGCTGAAGAGCCTGCTCGCCGATCGGGATCATCGTGACATCGTGCATCCTGGCGTGTTCAGTCACGATGGCCGCGAGCTGCGAGCTCGGGCACGACCCGACGATCTGGTCGTGTGCAACGCCACGCTGCGTCGCCATGCCTTCGAACACACTGACCAGATTTTGGGCATTCGCCACACTCTTCTGCCGCTCGGCCGCAATCATGCCCGGGATGTTCAGCAGTGCGTTCGCCAGTGCGTTGCCGGCGTTCGGAATCTCTATTTTGAAAGTCAGCGCCGAGATGTGCGCGCCCAGCGCCTCAGCGAAGCCGACCGCTTGCTCGATCGCCGCAGCCGGGGTCGGTTCGGGATAGCTGCTCAACTGGAGCAGGACATCCTTGAAAGCCATTCTCTTATCTCCTCAATTGATCGGCTGCTTCACATTGACCGCGTCACGCGGCTCTGAGTTAGGAACAAGCTCGGCGGTGGTTGTGCATGAGCTGCGGAGATCGACCATGATGAGGGATGCAATATCGAGGTCGCCGGTTTAGATACTGCGGCGTCGATAGGGTCGCGGAAGGAGAGACGCCGCCTGCTCGACGCAAGCGGCTGCTCCCTTCAGTCGAACAGCTCCGACAGAAACGACTTCTTCCGCTTGCCATGGCGATAGCGGCCGTCGTCGTCGTCATATCCACTCGGCCTGTAGCCTCGGCCCGGGGGGGCCGGTTCACGGCGGGCCGGCGCCGCATCTTCGATGCTGCGTTCGATGACCTTGTCCAGCTCTCCACGGTCCAGCCACACGCCGCGGCAAGTGGGGCAAAAGTCGATCTCGACGCCTTGGCGATCGGATAAAGTCAGCCCGGTCTTGCAGATCGGACAGGGCATCGCGGCGACTGTTTCTGCGGTTCGCATGGCTCATGCCGCCCCAGTTTGGTGGACGAACGCGAGCCGGTACATGCGATCCTTGATTGCGAGCCTGAGCTTCTTCAGCCGCAACAGCCGCAACGCGTTCGGGAAGCGCCGCTTGTGCTCCCGACGCACCTCGGCGTCCAGCTTGCTGTGGACAAGGAGCAGTCGGTAATTGAGTGCGTTCATGGCTTTTTCTCCTAATCGATGGTTCGATCGATCGGGCCAGCCACGATGCAGCAACGGGGGCGTGAACTGCATCGAGCTGGCTCGATGCGGTCCGACATCGCAGCTGTCAGGGGGAACAGCCACCAGAGGGGCCCGGTCCGCGACAACCAATCTAGTCTTAGCCGCGATTGGCGGCCAATCCGATTTCTCGCGCGGAGCAATAGCCCCAGGCTATCGTTACCTCCGCAGCGGCAAGCAGTCACCCGATCAGAGGGCGAGCCTCTGTCTGAATCCGGTCGGCAATCGTCCGATAGACATCCCCGTAAGCAGCCCCGGATCGGGGTCAACTCCGCCCCCGAGGTTCTTCGTTCGATCAGCGCGACTCCGAGCCGATCCTCCAGCGCACGCAGCTGCTGGCTGAGCGTCGATTGCGAGACGTGGCAGGCATAGGCTGCGCGCCCGAAGTGCCTGAGGTTGGCAAGCGCGACGAGATACTCAAGTTGACGAAGCATCGGCACAGGTCATCCAGAGTCGCTGCTTCACCCTTGTAGGAGCGCGCAGTGAAACCCAGGCGGGCGGCCGCCAGCACCGCCGGGCACGCCGTCGTGAGTGCTTGCGGTTCAGCGGTCATGAGCGGGTTGATGTCGGCCGCATCCAGCACTTCGTGCCGGCTGACCCGCCGCACCCGGTGCCGGCTCGCCAGGCACCACAGCCAAGCCGGGGCCCACGCGAAACCGACGATTAACAGATCGAAAACGAGGAAGCCGGCCATGGACACAAGCCTGTATCGTCAAGGTCGTGATGTGAGACCCCGCTTCTGCGGCCGTCACGACGACGGCTCGGTTAGGAAGGGTCGCGCCGCCTCGACGGCCGCCGCGCAGCCGGGCGCGGCCTCGACGAGCACCTGGTCGGGGCGCACCCAGCCCGCCCAGAGCCGGACGGCGTTCGAAGCCGCCCATGCCGGATCGTTCGTGGCACGCTCCAGGAGCGTGGGCGCGCCGCTCCGAGCGCATGCGGTCAACTCGGCGACCACGGCCTGTGGCGCCTGGGCGGCCGCAAGCCTCTCGGCCATCTCTGCTTGGAGCGGCTCGATCAGGAAGAACGAGACCAGGGCGGCGATGAAGTCCTGCATAGGAACTCTCCTTTGTTCGCAAGGGTCAGGGAACAGTTAGTGCGGTGTCGGCCGGGGCGGCTCCCCGCGTCTTCAGCAGGCTCCAGAACACGCCTAAATCCGGCCGGGGGGCACCTGTCGCTCACGGCTGCCTGGACCCGACCTCCGCGATCGCCCTGCCACGTGTCTTCCAGAGCGAGTAGCCGACGCCGACTGCGAGAATCGCGAAGGTGATCGACAGCGATGCGGCCGGCGGGACCTTGGCGAGGCCAAGCGCATCGGCGACGAAGATCTTCGAGCCGATGAACACCAGCAGCACCGCGAGCGCATATTTGAGATAGTGGAAGCGGTCGACCATCGCCGCGAGCGCGAAGTAGAGCGCGCGCAGGCCGAGGATCGCGAAGATGTTCGAGGTGTAGACGATGAACGGGTCGGTGGTGATGGCGAAGATCGCCGGAACCGAATCAACCGCGAACACGAGGTCGACAACCTCGACCATGATGAGGGCCAGGAACAGCGGCGTCATATACCAGGCGAGTTTGCCGGTCTTAGCATCCGCCTGCTTGACGAAGAAGCGCTCGCCGTGGAGGTCGTCGGTCACCCGGAACCGCCGCTTGACCCAGCGGAGCACCGGCGACGCGCCTACGTCATACGCCTTGTCGGCGAGCGCCCACATCTTCACGCCGGTAAAGATCAGGAAAGCCGCGAAGACGTACAGCACCCAGCTGAACTGCTCGACCAGCGTCGCGCCGAGCCCGATCATGATGGCGCGCAGGATGATGACGCCGAGGATGCCGTAGAACAGGACCCGGTGCTGGTAGAGGCGCGGCACCGCGAAATAGGCGAAGATCATCGCGATGACGAACACATTGTCCATCGCGAGGCTCTTCTCGATGACGAAGCCGGTGACATACTGCATGCCGGCGGTCGCGCCCATGTACCACCAGACCCAGCCGCCGAAGCCGAGCCCGAGCACGATGTAGACGGCCGAGAGCGTCAGGCTTTCGGTGACGCCGATCTCGCGCTGCTTCTTGTGCAGCACGCCGAGGTCGAGCGTGAGCAGCGTCACAACGATCGCGAGAAAAGCAGCCCACATCCACAGCGGCTTGTCGAGCCAGATGTATCCTAGGAATTCCATGTGTCCGATCCGATCTAATCGCTCATCACCGAGCGGTTTGGTCTTGATCCGACATCACGGCCGATCGCTCAGCCATCAAAGGGTTCCGGATCGCTTGGCACGAGAAGGCCACCACCGACCTAGGTCGGTGGTGGTGATCGTTAGTCAAACATCTCCGACAGGAATGACTTCTTCCGCTTGCCGTGACGGTAGCGGTGATCGTCATCGTCGTCGCGATAACCGCCTGGCCGGTAGTCCGACCTTGGCTCGGCTTCGCGCCGGGCCGGCACCGCATCTTCAACGCTGCGTTCAATGATCTTGTCTAGTTCGCCGCGGTCGAGCCAGACGCCCCGACACGTCTGGCAATAGTCGATTTCGACGCCCTGGCGGTTGGACAAGGTCAGCCCGGTCTTGCAGATCGGACAAGGCATAGCGGCGACGGCTTCTGCGCTTCGCATGGCTCAATCCCTTCCACGCTTGGGGAAGCGGGCCAGCATATGCAGTCGATCTTTGACCGCCAGCCTCAGCTTCTTCAGCCGCAGCAGCCGGATACCATCGGGAAATCGCCGCTTTAGCTCTTGGCGAATTTGGTCGTCCAGTCTGTGATGAACGACGGTCAATTTATACACTAGGGCACTCATAGCCTCTCTCCAGATCGATGGTTTCACCGATCGGGTTAGCCATGACGCAGCGACATATGGGCATACGCACTGCATCGAGCTAGCCCGAAGCGGTCCGACATCGCGACTGTCAGGGGGAACAGCCGCCAGAGGGGCCCGGTCCGCGAGAACCAATCTAGGCTTACCCGCGATTGGCGGCCAATCCGACTTCTCGCATGGAGCAATAGCAGCAGGCTATCGCCACTCAATGCGGTGGGCAGGCATTTCACCCGATCAAAGCGCGGGCTTCAGCCTGAATCCGGTCAGCAATCGTCCGATACGCGTCCCGGTAAGCAGCGCCGGATCGCCACGCCGCGGCGATGCTGCGTGTGAATTTCCATCCCTGAGGCTTAAGCACTTCGATGCCCGTACGGCCTCCGACATCCGAGCCGATGTAAAGCTCTGGGAGGACCGCAAGCCCCACCCCTGAGCTGGCCATCTGATGAACGCTATCGAGGCTTGTGCCCTCATAGTCACGCAGCAGTTCCATGCCGAGTTCGGCGCAGATTTCGGCCACTTGGCGATGCAGATGGTGGGACCTACCGAGGCTGAGAACCTGCGCGCCTTTCAGATCCTCGACGCAAAGTTTGGGGCGCATGGCGAGCGGATGGTCGGGAGGTGCGACGAGAAACAATCGCTCGCGAAACAAGGGCTGGACTTCAAGGTCGCCACCCTCGATCGGCAGCGGTCCGAGCAGCATGTCAAGCGCGCCTCGCGAAAGCACGAGCGCCTGCTCTTCCGGAATGCCCTCCCTGATATGAAGCCTGAGATCAGGCTGCTCGCGGTGGAGCGCAGCGACGATCGGGGGCATCAAATAGGGCCCCAAGGTGGGCGTCACTCCGAAGCGGAGTGTCCCCACGAGATGCTCGCCGGCCCGCCGCGCTAGGTCGCGAATATCCTGCACCTCGATCACCAAACGTCGGGCCCGTGCAGTTATCTCGCGTCCGATCGGGGTCAACTCCGCCCCCGAGGTTCTTCGTTCGATCAGGGCGACTCCGAGCCGATCCTCCAGCGCGCGCAGCTGCTGGCTGAGCGTCGGTTGCGAGACGTGGCATACATCCGCCGCGCGGCCGAAATTCTGAAGGTCAGCCACGGCAACGAGATATTCCAGCTGGCGCAACGTTGGCATGGGAAGACTCCATAGCGATAGCCAATACCTATCACGTTCAGGGTATCCTTTCGAATGGACTCAATCTCGAGCCTGAGGCAACGTCGCTCAATCAGCATGAGGCCCACCACACTGGTTGCGGGTGAAGGCAGATTGAAAGCAGTCCGAAGCCACCTGATATTCCTCGCTGACGGGCAGGTGACTCTTCGGAAAATGGAGAATGAAAGTGGCAAACGGATTTGATCCACGGATAATAGCAGTGCCGGAATCGACCCGGATCGGCCGTGAAGACACGACGATCGATGTGGGCCTACGGTCCTACATGCTGTCCGTGTACAATTACATGGCCTCCGGGGTGCTGCTGACGGGCATCGTGGCGCTGTTGTTCGCCAACAGCGGCTACGCGGCTGCCGTGCTCGGCGGGCCGGGGATCCTCAAATATGCCATCATGTTTGCGCCACTGGCGTTCGTTCTGGTGCTCAGCTTCGGCATCACTCGTCTTTCGACCGGGACGGCCCAATTGCTGTTCTGGGCGTTCGCGACGGTGATGGGTCTGTCGATGGCGTCGATCTTTCTGGTGTTTACGGGAACCTCGATCGCGACCACCTTCTTCGCGACCGCGGCGGCGTTCGGGGGTCTCAGCCTTTACGGCTATACGACCAAGCGTGACCTGTCGGCCTTAGGCACCTTCCTGATCATGGGCGTGGTCGGCTTGCTGGTGGCGATGATCATCAACCTGTTTCTCCAGTCGGGGACCATGAGCCTGGTGATCAGCTTCATCGGCGTGCTGCTGTTCGCAGGCCTTACCGCCTACGACACGCAGCGGATCAAGAGCCTGTACGCGCAGGTTGCGGGGACGGACATGATGGGCAAGACCGTTATAATGGGCGCGCTGTCGCTCTACCTCGACTTCGTCAACATGTTCACCTTCCTCCTTCAGTTCATGGGCCAGCGACGCTAACTAAATCAGCACCATGATGCACAGGCACCAAGGTCCGGGCACGGCGCATGGAAGGCGCCAGGCACGAGAACCAAGGCGGTGGAGGAGCCGTCCCTCAACCGATGAGACCCGTTCGTCTGAGATGTTTGGCTTATAGCGATTCACTGACATATGGCCATCAAACCACAAGAACGGCGTCCATAGCTCGACCTTGAGGAGGGAATAGCCGCGTGGACCTTTCCGCTTTCCCACTTGAGGCACTGCTGCCCTTCATCGCCATCGGCTTTGCGGCGCAACTGGTGGACGGCGCGCTTGGCATGGCGTTCGGCGTTATCTCGAACACGCTGCTGATAAGCATGGGTGTCCCCCCGGCGGCAGCCTCGGCGGGCGTCCATGCGGCCGAAAGCTTCACCACCGCAGCCTCCGGTATCAGCCACATTGCCCATCGCAATGTGGATTGGCGACTCTTCGGGCGGCTCGTGATTCCCGGCGTGGCTGGTGGCATCTTGGGCGCCTACGTATT
Source organism: Tardibacter chloracetimidivorans (assembly GCF_001890385.1). Taxonomy (NCBI): domain Bacteria; kingdom Pseudomonadati; phylum Pseudomonadota; class Alphaproteobacteria; order Sphingomonadales; family Sphingomonadaceae; genus Tardibacter; species Tardibacter chloracetimidivorans. The sequence goes on along the minus strand of NZ_CP018221.1, from coordinate 2,844,828 downwards.
GACTAGGATCAGCGCCGAAGCGGCGCGACCGATCGTACTCGCCTACTTGACTGCCATCGGCCTATATCTGCTTTGGCGCGGCATCAAAGTTCCTTCTGTGGAAAAGAGGCCTAAGTTTGTCGCGCCGCTTGGGCTTGTCGGGGGCTTCCTGGATGCAGCAGGCGGCGGCTGGGGGGCAGTGGTGACCAGCAACCTGTTGGCACAGGGCGGGAGCCCGCGAAAAGTCGTCGGTACCGTGAACACCGCCGAGTTCTTCTTGGCAGTGACCATCTCCGCCACTTTCATCGCCACCCTCGGCCTAGGAGCCTTCACCACCGCCACGGTCGGGCTGCTTATCGGGGGTATCGCCGCTGCGCCCCTTGGCGCTTTGGTGGCGAAGCGGGTCCCGGCCAGGCCGCTGCTCATCCTGGTAGGCGTCGTGCTCACGATCACCAGCATCTACGGAGTGATACGGGCACTGGTTTGATCCTGATTCCTTTCGCTTGAGTTTAGCATTTCTAAACAAGCCGGGACGGAATCATATTTTTTGATCTTTGCCGTCCGCTTTCTTGTTATTAATCTGAAGTTCATTGCTGTGTCCTCGACAAGCAATGTGACCAAGTCGCTCTTTACGCGAAAAGCAGCAACTTTTTATGGGTGTAGCTAAGGTATGCCATTGCGACCACGCGTATCAGATCAGATCGGCAGGGTGCCGTTCGCGGCAAGCACCTCCCCGGCGAGATAGAGCGAGCCGGTAATGAGAATTCGGGGGGCTGGATCGAGGCCAAGCGCGGAGATGGTGGCAAGCGCGTCCCCGACACTGTCGCGGGTCTCGGCCGGGATGCCGACGCAGCGGGCAACTTGTGCGATCTCCTCGGACGGCAGAGCCGTGTCTTGCTGGATCGGCACCGCGATGACACGGCAGACGAGCACGGCGAAGTTCATGAGAAAGCCTTCGCAATCCTTGCTCGCGAGCATGCCGACGATGAGTATGAGCGGCCGCGGACCGCGCTTCTCAAGATCGGCAAGCGCGCCGACGACCGCACGGCCGCAGTCTGGATTGTGGCCGCCGTCGAGCCACAGCTCGCTGCCTTGCGGCGCCAGTTCCACCAGCCGGCCGTGAGCGAGACGCTGCATGCGCGCTGGCCATTCGACCTTGGCGACGCCTTGCTTGAAGGCCGCGTGCGGAATCTGCAGTGCAGGGATGCTGCGCAAGGTGGCGATTGCGGTACCCGCGTTGTCGAACTGGTGACGGCCAGACAGACAAGGCGCCGGGAGGTCGATGAGCCCGTGCTCGTCCCGATAGGCCATGCGACCGCGCTCGGGCGTCACGACCCAGTGCTTGCCAGCAATCCGAAGCGGCGCGCGCATGCGCGCGGCCTGCCGTTCGATCACCGTGAGCGCCTCTCGCGACTGCGGCGCGGTTACCGCCAGCACATTGGGCTTGAGGATACCCGCCTTCTCCGCCGCGATCAGCTCGATGGTGTTGCCGAGGAAGTCCTGATGGTCGAGCGAGATTGGAGTGATCACGCTCGCAAGCAAGCGTTCGATCACGTTGGTAGCGTCGAGCCGGCCACCCAGGCCGACCTCGAGCAGCAGCACATCGGCGGGATGGCGCGCGAACAGCAGGAAGGCTGCAGCGGTGGTGATCTCGAAGAACGTGATTGGATCTCCGGCATTCAACCGCTCGCAGGTCGCAAATGCATCCGCAAGCTCGTCGTCCTCGACCAGCGCGCCGCCGCCCGGTCGCGCAAGACGGATGCGCTCGTTGAAGCGCACGAGGTGGGGCGAGGTGTAGACGTGCACGGCGCGCCCGGCCGCTTCCACGATCGCGCGGAGAAAGGCGACGGTCGAACCCTTGCCATTGGTGCCAGCGACGTGGATCACCGGCGGCAAGCGTCGCTCGGGATGCCCAAGCCGGTCGAGAATGCGCCACATGCGGTCGAGGGAGAGATCGATCCGCTTGGGATGGAGCGTGAGCAATCGCGTAAGAACTGCATCCATTCGGACCATTGCGCTTCTTCTACTTGTCTTTTTTTAGGTGGGTGGCCATCGTTTACCCGCGTGAGCGCGGAACTATCCTAGTTCCCAAATGAACGCGAAGCTCGGGCCAGATCCAATCGAAACACGCGACTGCGCCCATTGCCCAGCAACGAATTAATGCCGCCATGCACATGTAACGATGTTGCAGCGAAACAGACACACACGCCTTCTAGAAATCCCCCTGCACACACCGCGACTCGGCGGAATGGAAAACGCGCCGATCAACTTTCAGCGGGGGTCAGGCTCTCGAACCTGCCTACTACTGGGAGTGGCAACCGCTTGCAAGATTGCCCTGATCGACTCGGTCGGTCGGCTCGATTACGACTGCTCCTGCCTCGCAGCTCGTGCCATAAGTTCGGCGAGCAGTGGGTTCGGGAACCGCCGCTTCTGCGTGATCGCGTAGAAGCTCTCGCTGAGCGTCGGGATTCGACAGACCTCGACGAGGGCGCCGGAGGCCAATTCGTCGCGGACTACGATCGGGGGCACCAGCGTGAGACCCTGGCTGTCGCGGGCGAGCAGGCGCAACATAGCCATGTCGTCGACCTCGGCCAGGATGACCGGGCGCACTCCGGCACGCTCAAGGATCCGGTCAAACGCCAGGCGAATCTCGCTGTCCAAACTTGGCAGGAGGATTGGTTCGGAGGCCAGGTCTTCCGGAAAGCGGAACGGTGACGCCGCCGCGCCGGGCCGGCGGACCAGGCCGACCGGCTGCTGAGCGAGCAGTTGGCTCCGAAACGAAGACTGTGCGTCCTGCTGCGGCGCGCTGTTGGCGAGCACGACGTCGACCGTGTGCGCCTTAAGTTGGGCGAGTAGATCATACATCGTACCCGAGCGGACAATCAGCTCGACATCCGCGCGGCCGACCAGGGGACGGAGGAACTCCAGCTGGAAGTTGCGCGACAGGGTCGTCAACGCCCCGACCCGGAACGCCTGTCGCCGATCGAGCGGTCGTCCTTGCATAGTGCTGACGAGTTCATCGCCGGCCTGGAACACGGTGTCGGAGTAGTCGAGCGCGATGCGGCCCGCCTCTGTGAGCACGAGGCGCTTGCCTGTTCGCTCGAACAGCGGATGCCCGAGCTGCTGCTCGAGCTTTCCCAACTGCACCGAGAGCGCCGACTGAGACAGGTTGAGGCGTTCGGCGGCGCGCGTCAGGCTGCCCTCGTGGGCGATCGCCCAGAAGTATCGTAGATGGTGGTAATTGAGGCTGGCCATCGGCATAGTTTTATGGAAGCGAACGAATTCCCACAATCTTTATATTATCAAGAAGGGTGGATGGGCGCTAGGTAAGGGGTCGCTTCTCGCCGGAGACGACCATGACCTCAGCGCTGCCCTGGTGCCTTGCTCTCGGGCCCCTCGCACTCGTAGCGTCCGGCCTGGTGGCTGGTGCCGCCAAGCTGCCTCGCCGACAGGCCGGGACGAGCGCAGCCCTCGTGGCGGCGTTTGCACTGGCCGTGGCTGTCGCCGCGGGCGTTGCCGTCGCACTGCACGGTCCGTTCGCAACGGTCACCGTCGGGATCGAGGGCGTGGGGCTCGGCTTCTATGTCGATGCGCTGAGCGCGATCATGTTCGCGCTCGTCGCCTTCGTTGGCCTGATCGTGGTCGTCTACAGCCGAAACTATCTCGACGGCGATCCCGGCCAGGACCGTTTCACCCAGTGGCTGTGCCTGACGCTCGCGGCAGTGCTGCTGCTGATCGTCTCAGGCAATTTGTTCCAGTTCGCGCTCGCCTGGATCGCGACGAGCGTTGGTCTCAACAAGCTCCTGCTCTTCTATCCCGAACGACAGGCGGCCGTGCTCGCGGCACGTAAGAAGTTCATCGCCAGCCGTGTCGGCGATGTCTGTCTGGTCGCCGCGATGGTGTTGCTCCACCAGACGTTCGACAGCCTCGATTATGCGGTCCTGTTCGCCGGCGCCGAGGCGATGCGCGTCGCCGGAGTCGTTCCGGGCACAATCCACGCCGTCGCGGTGTTGCTGGTCATCGCCGCGCTGCTCAAATCGGCGCAGTTTCCGCTGCATGGCTGGCTGACCGAGGTGATGGAGACGCCGACGCCGGTGTCGGCGTTGCTTCACGCCGGCGTAATCAATGCCGGCGGCTTCCTGGTGCTGCGCTTCGCCGGCGTGATCTCGCTGTCGTCGCCCTCGCTGGAGGTCCTCGTCATCGTCGGCGGCTTCACGGCCTTGTTCGGCTCGACGGTAATGCTCACACAGACCAGCGTCAAAGTCTCGTTGGCCTATTCGACGATCGCGCAGATGGGTTTCATGATGCTGCAATGCGGGCTCGGCGCCTTCTCCGCCGCGCTGCTGCACATCGTCGCCCACTCACTCTACAAGGCGCACGCCTTCCTATCGTCGGGCAGCGTCATTGATCTGGCGCGGGCGTCGTGGTCACCGAGCCCTAGCGGGCGGCCGCACAGGGCGCGGATGGCGATGGTCGTTGGCCTCGTGCTGGCGGTGACGCTCGCGATCGGCACGTTGTTCGGCGCTACGATAACGCAGCAACCCGGCGTCTTCGCGCTCGGCGCGGTGGTGATGCTCGGCCTCGCTCATCTGGTCACGCAAGCGCTCGATGAACGGCCGAGCGTCTATGTCATCGGCCGCACGGTGGCGCTCGCAGTTGTAGTTGGGCTCGCCTATTTCTGGCTCCAGTTCGCGACCGAGCATCTACTGGCCGGCTCGCTGCCGCCGGTTCAGGCGCTACGCGGCCCCTTCGACCTCGCCATCGTCGCTCTGGTTGTGCTTGCCTTCGGCACGGTGACCGTTTTCCAGAGCCTGCTGCCGGGCCGAGCCGCCGCGCCGCGCTGGCAGGCGTTCTACGTCCACCTCGCCAACGGTCTCTACGTCAACACGCTCGCGAACCGGCTTGTGCTGCACTTCTGGCCCAGCCCGCCACCTGGTTACGGCGCACGATCCCCCTCCACTACGTCCGCCGGCGGGGTCCGCCCATGAGTATCGCCATCGCCTCCGAGACCGGTCCGCGAAGCCCCATCGCTGTAACCTGCGAAAGACCAGGCGCGAAGACAGCCTCGATCGAGGCGGCCATCGCCCAAGCGTGCGACAAGATCGCGCCGCTCTGGCCGCTCAAGCATTTCGTCGCGGTGAACCCATTCCTCGGCTTCAGTGACCAGAGCTTCGCTGCGACCTGCGCTACGCTTCGCCGGGTTGCCGGAGTCGATATGCTGATGCCGCGCGCCTTCTACCGCCAGGCGCTGGCGGCGGGGACCATCGAGGAGCACGACCTGGAGGCAGCCATGGCTGCTGCTACGTCCGGCCATCCGGCCTTCGCGCACGACGCCGCCTCGCTCCGCTTAGCCGCAGCGCGCGATCCCGTCTGGACCAGTCGGCCGGGCCCGGTCGTCGCGACCGTCGCCGAGGTCCTGGACGGCTTGGCGGCCGGCGACCGTCAGGCCTCGCGCACCGCGTTCATGGTCGACGAGATCTCGAAATGGTGCGCCGCCTATTTCGACGAAGGACAAGCCGCCTGGAAGCTGCCGTCGCGCGCGCTCCCGGCCTATACCGCGTGGCGTGCCGCGATGCGGTTCGACCGCAACCCGGAGACGATGGGCATCCGGGGCTTCCGCAAGGCCGTCGCCGCCATGCCCAAGGACCCACGCGAGGCGATCGCGGCGGTCGTCCTGGCGCTGGGCATCCCTGATCGCGCCATCGAGGATTATCTGCACCGGGCGCTGATCGATATCGGCGGCTGGGCGGCCTATGCACGCTATCTCGTCTGGGACAATGCACTTTACGGGCGCGACGACGATACGCTGGTGGAGTTGCTCGCGATCCGCGTCGTCTGGGGCTACGCGCTGTTCCTCGAACGCCCCGACACCGCGTTCACGGCGGCCTGGGCAAAGGCGATGGCCGACGCAGCGACACTGCCCAAAGACGAGCGGCTCGGCGACGATCCAGAGCTCGCGCTCGATCTCATCCTGCACGAAGCCTATGAAGCGGCCTACCGGCGTCGGCTGCTCGCGCGGCTGTCGCAGCATTTCGAGGCGCCCGTGTCAAAGCCCGCCGCCACGCGTAAGGCGTTCCAGGCGGCATTCTGCATCGACGTTCGCTCCGAAGTCTATCGACGCGCGCTCGAGACCGTCTGCCCCGACGCCGAGACGATCGGGTTCGCTGGCTTCTTCGGCTTCCCGATCGAATATGTGCCGATCGGCCGCGAGACCGGTGGGGCGCAGTGCCCGGTGCTGTTGAAGCCCGCCTTCGTGGTGTGCGAGGCAGTCGCCAATGCGTCGGAAGCCGAGGAGGCGGAGATCATGAACCTCCGCCTGCTGCGCCGCCGCGCGGCGAAGGCGTGGAAGGCGTTCAAGCTCTCGGCGGTGTCGTCGTTCACCTATGTCGAGACGGTGGGGTTGTTGTTTGCCGCCAAGCTCGTCGGTGACAGCGCGCGCCTGACGCGGACGGTCAGCGACCCCAATACCGATGGCCTCGACAAGGGTGTGATCGGCCGCATCGGACCGCGGCTCGAACCGGGCGCGGTGGGCGGTCGGGTCACCGGCTTCGACGACGGGCAGCGCGTCGCCATGGCCGAGGCGGTGCTGCGGGCGATGTCGATGACCCAAGACTTCGCGCGGCTGGTCCTGCTGACGGGACACGGCAGCACGACCGTCAACAATCCCCATGCTTCGGGGCTGGATTGCGGAGCGTGTGGCGGGCACACGGGCGAGGCGAACGCGCGGATCGCCGCCGCCATCCTCAACGATCCCGGCGTCCGGGTGGGGCTGGCCGCCAAGGGCATCGACATCCCGAAGGACAGCTGGTTCATCGGCTGCCTGCACGACACCACGACCGACGAGGTGCGCATCTTCGATGCCGATCGGCTGCCGGCGTCGCATGCCGGCGATCTCGCGCGGCTGCGCGAAGCGCTCGCCAAGGCCTCCTCGCTCGCCCGCGATGAGCGGGCACAGCTGCTCGGCATCGGCAAGAGCGAGGATGTCGATCGCGCGGTAAGGGCGCGCAGCCGCGACTGGGCGCAGGTGCGTCCCGAATGGGGCCTGGCAGGAAATGCCGCCTTCATCGCCGCGCCGCGCGAGCGCACGCGCGGGCTCGACCTCGCCGGCCGCGCCTTCCTGCACGATTACGACTGGCAGAAGGACGCCGGGTTCAGCGTGCTCGAACTCATCATGACTGCCCCCATGGTCGTCGCGAGCTGGATTAACCTGCAATATTACGCCTCGACCGTGAACAACCGCGCCTTTGGCAGCGGCAACAAGCTGCTCCACAACGTCGTCGGCCAGCTCGGCGTCCTCGAAGGCAATACCGGCGATCTGAAGGTCGGGCTGCCTTGGCAGTCGGTGCATGACGGGACACGCTTCGTCCACGAGCCGCTGCGGCTCACCGTCTTCATCGAGGCGCCCGAGGACGCGCTGAACCGTGTCATCGATGCGCACGCCAGCGTCCGGCAACTTATCGACAACGGCTGGGTCCACCTGTTCCGTCTCGGGGACGAGGGGTGGACAATCCGCCGCTATGCCGGCGATTTGCGATGGGAGGCCGCGACGTGACCGCCCGGCTCTCCCATCTCGCGCGACTGGAATCCGAAGCGATCCATATCCTACGAGAAGCGGTCGCCGAAGGACGCAAGCCGGTGATGCTGTTCTCGGCGGGCAAGGACTCGACGGTGCTGGCGCATCTCGCGCTGCGCGCCTTCTTTCCGGGCCGCCCGCCGTTCCCGCTGCTCCATATCGACTCCACCTGGGAGTTCCGGTCGCTCCTCGACTTCCGCGACGCGTTTGCGCGCGAGCATGGGTTCGAGCTCATCGTCCATGCCAATGAGGAGGGGCGAGCGGCCGGCCTCAATCCCTTCGACCATGGCGACCGCTACACGCTGGCGATGCGGACCGAACCGCTCAAGGACGCGCTCGACCAAGGCGGCTATGACATCGTCTTCGGCGGCGCCCGCCGCGACGAGGAGAAGTCGCGGGCGAAGGAGCGGATCTTCTCGGTCCGCTCTGCTGGCCACGCTTGGGATCCGCGCCAACAGCGCCCCGAGCTCTGGAGCCTCTATAATGCCCGTCTTGGCAAAGACCAGTCGGCGCGGGTGTTCCCGCTGTCGAACTGGACCGAAACCGACGTCTGGACCTACGCGCTTGCCCACGACATCGCGCTCGCCCCGCTCTACTTCGCGGCTCCGAGGCCGGTGGTTGAGCGGGGCGGGGGTTTGATCGTCATCGACGAAGAATCCCGCATGCCCCTCCGGACAGGGGAGACCGTCGAAACAAGGGCCGTGCGCTTCCGAACGCTAGGCTGTTGGCCGGTCACCGCGGCGATCGCGTCCGAGGCGACCGACCTCCCCTCCGTCGTCCAGGAAACCTTGGCGGCCTCGGGCTCCGAACGTCAGGGCCGGATCAGCGACGGCGAGGATGGCGGCTCGCTCGAGCAGAAGAAGCGCGAGGGGTATTTCTAGCGATGACCAGCGCGCCACGACCCTACGAGCGCACGGACGCCGTCCTCGCGACGATGCACGGCAAGGAGCGGGTAATCGCACCCCTCCTGGAGCGGGCACTGGGATTGCGGGTCGCCGCGACGACGAATGTCGACACCGACCGCTTTGGCACCTTCAGTCGTGACGTCGAACGAACCGGTTCGCAACTCGATGCGGCGCGGGCTAAGATCGCCGCAGCATTCGCGGCCGCGCCCGATGTCAACGTCGCGCTGGCCAGCGAAGGCAGCTTCGGGCCTCATCCCCAAATTCCCTTCGTCCCGCTCGGCCGCGAGCTCGTCGTAATGAGGGATCGCGTCAGCGGTCTCGAATTGATCGGTCATTATGCGGGCCTGTCGACGAATTTTGGCCACGCGGTCGTTACGGACCTGGCCGGCGCCAGTGCGTTCGCCGAACGCGCGCGATTTCCCGGACATGGGGTGATCGTCATGGGCTGCGTCGATCAGCAGCCGGCGCCCAGGCGCGCGCTGATCAAGGACATTGACGCTTGGGCCGAACTGCAAAGGGCGATTGAGGAGGTGATCACGATCTGCGGCGCCGCCTTCGTTGAGACCGATATGCGCGCCCATCGCAACCCCACCCGAATGCGCACCATCAAACGCGCGACGCTGGACCTTGTCCGCCGGTTTCGGAGCCCGTGCCCGATCTGCGCTCGACCCGGATTTGCCATCACCAAACGGCTATCCGGCCTGCCATGCTCATGGTGCGGAGGCCCAACGCTCGCGCTGAAAGCTGATGTCTATAGCTGTGAGGGTTGCGGTTACCGGGAAGAGCGCGCGGTGAAGGCGGCGACAGCGGACCCGGGGCAATGCGGGGAGTGCAACCCGTGACCAAGGGAACGAAGGGAGAGCAGAATGGCCGCTTCGCAATCGCCCGTTGAGCCTCTCCTCGAGGCCGAAAAGCAGATCGCGTGGGTGCTCGCCCATCCTGGCATGAGCGACTGGCTGAAGGACGCTCTTAGGACCGCAGTCGATCGCGATCCCGAGCACCTTCTGAATGACTTGGAGATACTATGTTTGCTTTTGAGAGCGAAGTCCCAAGCCGCCATAGATGAGCGGCTACGGTAGTCTCCAAGTCCGGTAGGTATCGGGGCGAATATTGAACTGCGTGAGGAGCGTCACAGAGATGATGAAATGCGTAGACGACGTCTACCGAGCGCTTCCGATGTATGCGGAACGCGGTGCGTTCTTCGACAGCGCTGTTTCCGCGCAGCGAGACGAGCGCTCTCGTGTCGATCGAGATTAAACATCTGCGATACGCTGAGGCGGCGGAACGCTGTGGCAGTTTTCGCAAGGCGGCAGATCTGCTCGCCCTCAAGCAGTCTAATCTCAGCCGACGAATCCGACATCTGGAGGAGCAACTCGGCGTAGCGTTGTTCGAACGAACGAATGGCGGCGTCAGGCCGACGGCGGCAGGCCGGGACTTTGTGAACGGCGTTCGCCGGGTTCTCAATGATTTGCAGATTGTCGTCGACGGAGCCAAGGCCGTCGGACGCGGCGAGGCCGGGTATTTGACGATCGGCTTCTACACGTCCCTCTCAGCCGGCAATCTCAGGGCAAGTCTTGTCGAGTACGGCCGTCGCTTTCCCCAGGTTGAGATCAAAACTATCGAAGGATCGCGAACGCGATTGTTCGACGGAATACAGAATAGCATGATCGACATTGCCATCGTCACCGGGGAGCCGGCTTCAGATTGCAATCGCTCGATGGTGCTCTGGAGCGAGCGCATCATCGTCGCTTTGCCCGAGGATCATCCGCTCGCAGCGAACGAAGTCATCTATTGGACAGACTTAAAGCATGAGCGCTTCTTGCTGAGCGAGCGCGATCCGGGACCGGAGATCCAAGACATCCTCGTTGCCAAGCTCAGTTCCCCTGGCGATCTGCCCGACGTCGTCCGGCACGATGTGAGCCCGGAAAACATCAAGAGCCTGGTTGGGGCCAACCGCGGCGTCAGCCTTATGTGTGAGGCGTGCATGGGAGCCAGCTATACCGGCGTCGTCTACCGCGAGGCGCGCGACGGCAACGGCTCGACCCGGATCGGGTATCGCGCCTATTGGCGAGACGGCAACGACAACCCAGCGCTCCGGAACTTCATTCGCCTCTTGGAGGAGCGCTTCCCGCCGGTTGCGAACGGGAACGGGCCGCGTGGCGCATCTTCGCGAATCCCCGATCCGTCGCCATAAAACGCTCAATCATTGGTGCGATCAGCTTAGCGGGCTCGACGGCTTGCCCGCTTTCTCGGCCAAGGATTTCTGCATATGCGATGAGATCGCGGTGAAGGGCGGCGGGCAGTTCCACCGAGATCTTCACCGGCTTGTCGTCTTCGAGCGGCCCGAGCTTCAGCTTGGCCATCGGCTAGCCTCCGTAAGGTTCGAGCACCAAATCCCGGGTGACAATCACGCGCACGGGAAAGCCCGGCCGGATCGTCAGCGTCGGCGCGACGTTAAGCTGACGGCGCACGATCTGCTGGCCGGCATCGTTGATAGTGTCCTGCCCGCCGTTGCGGATGGCCTGAATCAAGCGGTCATCGTCGTTGGCGGCGAGTTCGGCGCCGACGCTCAGCAGCGTGGAAAGCCCCGCTGCCTTGGCCAGCTCCCACCAGTGATAGTCGACGCCATCCTGAAGGCCGGCATAGCCCTCGGCATCGGCGCCGGGCTGACGCTCGAGAACGATCGAGCGTCCGTTCGGGAAGATCAGACGATTCCAGACCAAGAGGACGCGGCTTTGGCCGAACTGAACATTGTTGTCATACTGGCCAATGATCCGCGTGCCTTGCGGCACCAGGAGGATACGTCCCGTTGGGCTGTCATAGATGTTCTCCGTCACCTGCGCGGTGATCTGGCCGGGTAGGTCGGAGCGGATGCCGGTGATGAGCGCCGCCGCGATCACGGCGCCTGCCTGAAGGATGTAAGGCGACGCCGGTGCGGCGACGCGATCGGGTGCGACGGTGCGCCGATCGGCCGCCGCATTGAGAAATGCGAGCTGTCGATCCTGGGCCGATGGGGTGGCGGGTGGCGGCGCGAGGCCGAGGCCGGTGAGGTCCGGAGTGGGCGGCGGCGCGATCGTCGCGGCGCCGGGGCCCGTCGAGGCCATGGACCTGTTCTCGGCGCCGCTGAACAGCCTACTGACGCGGGCGGTCTCTATTTCCTGCAGCCGGCGTTGCTCCTCCGCGCTGAGGCCGGGCTGGTTTGGCAATGGCTGGCCACGATTTTGCGCGCCCAGAATGGGTCGCCCGAGGTCGCCCGGAAGCGGCGGACCCAATTGGGGAACACCGCTGTAATCGCGCGGCAATCCGGCCAGGCCATCGGCGGTCGACCGATTATCGGTCGAGTAAAGTTCGTCCGCCGGCCTCCCCGCGTCGCCGGTCTGGAGCGCATAGATCAACGCGGCGCCGATTCCGACGCTCGCCACGAGTCCGATGCCGGCGAGCACCTTTCGCGAGAGCCGTGTGACACGCGGCGCTTCCGCACGCAGCCGCATCGGGGCGGCCGCGTCGTCCGCCGACCCGGTCAGCGGCGCCTCGTCTTCTTCTTTCCGGGGTTCTGGCTCGCTCACGACGCCGGCCTCCCATCGGTGCGGACGATCCGGACGCGCTTCTGGCGGTCGCCAGCGCCGAAACGCAGCTCCGCGGCCGCGAACAGCCGGTCGACGATCATGTAGTTGGCACGGACGCGGTAGTTCACGAGCTCGGAGGTGTTGCCCTCCGGACCGACCACAAACAGCGGCGGCATCTCGCCCTGACCGATGCCACGCGGAAACTCGATGAAGACCTGGCGTCCATCATCGTAGGCGCGCAGTGGCCGCCACGGCGCACGATCGCCTTCGATGGCATAGCGGAAATTGATGTTGGCGAGGTCGACGCCGGTGGCGACGGGACTGCTGGCCTCGGCCTGCGCGTTCTGGCGGCGCAGCGCGATGAGCTGATCCTGCGGATACTGCCAGGACACCGAAGCCATATAGGTGCGTTCGGTCGAGCGCAGCTCCATGTGATAGGTGCGCAGATTGGTGTTGATGATGAGATTCGTCATCAAGTCGGCGCGGGTCGGCTTGACCAGGATGTGGACTTGTTGGGTGGCGCCCGAACCGCTCACCGTGTCGCCGATGATCCACCGCACGGTGTCGCCAGCGGCGACCGGGCCGGAGCCGACCAATTGTTCGCCCGGCTGGAGGGCGATGTCGGTGATCTGGCCGACGGCGGTGTAAACCTGATAGAGCGCGCCGCCCGTATAGGGATAAACCTGCATGGCGTTGATGAAGCCGTCGCGGACGGGCTGAACGCGCGCGGCGGCATTGGCCTGGTTGACGCGCGCTGTGGGCTCGGCCGGCTCCGGCGGTCGGCGCGTCGATTCAACGGGCTGCAGTTGCCCGGGCAGTGGGAGCGGCCTCGGGATTTCGACCACGCGCACGGGCGCCGGAGGATCAGCGCTTAGCGCCGCAGGGACGGCGTTGTCGTAGGAGATCTCCGGCGGCCTGTTCGCCGTGGCGCAGCCGGCGAGCGCCGACGTGCAGAGCAAAATCGCAAGTGTGGAAGTGCGGAAAGCCGGGTCGCCGGCTTTACGGAAAGACGGTTTCATTGCCCAAGCTCCCGTGACCAGTTGATGGCGTTGACGTAGATTCCGAGCGGGTTGGCGCGCAGCCGGTCGGCGTTGCGGGGCACCTGCACGACGATGGTGAGGATGGCGGTCCAGCGGGTCGTCTCGGCGAGCTGGCCATTCTCGTACCGGCGTTCGGCCCATGCGACGCGGAAGCTGTTGGGCGAAGCCCGGATGACGCTGGAGACGTCGACGGCGACCTGCTGCCGGCCGACCTTGGTGAAGGGGTCGTTCGATCGCGCGTAGTCGTTGAGCGCCATGGCGCCGCGATCCGTCGTGAAATCGTAGGCGCGCAGCCAGTTCTGCCGAACGATGATGGCGTCGGACGGAATCGAGCGCACCTGCTCGATGAAGCGTGCGAGATGAAAGGCGATCTGGGGATCGGTCGGACGATAGTCGGCGACCGCTGGCGCCACCGCCTGCGCCTGGCCGAGCCGGTCGACCTGCACAACCCATGGCACGATCGTGCCGCGGGCCGATTGCCAGACCAGCGCCGCCGCAAAGCTGGCGGACAGGACCAAAGAACCGAAGGCCATGAGCCGCCAATTCTTCGCCTGGACGCGCGCGGCGCCGATACGCTCGTCCCAGACCTGAGCGGCGCGCTGATATGGCGTCTCGGGTTCTGGTGCTTTGCCGTAGTGAGTAGAAGGTCTTTTGAACATCAGCGATCGCCTTGGGAGAGGTTGATGGAGGAGCCGCCGCCATGGCTGTCGCCGCTGCGAACGGCGTGGGCGGCGGCCGTCACACCGTGGCTCAGGGCTTGTGAGCGCTTCATGCGCTGGGCCCAGGCCGGCGGTCCGTCAGCCGCAACGGGTGACGCAGCCTCGGCCGCGCTTCCACCGATCGTGCCCATGGTCGACGTGCCGCCGGTGGCCGCGAACGCGGATTTGGCGCCCTCGGAGAAGCTCGACTTCATGCTGTCTGCTGCCTGGGAGGCCGCGCGACGCAGGGGTGACGTGGCGGCCGCGCCAGCGGCGCGAGCAACGCCACTGAGTCCAGACCCGACGGCAGACGCGCCCGACTGGCCAGCGGCGCCGAGGCTGTAGGCCGTCGAAGCGCCACCTGCCATCGCCGCGCCACCGCGCGCGGCCGCAGCGGTTCCGGAAAGAGCGGCGCCGCCGCCGCGCAGGGCCATTCCGCCCGCCGCGCCGGCCGCGACCAGAGCCCCGCCCGCCGCGAGTCCGGTTCCGACCGCGGCGCCCGCGCCCAGCTGCGGACCGCCGGAGACGAGGCCGTTGGCGATGCCAGGACCGAAGATGCCGAGTCCGAGCAGTGACAGCGCGGCGAGCACGATCGCCATGGCCTGGTCGATCGTCGGCGTCTGGCCAGCGAAACCGGCGGTGAACTGGGAGAACAAGGTTGAGCCGATGCCGATGATGACGGCGAGGACCAGCACCTTGATGCCGCTCGAGATGACGTTGCCGAGGACGCGTTCGGCCATGAACGCGGATTTGCCGAACAGGCCGAAGGGGATCAGCACGAAGCCGGCAAGCGTCGTCAGTTTGAACTCGATCAGAGTGACGAAGAGCTGGATGGCGAGAATGAAGAAGGCAAGCAGCACCAGGGCCCAGGCGAACAGCAGGCAGGCGATCTGGATGAAGTTCTCGAAGAAGGCGATCCAGCCCATCAGGTTGGAGATCGAATCGAGCAGCGGTCGGCCGGCATCGAGGCCAGTCTGCGCAACGCGGCCGGGGCGCATGAGATCTTCGACGGTGAATCCGGTGCCTGACGCTTTCAGGCCCAGCCCCGCGAAGCTCTCGAACACGATGCGCGCGAGGCTATTCCAGTTGCCGATGATGTAGGCGAAGACGCCGACGAACAGCGTCTTCTTGACCAGGCGCGCCATGATGTCGTCGTCGGCGCCCCAACTCCAAAACAGTGCGGCCAAGGTCACGTCGATGACGATCAGCGTCGTGGCGATGAACGCCACCTCGCCGCCGAGCAGGCCAAAGCCGCTATCGATATAGCGGGTGAAGACCTCCAGGAATTGGTCGATGACGCCGGTGCCGCCCATGGATCACCGCCCGTCGTCATGCTGCGGCGATGTCCGCGCTGGTGCGGGCGTAATGCCGAGGAATCGGTCGCGGGTTTCGGCCCAGGTGCGCAGGCATTCGGCATCGCGCGCGGCGGCCTCGCCAAGCAGTTGGCACCGCCGCTGCGCCTCGCGCAGAGGATCCGTCGGCGCGTCTTCGCTTGGCCGTGACGCTTGGCCGTGCGGTTGTTCCTCGTTCCGGGTCATCTCGATCGCCGTCGCGGTGATGGCGACGGCGACGAAGACGACGGCGCCGAGGCGCGCCAGGAGCTTGCCGTCCATGACCTGATCCTCGCGAGGGGCCTTAGTTGCCATTCGGGAACATGCGGGCGTTGCCGGGCTGATAGCCGCTGCCGGGGGTCAGGAAGCGGCGGCGCTGCTCGCGACCCTGCTCGGCAGCCGCCGCGCGCTCGGCTTCGGTCAGCGCCTGGGCCCGTCCGTTCGCAGCGACGACGGCCGTGAGATCGGCGAGCTGCTGGGCCTGGAGCGCGAGGAGCTGATTGCCGGCCTGCGCCGCCTGCAAGGCGCCGGTCGCGCCCTGGCTTTGGCCGATGAGCGCCGACATCTCGGCGCGGTTGGTATCGATGTTGCCGACGACGCCGGCCTGCACCCGCATGGCGTCCTGCAAGCCGCCGACCGTGTTCTGCCAGCGCTCGCGCGCTTGCGCGACGAGCTGCTGGTCGGACGCCGACATCGACGCATTGCCGTAAGTCGATGTGAACGCCTGGTCGATTTGCTGGACGTCGTAGGCGATGCGCTGCGTCTGGCCGAGGAGCTGTTGCGTCCGCTGCACGGACTGCTGCAGGCGTTGAAGCGAGGAGTAAGGCAGGCTTGCGAGGTTGCGCGCCTGGTTGATCAGCATCGTCGCTTCGTTCTGAAGCGAGCTGATCTGGTTGTTGATCTGCTCCAGCGCGCGAGCCGCTGAGAGCACATTCTGCACGTAGTTCGTTGGATCGTAGACGATCCATTGCGCGGACGCCGGCTGGACCATCACGGGCGACATCGCCACGGGAATGGAAAGGATCGACGCGGCAAGAAGCGCCGCGCGTGAGCGACGGAAGATCATGGCTGTGTCTCCAGGTTGTTAAGGTTGGGGATGAGGTCGGCGGCCCAGGCGACGCCACGCAGCCGCAGCCAGGCCGGCAGAAAGCCCTCGCGTCCATGTTCGGCGATGACGCGTTCGATGGCGGCTTGATCGGTCTTCGAGGAAGCGGCGCACAGCGCCAGCGCCACCTCGGACAGACCGAGCTCGAAGAGCCGGTTGCCCCGCCGGGATTGGCAGTAGTAGTCGCGCTTCGGCATCGCGCGGGCGAGGATCTCGATCTGGCGGTCGTTGAGTCCGAAGCGACGGTAGATCGCGGTGATCTGCGGCTCGATCGCGCGCTCGTTCGGCAGCAGCAGCCGGGTCTGGCAGCTTTCGACAATGGCGGGCGCGATCGCCGAGCTGTCGATGTCGGAAAGCGATTGGGTGGCGAAGACGACGGAGGCGTTCTTCTTGCGCAGTGTCTTCAGCCACTCGCGGAGCTGACCAGCGAAATCCTCGTCGTCGAGCGCCAGCCAGCCTTCATCGACGATGAGCAGCGTGGGGCTGCCGTCAAGGCGGTCCTCGATGCGGTGGAAGAGATAGGCGAGCACGGCCGGTGCGGCGCCGGTGCCAATCAGGCCCTCGGTCTCGAACGCCTGCACAGAGGCTTCGCCAAGATGCTCGTTCTCGGCGTCGAGCAGCCGGCCACAGGCGCCGCCGACGCAATAGGGCCGGAGCGCCTGTTTGAGATCGTTCGATTGAAGGAGGACGGCCAGTCCGGTGAGCGTGCGTTCGCCGACGGGCGCGCTCGCCAGCGAGGTCAGCGCAGTCCAGATGTATTCCTTCACCTCCGGCTCGATCGTCACGCCCTCGCGCTGCAGGATGGCGACGATCCAATCCGCCGCCCACGCGCGTTCCGGCACGTGGTGGATGCCGGAGAGCGGTTGCAGCGACACGCTGTCGGCCACGCCCTCGGTCAAACCGCCGCCGAGATCGTGCCAGTCACCGCCCATCGCGAGCGCCGCGGCTCGGATGCTTCCCCCGAAGTCGAAGGCGAAAACCTGTGAGTTGGGATAGCGCCGGAACTGGAGCGCCATCAGCGCCAGGAGCACGGATTTGCCGGCGCCCGTCGGTCCGACGACGAGCGTGTGACCGACATCGCCGACATGAAGGGAAAACCGGAACGGGGTCGAGCCTTCGGTCCTGCCATAAAGCAAGGGGGGTTGCCCGAAATGCTCGTCCCGCTCCGGCCCCGCCCACACCGCCGACAGCGGAATCATGTGGGCGAGATTGAGCGTCGAGATCGGCGGTTGTTGATTTCCGTTGAGAGTTGACCCGGGATTTTCATCGAGAAGTGACCCTGGTGGATGTGTGTCTCCCGCGTTGCGGGATGTGGGTCAAGCTGGTGATTTTTCCTTTCTGGTTTTGGGTGCGGCAGAACTCGCCCTGAACCGGAAGCTGTCGTTGCCGGTTTCCAGGATGTGGCAGTGGTGGGTGAGCCGGTCGAGCAGCGCGGTGGTCATCTTGGCATCGCCGAACACGCCAGCCCATTCGCTGAAGCTGAGGTTGGTGGTGATGATCACGCTGGTCTGCTCGTAGAGCTTGGAGAGCAAGTGGAACAGCAGGGCGCCGCCTGACGGGCTGAACGGCAGGTATCCAAGCTCATCGAGGATGACGAGGTCGAGGCGCAGCAGGCGCTCGGCAAGCTGGCCAGCCTTGTTCATGGCCTTTTCCTGTTCGAGCATGTTGACCAGGTCGACGGTGGAGAAGAACCGGGCCTTCCTGCGGTGGTGTTCCACGGCCTGGATACCGAGCGCGGTGGCCATGTGGGTCTTGCCCGTGCCGGGGCCGCCGATCAGCACGACATTATCGGCGCCGTCGATGAACTCGCCGCGATGGAGCTGGCGGACCAGGGCTTCATTGACCTCGCTGGAAGCAAAGTCGAACCCGGCGAGGTCCTTGTAGGCCGGGAACCGGGCCGCCTTGATCTGATAGGCGATGGATCGCACTTCGCGTTCCGCCATCTCGGCCTTGAGCAGCTGGGAGAGGATCGGCACGGCGTCATCGAAGGCCGGGGCGCCCTGGGCGATGAGATCGCTCACTGCCTGGGCCATGCCGTACATCTTGAGACCGCGCAGCATGACCTCGACGGCAGCGCTGGCGGGATCATGACGCACGGCGCAGCTCCCGCAGGTTATCATAGCGGCCGACGTCGGCGAGCGGTTCCTGGGCAAGGCGCAGGGCTTGCGGCGCATCGATCGGTGATGCTGGCGGCGCCTTGCCATCGGTCAGCCGATGCAGGATGTTGAGCACGTGGATCTTGGTCGGAACACCGCCCTCCAGCGCCAGCTCGACGGCGCCCAACACCGCCTGTTCGTCGTGGTGCAGCACAAGCGAGAGTATCTCGACCATCTCCCTATCGCCGCCCGGGCGCTTGAGAAGATGCCCCTGCAACTGGCGGAACGCATCGGGCATCTCGGTAAACGGCGCGCCGTTGCGCAAAGCACCGGGCTTACGCTGGATCACCGCCAGATAGTGCCGCCAGTCATAGACGATCCGTCCCGGCAGATGATGTGAGCGGGCGATGATCCGCCCATGCTCGCACAGGATCCGCCCCTCGGCGGCGATGACGATACGGTCCGGATAAACTCGCAGACTCACCGGGCGGTTGGCGAAGGAGGCCGGCACTGAGTACCGGTTGCGCTCGAAGTTTACGAGGCAGGTCGGCGATACCCGCTTGGTATGCTCGACGAAGCCGTCGAAGGGCCGCCCCAGCGGCATCAGGCTGGCGACCTCCGCGGCATGCATATCGGCGATGCTGCCGGGTAGCGCGCCGTGGGGGATATGGCTCCACTGGGCGATGCATTGCTCCTCGAGCCAGGCATTGAGCGCATCGATATCCGCAAAGCTGGGTATCGGCTGCCACAGCCGGCGACGGGCATCCTGGACGTTCTTCTCGACCTGCCCCTTCTCCCACCCCGAGGCCGGGTTACAGAACTCGGGCTCGAACAGGTAATGGCTGGCCAGCGCCGCGAACCGGGCGTTGACCTGCCGTGCCTTGCCACTGCCGATCCGATCAACCGCGGTCTTCATGTTATCAAAGATCCCGCGCTGCGGCACACCGCCCAGCACCCGGAACGCCTGCGTCAGCGCATCGAACAGCATCTCGTGGGTCTGGAGCAGATAGGCCCTGACGATGAACGCCCGGCTGTGCGACAGCTTGGTGTGCGCCACCTGTAGCTTGGTCTGCTTGCCGGCAATGATCGCCCAATCCTCGCTCCAGTCGAACTGGAACGCTTCGCCAGGCTGAAACACCAGCGGCACGAAGGTCCCGCGCCCGCTGGTCTGGGCATCACGCTGGCGGTCGGCCTTCCAACTGCGCGCAAAGGCCGCAACACGTCCGTAGGAGCCATCGAAGCCCAGGGCGACGAGATCGGCGTGCAGCTGCTTGACCGTGCGCCGCTGCTTGCGCGAGCGACCAGCCTCGATCCGCAGCCAACCCGCCAGCTTCCCTGCGAACGGGTCCAGCTTGCTTGGCCGTTCGGGAACCTTGAACCTGGGCTCAACCGTGCCCGCCCGAAGGTACTTGCGGATCGTGTTGCGCGACAGTCCGGTCCGTCGCTCAATCTCCCGGATCGGCATCCCCTCACGAAAATGCCAGCGCCGGATTACGCTCAGTAACGCCATGTCGATCACTCCAATGTCCCCCGACGCATCAGCCAGGGGGAAGGTCAGAACATGGGTCACTTCTCAGTGGAAATTTATGCCCCTCCCGGGTCAACTCTCAACGGAAATCAACATTCTTGAACATAAATGAATAGCTGGCTCCGAAACGGCGCGGAGTCAAAGCTGTTCACACACTTGTTCTGTATTGGTTCGCTAGAGAGCGTAGGGGCTCACCTCCCCGGCGCGGTTGGTACAGGGCAGACACAGCCGATGGTGGGCACCTGTAGCATCCGCCCGCCATGGCGGGGTCGCCCGGCAACGTCAGCCCATATCCTCGTGATAATAGATGTCGCGGCCCACGCTCTTGATCACATGGCGCGCTGGAACAGGCGTCGCATAGCGCAGGAAGCTGTGCGGATAGGGGAAGAAGTGCAGGTGCGGGTTGAAGGTGAAGCGATATTCGCGCTCCTGCGGCACCACGATGATGAGGCGCTTCGCCGCAACCCGGCGAAGTTCGGCCAGCGCACCCCGGAAATCCAGAATATGCTCCAGCACATGGGTGCAGATGACCGTGTCGAACGATTTGTCGGGGAACGGCAGCCGCTCGATGTTCGCCTCGTGGAAGCTGATGCCCTCGGCGCGCTTGCGGGTTTCGGAATCGATGATGAAATCGACGCCCGTCAGCTTCATTTCCGGCCTGCGTCCCGCCAGGACATGCAGCAGATAGCCGGTGCCGCACCCCACATCCAGCGCGGTTTCGCCCAGCATGTCGCGCGCGATCAGATCTATGCAGGCCCTGCTGTTGTCGGTCTCGCTTTGCACACGGGGCAGGCGCGCGTAGACATCGCGATATTCTTCGGGAGTGACGAACGGAATGCGCGCGCGAAAATCCTCAAGATCATCGACGAGACGCCCCCAATGACGCCGGAAAAGCCAGCGCATCGCCGCGGAATCGCGCACGAACGGGGGAAGCACCTCTTCCAGCAGGGTGCGGATGGCATTGGTCGTCTCGCGCCGCATTGCGCCTCTTTCCCTGAATCCGGCCGCCCGGCCAGTTTGTTTACCCCCGCGTGATAGCGAACCCCCAATGAATGACAAGAATGATGAAGCGCGGGATCGCCGCTGGCTGTTGCTGCTCGCCCTGTTCTGGCTGGCGGCGGCGATCTGGCTCGTCTCACAGAAATGGGCGGCGATAAAGGGGCTGGCGCTCCCCGACACCGACGACAACCTGCGCCTTCAACAGGTGCGGGACTGGCTGGGGGGCCAGGGCTGGTTCGATCTGCGCCAGCACCGCATGCTTCCTCCGGGAGGAGCGGACATCCACTGGTCGCGGCTCGTCGACCTGCCGCTGGCCGGGCTGATCCTGCTGTTCAAGCCGTTTCTCCCGATTTTCAGGGCAGAGCAGGTTGCGGTGACAATCGCGCCGCTCCTGCCGCTGGGCGTGATCGTCGCGTCGCTCGCCTTCATCAGCCGCCGCCTGATCGCACCCAATGCCTGGGCCATTGCGCCGGTGCTGCTCATGTTCGCCTGGTCCACGCTGGGCATGGTCGCCCCGCTCCGGATCGATCACCACGGCTGGCAGCTTGCGCTGATGATGGTGATGGTGTCGGGGCTCGTCATGCGAAGGCGGGCGGCAGGCGGGGCGGTGTCCGGGCTGGCGCTTGGGCTTTCGCTCGCCATTGGGATCGAGCTTCTCCCCTATCTGGGGCTGACGGCTGCGATCACGTCCCTGTTCTGGGTGGCGGACCGCGCCGAAGCGCCCCGAATGGCTGCCTTCGGCGCAGCTTCGGCGGGCGCGGCGGCCCTGTCGCTCATGCTGTTCATACCCCCTGACGCCAGATGGCTCGGCCTGTGCGATGCGCTGTCGCTCGCGCATGTGCAGGCGCTTGCCCTGGGCGGGGCCGGGCTGGTCCTGCTGGCGGCGCTGCCGCTCCCCAACTGGTGGGCGCGGCTTTCCGGCCTGCTGCTGCTGGGCGGCGTGGTGGCGGCCTCCACATGGGTCAGCCATCCTCAATGCCTTGGCGACCCGTCGGCGCTCATCGATGAGGACGCGCGGCGGCTGTGGCTGGGCAATGTCAGGGAGGCGCGACCGATCTACCGGCAGCCGATCCAGACGCTGATCGCCTCGATGTCCCTGCCGTTTCTAGGCCTGATCGGCTTCGGCCTGGCGATCTGGGAGAACCGGCGCAACCCGGCCCGCCTGCGCGGATGGCTGGCGGTGGCCACGCTTGCGGCATTTTCCTTCGCCTTCTGCTTGTTTCAGACGCGCGCCGCGCCCGCCGCCCAGGTTCTGGGCCTCAGCGGGGCCGCGATGCTCGCCTGGTCGCTCATCCGTCTCGCGCACCGGATGCGCCCGCCTTTCCGCGCCTTTGCGGTGGCTGGGGCATTTCTGCTTTCCTCCGGGCTGATGATCCAGCTTGCGGCCAAGGCGCTACCCGCCGACAAGCGGGGCAGGCTGGTGAGCAAGGCAGGCGTCGCGAACAAGCGCTGCGCCACGCTGGGCGCGCTGCGGCCGCTCAACCGCGTGCCGCCGGGCACGATGTTCACCTTTCTGGATCTGAGCCCGCGCCTGCTTGTCACCACCCATCATTCAGCGATCACCGGGCCATATCACCGCAACGGCAAGGCGATTGCCGATGTGATGAAGGCCTTCGGCGGCACGGCGGACGCGGCGCGGGCGATCGTCGGCCGGTATCATGCCGATTATGTGCTGATCTGCCCCGGCGTGGGGGAATCAACGATCTATGCCCGGCGCGCGCCAAACGGCTTTTATTCGGAACTCGCAGCCGGGCGCGCGCCCGATTGGCTGGAACCCATGCCGCTTGCGGGCGACACCCCCTATCGGCTGTGGAAGGTCAGGAAAAACTAGCGCGCAGGCCGTCGATCACGAACTGCGCGGCAAGCGCCGCCAGGATCACGCCCAATATGCGCGTGATCATCGCCTCCAGTCGCGGGCCGAGCAGCCGCATCAGCGGCGGCGCGGCGAGGAGAGCCACCAGCGACAGCAGCAGCACCGCCGCCAGCGCGCCCAGCACGGTCAGCCGTTCCGCGACATTGTCTGCGCGCGACATCAGCAGCATGGCGCTGGCGATGGAGCCCGGGCCCGCCAGCATCGGAATGCCCATGGGGAAGACGGAAATATCCTCCCACTCCCGCTGGCGCGCCTGTGCATCGCGGGCAACCGCCTCGGCCCGGTCTTCCCGCCGCTGGGTCCGCTTTTCGAACACCATTTCAAGTGCGATCAGGAAAAGCATGATTCCGCCGGCGATGCGGAAGGCGTCAAGGCTCACGCCAAGCGCGCCCAGAAACGCCTTGCCGAACAGCGCGAAGGCGAACAGCAGCGCCCCTGCGATTCCGACGGACCGCAACGCCATGGACCGGCGATGAGCGGCAGGGGCACCCGCCGTCAGGCTGGCGAATATGGGCGCGCAACCGGGTGGATCGATCACCACCAGAAAGGTGACGAGGGCGGAAATGAACAGTTCGGCCATGGCAGCCGCGTTAGATGCCTTCAGGCACGGGGAGGCCCTGCCGCAGGTGCGCGGCGACCAGCGTGTTGCGCAACAGCACCGCGATGGTCATTGGCCCCACCCCGCCCGGCACCGGAGTGATTGCGCCGACATGGCCCATCGCGTCGGCGAAATCGACGTCGCCGACCAGCCTTGTCTTGCCCGGTTCGGCGCCCGCAACGCGATTGATTCCCACGTCGATCACCACCGCGCCTTCCCTCAGCCAGCTTCCCTTCACCATTTCCGGCCGCCCGACGGCGGCGACGACAATGTCGGCGCGGCGCACCACATCCGACAGCGCCCGGGTGCGCGAATGGGCGATGGTGACGGTGCAGCTTTCCGCCAGCAGAAGCTGAGCCATCGGCTTGCCCACGATGTTTGACCTGCCGATCACCACCGCATCCAGCCCCGACAAATCGCCACGCTGCTCCTTCAGCAGCATCAGGCAGCCAAGCGGCGTGCAGGGCACCATGCCGCTCCGGTCGCCGACCGCCAGCTTGCCGGCGTTCACGACATGAAATCCGTCGACGTCCTTTGCCGGATCGATCGCGGCGATCACCGCCGCCTCATCGATGTGCGCTGGCAATGGAAGCTGCACCAATATGCCGTCCACCTGCGGATCGGCGTTCAGCAGGCGCACCACCTCCAGCAGTTCGTTTTCGGTCGCGCTGGCGGGCAGGCGATGCTCGAGGCTCAGCATGCCGGCAGCGGTGGTTGCCTTGCCCTTGGAGCGGACATAGACGCTGCTCGCCGGGTCTTCCCCCACCAGCACCACCGCAAGGCCCGGCGCGCGCCCTGCGGCGGCAGCAAAGCCCGGCACCGCATCGGCCACCCGCGCTCTCAGTTCCTCGGCGAACGCCTTGCCGTCGATGATTGCCGCCGTCATCTCTTCCCGCTCCCTGCAAGCGCTTCCAGCCGCGCCACGATCATCTCCGCCGGACCTTCCAGCCTCACCTGCTTGAGCCTGGCCGACGCACCCGAAACCAGCGAAGCCGAGCGCGGCGGCAGGTCAAGCGTCCGCGCGATCAGCTTCAAGACCGCCTCATTGGCCGCGCCTTCGCTTGGCGCGGCGCTGACCCGCACCGCAAGCGCCATCTTTCCTCCGCCGGTATCCGTCAGGCCTTCCACCGCTTCCCGGTTCGCGCGCGGCGTGACCTTCAAGGCCAGCTTCACGCCGCCATCGACAACGCGCCAGGCGGTCAAAGCGCTCCGGTGTCAAACAGGACGGCGGGCAGCAGCCGCTGCACCGCGATCAGGAGCAGGATCAGCACCATCGGCGAGAAATCGATCCCGCCCAGATCGGGCATGAATCGGCGGATCGGCCGCAGCAGCGGCTCGGTTATCCGCTCCAGCGCATGAAGCACGGTCCGCACGAACTGGTTGTGGACGTTGATGACGTTGAAGGCGACCAGCCATGACAGGATCGCCTGGATGACGATGATCCAGATCAATATCTGCAACAGCATCGTGATGATGCCGACCAGCGCGTAAAGCGTGTTCATCCTGCGGCCGCCCCTTTGAAATTCGTCCCCGACCTAGCGGTTTACGATCCGGCCGACAACCACCGGCGGCAGTGGTTCAATCCTTTGCGCGCACCAGCGTGCCCGCGCCCTGGCGGGTGAATATCTCGATCAGCATCGCGTGCGGCACCCGCCCGTCGAGGATGACGGCAGCGTCGACCCCGGCCTCCACCGCCGTCACGCAGGTCTCCAGCTTGGGGATCATGCCGCCGCTGATCGTGCCGTCGCTCCGCAAGACGGCGATGTCCGGCGGCGTGAGGTCGGTCAGCAGGTTCTTCTGCTTGTCCAGCACGCCCGCCACGTCCGTCAGCAGAAACAGCCGCGACGCGCCGACTGCGGCCGCCACCGCGCCCGCCATGGTATCCGCGTTGATATTGTAGGTCGCGCCATCCGTCCCGACGCCGATCGGCGCCACGACGGGAATCATGCCCGCCGCCGACAGCGTGTCGAGCAGGCTGCGGTCCACCTTCGACGGCTCTCCCACGAAACCGAGATCAACCGCCTGTTCGATGAGGCTGCCGGGGTCGCGGGTGGTGCGCTGCACCTTTGAAGCAGTGACGAAATTGGCGTCCTTGCCCGAAATGCCGACCGCGCGGCCGCCGGCCTGATTGATCCAGGAAACCAGTTCCTTGTTGATCGACCCGGCAAGCACCATTTCGGCGACCTGCGCGGTCGCGGCATCGGTGACGCGCAGCCCGTCGACGAAGCTGGATTCGATCTCCAGCTTCTTCAGCATCGCGCCGATCTGCGGGCCGCCGCCATGAACGACAATGGGGTTGATGCCGACCGCCTTCAGCAGCACCACATCCTCGGCGAAATCGCGGGCAAGTTCCGGATCGCCCATGGCATGGCCGCCATATTTCACCACGAACGTCCGCCCCGCATAGCGTTGCAGATAAGGCAGCGCTTCCACCAGGGTTTCCGCCTTGGCGAGCATTGCGGGCGTTGGCGTATGTTCGACCGGCGACATGGGCGTGCACCTGAAAGAGGCGAGGCCGGTCCCTGCGGCAACCGGCCCCTTGGATCAAGCGATGGATTTTCGGCCCCCGCCCTTTCTCACAATTTTTGTGTGAGTTCGGGGAGGATCTTGAAGAGGTCTCCGACGAGGCCGAGGTCGGCGACCTGGAAGATCGGGGCGTCCTCGTCCTTGTTGATGGCGATGATGGTCTTTGAGTCCTTCATGCCCGCAAGGTGCTGGATCGCCCCGGAGATGCCGACCGCGATATAGATTTCGGGCGCGACGATCTTGCCGGTCTGGCCGACCTGATAGTCATTGGGCGCATAGCCCGCGTCCACCGCCGCGCGGCTCGCGCCGACGCCCGCCTTCAGCTTGTCGGCCAAGGGATCGATCAGCGCATGGAACTGCTCGGACGAACCGAGCGCGCGTCCACCCGAGACGATGATTTTTGCGCTGGTCAGCTCCGGCCGCTCCGACTTTGCGATCTCGGCGCCCGCAAAGCTCGAAAGCCCCGCATCGCCCGCGCCCGACACGGCTTCCACCGTCGCGCTGCCGCCGGTCGCCGACGCCTTTTCGAACGCCGTGCCGCGCACCGTGATCACCTTCTTTGCATCCGACGTCTTCACCGTCGCAATCGCGTTGCCCGCATAGATCGGGCGGGTGAAGCTGTCCGGCCCCTCGACCGACAGAATGTCGGAGATCTGCGCCACATCGAGCAGCGCCGCCACGCGCGGGGCGATGTTCTTGCCCGTCGTCGTCGCAGGCACGACAAACGCATCATGGTGCGCCATCAGCCCCACCACCAGCGGCGCGACATTCTCGGCCAGCCCATGCTCATAGGCCGCGTCGTCTGCGACATGCACCTTGCCCACGCCCGCGATCTTCGCCGCAGCCTCCGCCACCGCGCCGCAGCCCTTGCCCGCAACCAGCAGATGCACTTCGCCCAGCTTGCCCGCCGCCGTCACTGCCGACAGCGTCGCGTCCTTCACCGAGGCATTGTCATGCTCAACCCAGACCAGCGTCTTCATGCGCCTACTCCCATTTCCTTAAGCTTGGCGACCAGCACGTCGACATCGGCCACCTTGATCCCGGCCTGCCGCTTGGGCGGCTCTTCCACCTTCAGCGTCGTCAGCCGGGGCGTCGCGTCGACGCCGTAATCCGCCGGCGTCTTGCTCGCCAGCGGCTTGGATTTCGCCTTCATGATGTTGGGAAGCGACGCATAGCGCGGCTCGTTGAGCCGCAGATCGGTCGTGACGATCGCCGGAAGCTTCAGGTCCACCGTCTCAAGGCCGCCGTCCACCTCGCGCGTCACCTTGGCGCGGCCGTCGGCAATCTCCACCTTCGACGCAAAGGTGCCCTGGCTCCAGCCGAGCAGCGCCGCCAGCATCTGCCCCGTCTGGTTCGAATCATCGTCGATCGCCTGCTTGCCAAGGATCACCATGCCCGGCTGCTCTTCCTCGGCGACCTTCGCCAGCAGCTTGGCGACCGCCAGCGGCTCCACCACGCCCTCGGCCTGGATCAGGATCGCACGGTCAGCGCCCATCGCAAGCGCCGTGCGCAGCGTCTCCTGCGCCTTCGCCTCGCCGATCGACACCACCACTATCTCCGACGCCGCACCCTTTTCCTTCAGCCGGATCGCCTCTTCCACCGCAATCTCGTCAAACGGGTTCATCGACATCTTCACATTCGCAAGATCGACACCCGTCCCGTCCGCCTTCACACGCGGCTTCACATTGTAATCCAGCACTCGCTTCACTGCCACCAACAGCTTCATGCGCGGCGTTCCTTTCTGCTTCCCCGCAGGGGGGTCCATCATTCAAAATTGGGAGCAGGGCTATACGTGCGCAGCCGCGCACGTCAACACGCGCAGGTCAGTCCTGTAACGACTTTTTGGTGCGCGACGCCAGATAAAGCGTGAACAGTCCAGCCTCGTCGCTCCAGTCCCGCAGGGGAGTCCAGCCGCCCGCGCGAAGCAGTAATCGTGCCTCGTCGACATTGTATTTATGACTGTTTTCAGTGTGAATCGTCTCACCCTCGGCAATGGCGAACGCTTCACCCGCGACGTGAAAACGCATGTTCCGCTCGGCCCGCAGATGCATTTCGATCCGATTATGATCCGTGTTCCATCGCACCTCGTGCCGGAATCCCTCGACCGGAATATCGCCGTCGAGCTCGCGGTTCATCCGCTCCAGCAGGTTCAGGTTGAAAGCGGCCGTCAGCCCCTGCGAATCGTCATAGGCCCGAATCAGCCGCTCCACCGGCTTCTTCCGATCGATGCCGATCAGCAGCATCGCGTCTTCGCCCAGCGTCTCGCCGATGGTCTGCAGCAGCGCCACGGCGCGGGGCGCGGCGAAATTGCCGATCGTCGATCCGGGGAAAAAGCCAAGCGCCGGCGACTGCGCGACTTCGCTAGGCAGGTCCAGCCTGTGCGTGAAATCCCCTTCCTGCGGGATGACGTTCACGCCCGGCATCGCCTCCGCCAGCGCCCGCGCCGATGCGCGCAGGAACTCGCCGGAAATATCGATCGGCACATAGACGCTCACGTCCATCGCGCCCAGGAGCAGCGGCGTCTTTCGCGACGAGCCGGAGCCGAACTCCACCACCGCCCGCCGCCCGGCAAGCTCCGCCACTTCGGCTGCGTGGCGCTTGAGCAGGCCGATCTCGGTCCGCGTCGGATAATATTCGGGAAGCCGCGTGATCTCCTCGAACAGTTCCGACCCCCGATGATCGTAGAACCACCGCGCCGGCACCGTCTTTTGCGGCCGGGAAAGGCCGGTCAGCACATCGGCGGCGAAGGCGGGGTCGCCGGACCGCGCCCGGACCGCAACCGCGCTCACAGGCTTTTCGCCAGCCGCAGGCCGGTGAACTGCCAGCGCTGATGCGGATAGAAGAAGTTGCGGTAGCTGGCCCGTGCATGGCCCCGGGGCGTGGCGCACGACCCACCCTTCAGCACGAACTGGCCGCACATGAACTTGCCATTATATTCGCCGACGGCGCCTTCGGCCGGAGCGAAGCCGGGATAGGGCAGATAGGCGGAGCCGGTCCATTCCCAGACATTGCCGAACATGTCGCGCAGCCCGTCTCCCGGGCCGGTCGCGCGCGGTCGGACCGGGCCGGCGTCATCGAGAAAATGCCCCGCGTCCGGCGTCAGGCCGGAGCCTGCGTGTTCCCATTCGGCCTCTGTGGGCAGCCGCGCCCCGGCCCAGCGGGCATAGGCGTCCGCCTCGTAATAATTGATATGCGTGACGGCGGCCGCCGGTTCGATCGGATGCAGCCCGTCCAGCCCAAAGCGCAGCCAGCGGCCCTTTTCAGCCGCCGGTGTCCAATAGAGCGGCGCTTCCGCGCCTTCTGCCTGAACCCAGGTCCAGCCGTCCGACAGCCAAAGCTCGGGCCGCCGGTATCCGCCGTCATCGATGAAGCTGCGCCATTCGGCATTGGTGACCGGCCTGTCGGCAAGCGCATAGGGCGCGAGCAGCGCGTCGTGCGCGGGCGCTTCACAGTCAAAGGCAAAGCCATCGCCTTCATGGCCGGCGCGGACGATGCCGCCGTCGAATGCGACCCAGTCCAGCGGCTCCGGAACCCCGTCCAGCCGATGCTCGGGCGCGGCATAGGCCGGGTGAAGCGGATTCTGCGCGAACAGGTGCAGCAGGTCCGTCAGCATCAGTTCCTGATGCTGCTGTTCGTGATTGACGCCCAATTCGGCGAGTTCGGCCTGTCGCGGCGATGGCGTCTGGAGCACGGCTTCCATCGCCGCATCGACATGGCGGCGATAGTCCAGCACCCGGTCCAGCGAAGGCCGGGTCAGCATGCCGCGCAGGGGCCGGGGCTGGCGCGCGCCTTCGCTCTCATAATAGCTGTTGAACAGATAGGCATAGCTCGGATCGAACGGCTCATAGCCGGCGACGTCGCGCAGGATGAACGCCTCGAAAAACCAGCTTGTGTGGGCAAGGTGCCATTTGGCGGGCGATGCGTCCGGCATCGACTGCACCGTCGCATCCGCGTCTGAAAGCGGCGCTGCAAGCGCGCAGCTTAACCGCCTGGTATCGTGGAAGCGGTGCGCAAGTGCTTCCTCACTCGCAGCGGCGCGTACAGTCCTGTGCATGTCCAGCGCTCTCCCCGCATCTTCGATGCCCTGTAACGGGCAGAAAACGGATTTGGTTGCGCGGGTGGGCGATAAAAGCCGTCAGCCGCGCGTCGCGCCGGGCTGCCAGAGTATGTCGCCGCCGGCGTCGGCATTTATGGCGCGCCCCAGCACGAATAGATGGTCGGAGAGGCGGTTCAGATAGACGAGCGCCGCAGGATTGAGGCCGCGCTCCGCGTTCGCGGCCACCGCGAGCCGCTCCGCCCGCCGCGCCACGGTACGCGCCTGGTGAAGTGCCGCCGCTGCCCGCAGGCCGCCCGGAAGGATGAAGGAACGGAGCGGCTCCAGATGTTCGTTCATCTCGTCCATCTCGGTCTCAAGACGCGTCGACTGGGCGGAAGTGATGCGCAGCGCGGCGCCTTCCGCCTCGCCCGCCACATAGGGAGTGGCAAGGTCTGCCCCGAGATCGAACAATTCGTTCTGGATGCGGCTCACCATCGCGCGGTGCCCATCGCTTTCGATGTCGAGCAGCGCAAGGCCAAGCACGGCATTGGCTTCCTCCACCGTGCCGATCGCGGCCATCAGCGGATCGGCCTTCGACACGCGCGAGCCGTCCACCAGGCCGGTCGTGCCATTGTCGCCGGTGCGGGTGTAGATGCGGTTGAGCTTGACCATCTGCCGCTCAGCGTCCGGAAGCGAACATCAGAAAGACGACCACGATCAATATCGTCACCGCCTGCAATATCACGCGGTTGACCATCAGCTTGTTCTGGCGCTTGCCGCCGACATCCTTGCCGGACGCCATCAGCACGATCCCGCGCACCAGTACGAAAAGTGTGGCAAGCGCCCCGAGCGCGATCAGAATGAAGAAGAAGCTATTCACGCCTTGGGGACTACGCTTTCTGGTACAGCCTGCCAACCGTCAAATCGCCGCTTCTGAGCCGTGCGAGCAACGCCGCCGGGTCGGCGTCCGCCCGCCGCATCTCCTCAAGCGTCAGCGCGCGATCTCTCTTCGCCAGGCGGCGGCCAGCGGCGTCCGTCACCAGCGGATGGTGGTGGTAGCGGGGTGTCGGCAGGCCCAGCAGCGCCTGCAGCAACCGGTGGACGTGGGTTGCGGCGAACAGATCCTGGCCCCTCACCACATCGGTTATCCCTTGTGCGGCGTCGTCCACCGTCACCGCCAGATGATAGGACGCGGGCGCATCTTTTCGTGCAAGGACGACGTCGCCGAACATCTCGGGACGCGCCGCGACCGTTCCCGCCCGGTCGTCATGCCAGTGGAGCGGCGCGGCCAGGGCGACCGCCGCCGTCATATCCAGCCGCAGGGCGTGGGGCGTATCCGGCAAAAGCCGCGCCCGTTCCTCCGTCGACAGCATGCGGCATGTGCCGGGATAGAGCGGCCCGTCCGGCCCATGCGGCGCGGCCCCGCTCGCCGCGATTTCCGCCACGATTTCGCTTCTTGTGCAAAAGCAGGGGTAAATGAGGCCCATGTCGCGCAACCGGGCGAGCGCATCCGAATAGAGATGCATCCGCGCCGACTGGCGGACGACTTCACCGTCCCAGCCGAGCCCGAGCCATCGAAGATCCTCGAATATGCCCTCGACAAAGGCCTCACGGCACCGGCCGGGGTCGATATCTTCTATCCTGAGTATAAAGCGCCCGCCGTCCGCGCTCGCCAGATCATGCGACAACACCGCAGACAGCGCATGGCCCAGATGCAGCCGCCCGGTGGGCGACGGCGCGAAACGGGTGACCGCAACTGGAGCTTGACGCATGACTCTTCCCCGTGCTGTCATGCGGATGTCACGTGGTTTAGGCAGTAGCGGCGTGACGAAAGTCGAGACGGCGGCCCGCGGCGGCTCCGGCTCTGGGTGCGACAGGCGCGGGGGTTGGACGGCGGTGAGCCTGACAACGGAGTAGTGCCCGCCCTATGTACCACCCCGACCTTATCCGGCATCCCGACAGCTGCCCCGCGCTTGTGCTGAACGCCGATTACACGCCGCTCAGCTATTACCCCTTGAGCCTGTGGCCCTGGCAGACCGCCATCAAGGCCGCGTTCCTGGAACGTGTCGATATCATCGCGGAATATGAGCGGGAAATCCACAGCCCCAGCCGCACCATGCGGTTGCCGTCGGTCATCGCGCTTCGCCAATATGTCCGTCCCGCCACGCATCCCGCCTTCACCCGGTTCAACCTCTTCCTTCGCGACCGCTTCCGCTGCCAATATTGCGGATCGCACGACGACCTCACCTTCGATCACGTCATCCCGCGCGCGCTTGGCGGCCGCACGACATGGGAAAATGTGGCGACGGCCTGCGCGCCCTGCAACCTGCGCAAGGGCGGCCGCACGCCGGCCCAGGCCCATATGGCGCTCGCCGCGCGTCCGGAACGGCCGTCGAGCTGGGAACTACAGGAAAACGGCCGCGGCTTTCCGCCGAACTTCCTGCACGAGACATGGCGTGATTACCTCTACTGGGATACCGAACTGCTTGCATGATCGGCCAAAGGGTCCGATGCTGTTGCGACGCAGCATTCGAGGAGCCGATGGTAAAAGCCCGGTCGCAGCATCTCAGCCAGAACGAGGACGTCCGTTATCTGGGGCGGCTGCTCGGCGACGTCATCCGCGCCTATGGCGGCGAAGAGTTATTCCGCCGCACGGAATATATCCGCCGCGCATCGGTTGACCGCCATCGCGGGATCAGCGGGGCGGACGCCGTCGACACCGGGCTGGACCGGCTGTCGCTGGACGACACGCTTTCCTTCGTGCGCGGCTTCATGCTGTTTTCGATGCTCGCCAACCTGGCCGAGGATCGGCATTCGCGCGCTTCGCAGCACTGGCCCAGTCTTGCCTCAGCGCTCGACATTCTGGACAAGCAGGGCGTCGCGCGCGCCGAGGTTATCCGGCTGCTCGACAACGGGCTGATCCGGCCGGTGCTCACCGCCCATCCCACCGAGGTGCGGCGCAAGAGCCTGATCGACCATCGCGCCCGGATCGAGGCGTTGATGACGCTGCGCGACAATGGCGCGTCGACGACGCCCGAAGGCGATGATCTGGAAGAGGCGATCAGCCGCCAGATCGCGCTGCTCTGGCAGACGCGGGCGCTCCGGACCGACCGGCTCTTCGTCACCGACGAGGTGGAAAACGCCGTTTCCTTCATGCGGGAAAGCTTCCTGCCGGCCATGCCGCGCCTCTATGCGGCGTGGGACAAGCTCCTCGAACACAGGCCAAAGAGCTTTCTTACGCTTGGCAACTGGATCGGCGGCGACCGCGACGGCAACCCCTATGTCACTGCCGATGCGCTTCGGCTCGCGCTCCGGCGGCAGGCCGAGGCGGTGCTGCAATTCTATCTCGATCAGGTCCATGCGCTTGGCGCGGAGCTTTCGATCGCCGTCGGGCTTGCGCCAGTGGACGAGGAGCTGCTCGCACTGGCCGAAGCGAGCGGCGACACCGCGCCCGCCCGGCTGGATGAGCCCTACCGCCGCGCGCTCTCGGGCATCTACGCGCGCCTCGCCACGACATATGAGCGGCTGACCGGCCATGCCCCGCCCCGCCGCTCTTCCTTGAAGGGCGAGGCTTATGCAGGGCCGGATGCGCTGCGCGGGGATCTGACCGTGATCGCCCATTCGCTGGGGCACAGCGGGGAGGGCCTGCTGGCGACCGGAGGCGCGCTGGGGCGGCTGATCCGCGCGGTCGAGACCTTCGGCTTTCATCTCGCCACGCTCGACCTCCGGCAGAATGCCGACGTGCACGAGCGGACCGTCGCCGCCTTGCTGGCCGCCGCCGGGGTGGAGCAGGACTATCTCGCGCTTGACGAGCCCGGGCGGGTGGCGCTGCTGCGCCGGGAGCTTGCGTCGCCGCGCCCGCTCACCGTGCCCTATGCCGATTATGACGAGGAGACGGCGGGCGAGCTTGAGATATTCAGGGCCGCCGCCAGCGCCCATGCGCTCTACGGCCAGGGCGCGATCACCGTCGCGATCATTTCAAAGGCGGCTTCCGTCTCCGATCTGCTCGAACTGCTGGTTCTGCTGAAGGAAGCCGGGCTTTATCGCCCGGGGCCTGAGCCAGGCGCGACGATCATGCCGGTGCCGCTGTTCGAGACGATCGACGATCTGGAAGCCGCGCCGCAGGTGATGGACGAGTGGCTTTCCATTCCCGAGGTCGCCGCGCTGGCCAAGGCGCGCGGCTATCAGGAAGTGATGATCGGCTATTCCGACAGCAACAAGGACGGGGGCTATCTCACCTCCAACTGGTCGCTCGCGCTGGGCAGCGAGGCGCTGGCCCGGGTCTTCGCCGAAAAGGGCATCGCGCTTCAGCTTTTCCACGGCCGCGGCGGCGCGGTGGGACGCGGCGGCGGATCGGCTTTCGACGCCATTCGCGCGCAGCCGGCGGGCACGGTCAACGGCCGCATCCGCGTGACCGAACAGGGCGAGGTGATCGCCGCGAAATATGGCGACGCCGAGCACGCCGCCGCCAATCTGGAGGCAATGGTCGCGGCAACCGCCCTTGCCTCGCTCGCGCCGCCCGTGCTCGCCAAAAAGGACGACGAGCGGTTCCGCGCGGCCATGGAAACGCTGTCCGCATCGGCGCGGAACGCCTATCGCGCGCTGGTGTACGAGACGCCCCACTTCCCGGAGTTCTTTCGGCAGGCCACGCCGATCCGCGAGATTTCGGGCCTGAAAATCGGCAGCCGCCCGGCTTCGCGCACGAAATCGACGCGCATAGAGGATCTGCGCGCCATACCCTGGGTGTTCAGCTGGGCGCAGGCGCGGATCATGCTGCCCGGCTGGTATGGCGTGGGCCGCGCCCTTTCCTCGTTCGACGACAAGGGCCTGCTGCGCGAAATGGCCGCAGGCTGGCCGTTCTTCAAGACGACGCTCGACAATATGGAGATGGTGCTCGCCAAGACCGATCTCGCCATCGCCCGCCGCTATGCCGGGCTGGTGGAGGACCGGGCGCTGTCCGAAAGCATCTTCGGGACGATCAGCGAAGGCTGGGCGTTGACGCGCGACTCGCTGCTGGACGCGACGGGACAAAGCCGCCTGCTTGCGCATTCGCCTGCGCTCGATGCCTCCATCCGGCT
This sequence comes from Tardibacter chloracetimidivorans, assembly GCF_001890385.1. Taxonomy (NCBI): domain Bacteria; kingdom Pseudomonadati; phylum Pseudomonadota; class Alphaproteobacteria; order Sphingomonadales; family Sphingomonadaceae; genus Tardibacter; species Tardibacter chloracetimidivorans. Next base: position 2,809,897 of record NZ_CP018221.1, on the reverse strand, counting down.
GCGCCTACCCTATATCGAGCCGCTGAACCTGCTGCAGGTGGACCTTATCCGCCGCCTTCGCGGCGGCGACAGCGACGAAAAAGTGGTCACCGGCATCCAGCTCACCATCAACGCCATCGCCACCGCGCTCAAGAACAGCGGCTGACGATAATTGCGCCGGACGGCGCAGCGTTAAGCAAGCGTTGACCCTGTTGTCCTAAGCTCAGGCCAGCTGGGAAAGGACGTCAGGGCCTGATGGACATGAAACACAACGGTTCAACCGCGCAATCCGATGCGGCCGGGGCCTATGCTTCAGGCGGCCCGCTGATTCTGATCGCCGACGCTTCACCTTCCAGCAGGGATACGCTCTCGGCCGACCTCGGCCACCTGGCCTATCGGGTTTCGGCCGTCGAAAGCGGCAGCGCGGCGCTGATGATGCTTCGGTCGGAACGCCCGGCCCTGCTGCTTCTGGACCAGAACATGCCGGGGCTGACCGGGATCGACCTGCTGCGCGAAATGCGCGGCAGCAGGGAAAACGCCCAGCTGCCGGTCATCATCGTCGCCCATTCCGCCGACGCCGCCTCCGCCGTGGCCGCGCTGAACGCGGGCGCCGACGATCACATCCTGCTGCCCTGCGCGCCTCCGGTGCTCGCCGCCCGGATCGAACGCCAGCTCGACCGTGCGCGGGAAGCCGCGACGCTCCGACAGGCGGTCGGGGCGCTTGACGCGCGGCTCGTCCGCCGCACGCTGGAGATCGAGGAGCTTCAGACGCGGATCGAAGCGCTTCTGGCCGAAAAGGCGGCACTCAATGCCCGGCTGGCAAGCCGCGACCGGACGCCGGATGAAGCGACCAGATCGTCGCCGGTCAAATCCATCGCCGCCATCTGACGATCAGCCACAGCGCCGCGCCGAAGACGCAGCTTCCGATTGCGATCCACCAGAAGGCCATGCCGTCGCTGCGGATTGGAATACCTTCGACGTTCATCCCGAACAGGCCGGTCACAAAGGTGAGCGGCAGGAAGATGAGCGCGATCAGCGCGACGATCAGCGAGCGCTGGTCGATCTGCTCGGTCCTGAGATCGGTGAGCTGCTCGTGGAGCAGGGCGGATCGCTCGCGCACCGCCTCAAGCTCTTCGGCCATGCGTGCGGCGCGATTGGCTGCTTCGCGCAGGTGCAGCCGGTCTTCCTCGGTCACCCATTCGGCGGTCGTCAGCGACAGCCGCTCCAGTGCATCGCGCTGCGGCTGAAGGAAACGGCGAAAGTCGATCGACCGCGACCGGACGCCCGCAATGCGGCTGCGCGCGCCCGCCACCGCCCTCTCGCCGATATGGCCTTCCAGATCGTCTATGAGATCGCCGAGGACCGCCACTTCCGGGTCCAGCCGCGCGGTGATGGCGTCGGCAAGATCGACGATCAGGTCGCCCGGGTCCAGAATGCGCCCGGCGCGCGTCTTCTCGCAGACCTGCTCGATCGCTGAAATGGTGCGATAGCTGATCGAGATCACGAAGCCCGCCTCCGCCCAGAGCCGGATGGAAACCAGCGTATCGGGATCATCATGGGGCGTCGCGCCAAGTCCGCGCAGGTTTATGATCGCGCCGCTATCCAGAAAATCGGCGCGGGGCCGGGTCTCCACCGCCGTCAGCGCGAGAAAGGCCGGATAGGGGATGCCGCACCGGTCGCGAAGCCATTCCAGCGAGCCGCTGTCGCGGCCGTTCAGGTGAATCCAGACGAGCGACGCGTGCCCGTGGCGCGCCACCGCCTCCTCGCGCGGCACGGCGCTCGCCTTGCCCGCGTCTTCGACGACATAGGCCCATTCGCGGTTCACGCCCCGCTCCATCCGATGAACACGGACCGTCCCGGCGGTACGTCCGAAGGGGGGGCGGACGCAGCGATCCGCTCCGCATCGGCGCGCGCGCGGTCGAGGATCGCGGGCGGGACGTCGGGCAGGTGATAGACCCGGTCCGCGCCGGCCAGCAGCCGGGCGGCGCGCAATGTCAACTCGTCGGGATCGGTGCTGGTCAGCGCGACATGTTCCAGACCGCCCGCTTCCACCCCGCCGCCAAGCGCCGTCTTGATCGTCTCATCAGCGTCCGCATGGCGCGCGAGCGGGTCCAGCGGGCCGCCGCGCATCAGCAGGCCGTCCAGAAAGGCGCGCCGCTCGCCCGCATCGGCAAACCGCGCCTTCACCTTCGCCCGCGCCGTCTTCAGCGCTTCGGCAAGGCCGCCGAGCGAGGCGGGAAGCATCGCCTCCAGCCACTGGCGCAGCGCCTTTGCAAGGCTGGCCGAAGCGCCCCCGGTGGCGATGGCGATGATGACCGGCGACCGGTCGACAATCGCGGGCAACGTAAAGTCGCACAGCGCGGGTCGATCCATCGCGTTCACCAAAATGCCCCGCGCCTTCAGCCGCCCGGCTGCAGCCGTGGCGGCCGCATCATCCTCTATCGCAACGATAGCGATAGCGGCGTCCGCCATTTCATCCCGAATGATCCGGGCGCCCGCGCGGTCCAGCAGCCGCGCCTTGGCGGCAGCGGCGGCGCCTTCGCCAAGAAGGATGACGGGACGGCCTTTCAGGCTCAGGAAGACGGGCAGGCTTTCCACAACCCTCTTGTTGCGCGGCGGGGCGACATTGCCAAGCCTCCACCGCATTCCTATTCATTGGAAATGCTCTGGATACGCACAGCAGCGCTGGCTCTTGTCATTCTGGTCGCCATCGCCGGCGGCTGGAGCATGGCTGACGCTGCGGCACAGAACCAGCATGTCACCGGCTCGTGCCATGAGGAGGCCGCAAAGCACTCTACAGACGACCGGGCGGTTCAGGCGGGGCATGTCTGCATCGGCTGCGCCGTCACAATGCCCCGGACGGCGCTGGCGATCCGCGGTGCTGCTCCCAGGTCCGCCGTGACGCCCTCGGCAACGGCGACCGCGCTTCATGCCCAGACGGTTGCGCCCGACACGCCGCCGCCGCGCCTGACCTGCTGATCCATCGCGGGCAACCGCTCATCACGATCAGACAGGAAACACAGATGTTGAAACTCATTCTGCTTGGCGGGGCCATTGCCTCCGCCGGTCCAGCCGTTGGGCAGGACATGGACCATTCCGCGTACGCCATGCACGGCAGCGACAGCACAGCGCCGTGGCAACCCGGCTCCGGCACCAGCCGACAGCCGGGCTTCGAGCCGATGACCGGTGCGCACATCATCTCGGGCGACTGGATGCTGATGGCGCACGGCTATGCCTGGGGCGTCTATTCCGACCAGGGCGGCCCCCGCGGCAGCGAAAAGGCCTTTGTCCAGAGCATGGCGATGCTGGACGCCAGCCGTCCGCTGGGCGACGGAGCGGGGCTCCAGCTTCGCGCCATGGCGTCGCTGGATCCGCTGATGGGAAAGCGCGGCTACCCCATCCTTTTCGCAAGCGGGGAGACGGCGAATGGCGAACCGCTCATCGATCGGCAGCATCCGCACGACTTCCTGATGGAAATGTCGGCCCGGCTCGACTTCGACCTTGGCGGCAATGCCAGCGCGTTCCTCTACGGGGGTCTTCCGGGCGAGCCCGCGATCGGCCCGGCGGCGTTCATGCACAGGGGTTCGGCCCGCTTCAACCCGGAAGCGCCCGTCACTCACCACTGGTTCGATTCCACCCACATCACCTTCGGCGTGCTGACGGCGGGAATCGGGACCGACCACTGGCAGGTGGAAGCATCTGCCTTCAACGGGACTGAACCGAACGAGGAACGCTGGGGCATCGACACGCCCCGGCTCGACAGCTGGGCCGTGCGCGCCAGCTGGACTCCATCGCCGCACTGGTCAGCGCAGATTTCCTATGCCGGGATCAAGGAACCCGAAGCGCTTCATCCGGGCGAGGACGTCGGGCGTCTCACCGCAAGCATCAGCTATGCGAGCAGCCGCCTGTCGGTGACCGGGGCCTATGCGCGGAAAGACCTGAAACCCGGACCGGTGCTGGACGCATGGCTGATCGAGGCGAACTGGAAGGCGGCCGAGCGGCACAATATCTTCGCCCGGGCCGAACGGGTGGAGAATAATGAACTGTTCGATCATCACTCGCCGCTGCATGGCGTGCCGCTTACCGTCAGCAAGCTGAGCCTGGGCTATGCGTGGCAGCTTCCGCTCGGCGGCGAGTGGAATCTGGCGCTGGGCGGGCTTGTCAGCGCCTATGACAAGCCGGCACGGATCGATTTCGCCTATGGCGACGATCCCCGGTCCTTCATGCTCTTCGCCAAATTGTCGTTGGGCGATTGAGCGTTATAGCCGCTTCACGATCGGTGTCGGAGGGTCGCGCTCCGTTGAAAGGAGCGCGACCACATCGGCCAGCGGCTCGACCGCAACCCGCATCCAATGGGCGCTGGCGTGGATCAGCCTTTCCCCATCCGCCATCAAGCCGACATGGCCCGGAAAGAAGACGAGGTCGCCGCGCCTGAGATCGCCCGCCGCCACTTGCTTTCCAAGCGCCGCCGCCTGCTGGTCGCTGTCGCGCGGCGCAAAGATTCCGCACAGGCCGAGCGAAAGCTGGACAAGGCCGGAGCAGTCCAGCCCGTCGCCCGCGCGGCCGCCCCACAGATAGGGCGCGCCCGTCAGTTGCTCGGCAATTGCGACAGGATCGGCCCGGGCTTCGCCGCTGGGCATGATGTGGCGGGGGTGCAGCCATCCCCGTGCCGTGCGGATGAAGCCCTCCTCATTCGTCTCCATCGCCGCAACGCGCGCGCCCATCGGCAGCCGACCGGTGATTCCGGATTTTATGTCGGGGTTGTCGAAGATCAGCGCCAGCGGCGTCGCAATGACATGGGTGGGGGTCGGTCCACCTCTTCCGAGCGCGGCCGACGGGACATAGCCGACATAATGGTCGTGCCGGCAAAAGCCCCAGGCCCATTCGCCGCCGACGTCGAGAACGGCGAACTCCTCGCCCAGCAAAAGCTGGCTGATCGCCTCGTCCGTCTTTTCGGGCGAACGCCGCACCATCACGGACGGGCCAACGCACCGCCATGTCTCGGGCTTTACATAGTGAGTTGCGAAAACCTGCCCGGCGAGCGCCAGATCGGCGATATCGGGGCGGAAGGCGTGAATGCGCGGATCAAGGGCTATCGACGGGCCTTCCAGCCTGAAGCTATTGCGTCCCGGCGGCCGCGCGCCGGGGCTCGTCATTGGTTGCGCCGTCATTCGCCCGTTCGATCAGCTTTGCAAACGCCTTGAGAAAATCGTTACCATCTGGCGTCTGTTCGACAAGCACATTCCTCAAGTCGCTCTCGTCGCGCTGCCGCCGGAGATAGCCGAGCGCGGAAAGCGAGTTCAGCGCGCGGGTGATGACGGGCTTTGACACATGGAGCCGGGCGGCAAGGCCACGCACCGTGTGGGGGCCGGGCAGAAGATAGACGATCAGCAGCAGCGCAAGCTGGCGGTTGGTGAGATCGGGCTGGTTCGACTGCACGTACCGGACGAGAGCGCTCATCCAGGGCGCGAGCCGGGCCCCGGTTTCCGTTGCTGCCAAGTCGCCGTTGCTGGTCATCTTTCCCATACTCGAAACGCGGGATCAGGTCATGAAACGCGCGTTGGGAATAATCGTTGCATGGCAAGAACATTAGCGGCGGTGCGGCTGGCCCGGACGGCCGGAGAACTTCAGCCGAAGCGGCGGCGCAGCATCGCCCAGCCCGCCCGGAGGCCAAGCGCTTCCCCGCCCCTGGGGCGGCCCGGCTTTGCCGCAGGCATCCATGCGAAACTATCCAGATGCGCCCAGGCGAGCCCGTCGGGCACGAATTTCTGGAGGAACAGCGCCGCCGTCACCGCGCCCGCCATGCCGCCCTCGCCCGCGTTGTTGACGTCGGCGATCTCGGATTTCAGCATCTCGGCATAGTTGCTCCAGAGCGGCAGCCGCCAGAGCGGATCGGTCACCTCGCTGCCGCCTTCCAGCAGATCTTCGGCAAGCGCATCGTCATTGCTGAACAGGGCGGGAAGCTCTGGACCCAGCGCAACACGCGCGGCTCCGGTAAGCGTTGCATAATCGATCATCAACTCCGGCTTGTGCTCGGCGGCAAGCGCAAGCGCATCGGCCAGGATCAGCCGCCCTTCGGCATCGGTGTTGCCGATCTCCACCGTCAGCCCCTGGCGCGACGTCAGCACGTCGCCGGGGCGGAAGGCAGCGCTGCCGACAGCGTTTTCGACGATCGGGATCACCAGATGCAGCCGCACCGGCAGGGCCGACGCCATCACCAGCCGCGCCAGCGCCAGCGCATGCGCCGCGCCGCCCATATCCTTCTTCATCAGCAGCATCGCCGAGCTTGGCTTGATGTCCAGCCCGCCGGAATCAAAGCAGACGCCCTTGCCGATGACGGCGATGCGGGGGTGTGATTCATCACCCCATTCCGCCTCCAGCACGCACGGTTCGCGGCCCGGCGCGGCGGCGCGGCCGACGGCTGCGACGAGGGGGAAATGCGTCTCGACCTCGCTTCCTGAATGGACGGTCAAGGCCGGACGGAACGGCTTCAGCGCCTCTTCAGCGGCCGAGGCGAGTTCTGCCGGGCCAAGATCGCCCGCAGGCGTGTTCACCAGATCGCGGACCAGCCCCACGGCTTCGGCGAGCCGCACCGCCTCATCGATCCGCGCGGGGTCGCTCGTCAGGAGCACGCGCGGTCCGGCAGCGTCCTGCGCCTTTTTGTATTTTTCAAAGCGGTATTGCGCCAGCATCCAGCCGAGCGCCGCCGCGCCGGAGCTGCCTTCGGCAAGCCTGTACGCGCCTTCGGGCAGGCGTTCCGCCGCCTTGGCGAGGCACCACGGGCTCAATTCCTCCACATTGGCGACGCCGAGCACGACGGACCAATCGTCCGCGTCCCTGTCGCCGGGAAGAATCGCCAGCTCATAGCCTTTCCCGGCAAAGCGCTGGGCCTCGACCGCCGCCGCCACCCTTTGCGGCTGCGCCTTCAGCCAGCCATCGAAGGTCTTTGCATCGACAAGCCTGAGCGTGTGTGCGGGCTCGCCGCGATCGGGCTGGAGAAGGGGCGCGAAATCGGTCATCGCCCAACCATGCCGCCATGGATTAACCGTGTCGAGAGCCGTTCAGCGCGCCACCGGAACGCCGTACAGGTCGTGCTCGTCGGCGTCCTCGACCAGAACCGGGATGATGTCGCCCGGCGCATGGCCCGCCGCGTCGCGAAGCAGCACATTGCCGTCGATCTCGGGCGCGTCGGCCTTCGATCGCCCGGTCGCGCCGCCGTCCTCGTCCACCGCGTCGAGGATCACGTCCAGCGTGCGACCGATCTTCGCCCGAAGCTTGGCGGCGGAGATGTCGGCGCATTTCGCCATGATGCGCTCATAGCGGTCCTGCTTCACCTCTTCGGGAACCGGATCGGGCAGCGCATTGGCGGCAGCCCCTGCGACGGGTTCGAACTTGAACGCGCCGACGCGATCGAGCTGCGCTTCGTCCAGCCAGTCGAGCAGATACTGGAAATCGGCCTCGCTCTCGCCGGGAAAGCCGACGACGAAGGACGACCGGACCGCAATGTCGGGGCAGATATCCCGCCAACCCCGAAGCCGCTCCAGCACCTTGGCCTCGTTGGCCGGGCGCTTCATCGCTTTGAGGACCGACGGCGATGCATGCTGGAAGGGAATGTCCAGATAGGGCGTCACCAGCCCTTCGGCCATCAGCGGAATCACCTGATCGACGTGCGGATAGGGATAGACATAGTGCAGCCGCACCCACGCCCCCAGCCGCCCCAGCTCGCGGGCGAGGTCGGTCATGTGCGTGCGCACTTCGCCGCCCTTCCACGGGAAGGCCCTGTGCTTCAGGTCTACCCCATAGGCAGAGGTGTCCTGGCTGATGACGAGCAGTTCCTTCGTCCCGGCGGCGACCAGCCTTTCGGCCTCCCGCAGCACCGCATCCACCCGGCGGCTCGCGAGATCGCCCCGGATCGAGGGGATGATGCAAAAGGCGCAGCGGTGATTGCAGCCTTCGGAAATCTTCAGATAGCTGTAGTGGCGCGGCGTCAGCTTCAGCCCCGCTTCGGGCACAAGGTCCAGATAGGGCGAATGCTGCCAGGGCGCCGCCTCGTGCACCGCGCCCACCACCGCTTCATACTGGTGCGGCCCCGTGACAGCGAGCACATCGGGAAAGCGCGCGCGGATGACGTCGGCCTCATTGCCCATGCAGCCGGTCACGATGACGCGGCCGTTCTCGGCAATCGCCTCGCCGATTGCTTCCAGCGACTCGGCCTTGGCCGAATCGAGGAAGCCGCAGGTGTTCACCAGCACCACATCGGCCTGGTCGTAATCGGGCGACAGCGCATAGCCGTCTGCCCGCAATTTGGTGAGAATCCGTTCGGAATCGACCAATGCCTTGGGGCAGCCGAGCGAAACCATGCCCACCTTGGGCGGATTGGGAAGTTGCTTTTCCATGAGCCTGGCGCGCCAGATAGGCGTTCCCGCGCCATTTGGCGAGAGGGGAGCGGTACTTCAGCGCGATCCGGGCACGATCTCGATGATGACGTCGCCCGCCTGCAGGGCGTTTGCCTCCGCCTCCCAGAAGCCGAAACAGTCGCTTCCCCGATAGATGCGAACGCCGACACCGGTGGTGATCGCCGACAGCGGCTGGCCGATTTCGTGCGCCTCGACGATGCGCTCTTTGAGCGCGACCCGGCCCTCGGCGGTGGCGAGATCGCGCATATATTCGGGCAGGTGGCTGCCATGCGTCGCGCCCGCCACCAGCAGCCCGGCAAAGCTCACCGGGTTGATGACGCTGGTCGCGCCCGCCTGTTTGGCGAGGTCTTCATTCTCCTCCGACCGGATCACGACGGTGATGACTGCGTCTGGCGAGAGCTTGCGCGCCGTCAGCACGATCAGGATCGACGTGTCGTCACGCCCGGCGGAAATCACCACCGCGCGCGCGCGCTTGATCGCCGCCGCCTCCAGCACGGCGTTGTGCGATGCGTCGCCGCACAGATAATTGACGCCCAGTGCCTCGGCTGTCTCAAGCACGGTCTGGCGGCTGTCGATGACGACGATGTCGTCGGGCGACGTCCCCCGCCTCAGCAATTCCGCCACCGCCTCTCCGCCACTGGTGCCGAAGCCCGCGACCACCACATGATCGTGCAACCGGTCCTGGATCAGTTTCATGCGCCAGCGGTTCCATGCCCGTTTGAAGATGAAGTCATAAGCCGTCCCCAGAAAGATGAGCCAGACGAAAAGACGGATCGGCGTGACCGCAAAGGTGTCGAACATCCGCGCCCTGGGCGTCACCGGCACGATGTCGCCATAGCCGACCGTGGTGATCGTGATCATCGTGAAATAGAGCACGTCGCCAAAGCTGATATGCCCATCCACCTGATCCACCAGCCCACCCCGGTCGAACCAGTGGATCGCGATCGCCGTTCCGATCAGCGCCAGCACGATCGTCGCCCTCAGCAGCAGCGACCCGAGCGGCGTCAGCTTCGCCTGGCGCTGCAGCGCCAGCCGTTCGTCCCGCCGGTCGACGAGCTTGATGCTCATCCGCTTTTGGGCAGCAGGGTGAGGGGGTCCAGCGGCTTGCGCCCTTCGCGGATCTCGAAATGCACCTGCGGCTCGTCGACCGAGCCGGTCTGGCCCGCCCGGGCGATGACATCGCCCCTCTTCACGATCTGCCCGCGACCGACGAGCAGCGCATCGGCGTGCGCATAGGCCGTCACCCAGTTGCCGCCGTGCTTGATGAGGATCAGATTGCCGAAGCCCGGCAGCGTGTCGCCCGCATAGGCGATCACGCCATCGGCGGCCGCGCGCACCGGCGATCCGGCCGCCGCGCGGATATTGATGCCGTCGTTGAAGCGGCCGCCGGGCTTTGCGCCATAGCGGGAAAGGATGGTTCCCCTCGCCGGCCAGTCGAACGTGCCCGCAAAACTGGAAGGCGCGACCACCGGCCCTTGATCGGGCGTCGCCGGCCTCGGCGCGGTCGCGGCGCTCTCCTCGGCCGCCGGTTCGCCCCCGGTGATCAGATCGCCAATGTCGATGGTGAAGGCGCGCGCCCGGTCTTCCAGCGACATCGCCGCCACCTGCCGCGCGCTGGGCAGCAGCAGCTTTTGCCCGACGCGAAGGACATAGGGCTCCTCCAGCGCATTGCCGTCGACCACCTTCGACCATGAGACGCCATAGGCGCGGGCGATGGCGATCCCGGTCTCCCCGGATTTCACGCGGTGGTAGCGCCCGCCCGGTATGCTCAGCCGTTCGCCGACGCGGATGATGAAGGGCGGCGGGATGTTGTTGGCCCTGGCGATCGCTTCGGAGGATGCGCCGAGCCGGTCGGAGATGCGCCGCAATGTATCGCCCGGCCGCACGACATAGGTTTGCGCGGGGACTTCCACCGCGTCCGGCGTCACCTCGCGCGCCACCCATTGCGGTTTTGGCGGCGGCAGCGGCTGGGCCGGCGGCAGCCGCTGGACACGCTTGTTGACCGGCCAGTCTTCCGCGCCCCGGGGCACGCGGGACTGGTGCGGAGCGCAGGCCGCCAGCATCAGCACCAGAGCAAGAAACAGACCCCCCTTCGACATGGCGGCCATTTGTAGCGTCTTGTCAGCGCATTGCCAGAGCGGGAGCGGCAAATGGTTGGCTTTTCGGAGTCGGACCGATCAGCGATAGCGTTCGCGCAGCGGTTCCAGCGATGCGTGATGGGTCATGTCGAGGTGCAGCGGCGTCACGCTGACGAAGCCGTCCTGCACCGCCTCCAGATCGGTATGGTGTCCGGGGGTGGAAACCGCCTCGCCCAGGCCGAACCAGTAATAATCATAGCCGCGCGGGTCGGTGCCCTTGATGATCCGCAGCCTGCCATAGTCGCGCAGACCCTGATCCACCACTTTCACGCCCTTCACCTCGTCGGCGGGCAGCGCCGGAAAGTTTATGTTCACCAGCGTGCGCGGCGACCATGGCGCGCCGATCAGCCGCTTCAGCACCCGCTCGCCCCAGGCGGCGGCGGCGTCGAACGGCATGGCGTCGCCCATCGCCTCGCGGGAATGGACCTGGCTGAGCGCAATGGAAGGGATGCCCGCCAACGCGCCTTCCATCGCGGCCGAGACCGTCCCGGAATAGGTGACGTCCTCGGCCAGATTGGCGCCGCGATTGACGCCGGACAGGATCAGGTCGGGCGGATTGTCCTTCAGGACATGGGCAACCGCCATCATCACCGCATCGGTCGGCGTTCCCGTCACGCAGAAGCGTCGTTCGCCAAGGCGGCGCAGGCGGACGGGCTGGGTGAGCGTAAGCGAGTGCCCGGCCCCGGATTTCTCCTCTGCGGGGGCGACGATCCAGATATCGTCCGAAAGGGTGCGGGCGATCGTTTCCAGCACCTTGAGGCCGGTTGCGTTCACCCCATCGTCGTTGGTGAGAAGAATCCGCATCAGCTTGCCATCAGCCGGTCGGCGCCGCCCATATAGGGGCGCAGCGGTTCGGGCACGACGACCGATCCGTCCTCGCGCTGGCAATTCTCGATCACGGCCACCAGCGCCCGTCCGACCGCAAGGCCGGAGCCATTGAGCGTATGCACGAAGCTTGTCCCCTTCTCGCCGGCTGCGCGGCAACGGGCGTCCATACGTCGCGCCTGGAAATCGCCGCAGTTGGAAATGGAGCTGATCTCGCGATAGCGCCCCTGTCCCGGCAGCCAGACCTCCAGATCATAGGTCTTGCGCGCTGAAAAGCCCATGTCGCCGGTGCACAGCAGCATCCGTCTGTAATGCAGCCCCAGCCTGTCGAGGATCGCCTCCGCGCAGGCCGTCATCCGCTCATGCTCGGCTTCGGACTGGTCGGCGGTGGTGATCGACACCATTTCCACCTTGTCGAACTGATGCTGGCGAATAAGCCCGCGTGTGTCGCGCCCGGCGGCACCTGCTTCCGACCGGAAACAGGGGGTCAGCGCCGCAAGCCTCAGCGGCAGCGAGGCCCCGTCCACTATCTGCTCGCGGACGAGATTGGTGAGCGACACTTCCGCCGTAGGGATAAGCCAGCGGCCGTCGGTGGTGCGGAACAGATCGTCGGCGAACTTCGGAAGCTGGCCGGTGCCGAACACCGCCTCGTCGCGCACCAGGAGCGGCGGGTTGATCTCGGTATAGCCATGCTCCCCGGTCTGCACATCGAGCATGAACTGGGCGAGCGCGCGATGCAGCCGCGCCATCGGCCCCTTCAGAACCGCAAAGCGCGCGCCGGAAATCGCGGCCGCCGCCTCGAAATCGAGGCCGAGCCTGGCTCCGATCTCGTCATGCTCCAGCGGCCGAAAATCAAAGTGCGGCATCTTGCCACGCACATGGACGACGACATTGGCTTCCTCGTCCGCGCCATCGGGCACATCGGCGGCGGGAATGTTCGGGATCGCCGCGAGGCGGGTGTCAAGCTCCTCGCCCAGCCGCCGTTCCTCGGCCTCCAGCTCCGGAAGACGCGCCTTCAGTGCCGAGACTTCTTCCATCAGCGCGCCTGCCGTGGCTTCATCGCCCTTCGCCTTGGCCTGGCCGATCGCCTTGGAAGCCTCGTTCCGCCGGGCCAGCCCCGCCTGCACCTCGGTCTGGATCGCGCGCCGCGCGCTGTCGAGATCGAGGATGGATTGCGCTATACTGGCCACGCCCCGCCGCGCGAGCGCGGAGTCGAATGCAAGCGGGTCGGACCGTATGGCGCGTATGTCGTGCATGGCCGATGCCTATGGCCCGAGGCAGGGCCGGGATGCAAGGTGCAACGCGCCCCACGCCAAAGCGTTGTGAGAAGAGGGGCTTTCAATAGCGAACCAATAATGAGGAGCAAGCGATGCGGGTACCCCGTGGCACGACCGTTCTGGTTGCCGATGGCGGCAAGATGCTTTTGCTGGAAAATCGCGGCGAGGCGTTCAATCTCCGGCTGGAAGTGATCGAGCAGCAAGCGCAGAACATCCCGCCCGACCGCGAGCTTGGGACCGACCGTCCCGGACGCAGCCATTCCAGCGTGGGACCGGGACGCAGCGCAATGCAGGAAACCGATTTTCACGAACAGGCGGAGGACCGCTTCATTGCCGAAGTCGCCGGCTTTCTGGGCGATCACAGCCGGATCAACGGCAACAACGTCGTCGTCATCGCGCCGCCGCGCACGCTGGGCCGGCTGCGCCAGCATTATCCAAACGGCACGGCCGATCGCGTGATCGCCGAAATCCCGAAGGACCTGACGGGCCATCCGGTGAACGACATCGCGCGGCTGCTTTCGGACTATGAGGTCTGATCCACAAGGGGGACCTCCAAGGGGGCGTTGACGAAGGAACCGCTTATCGTCAGGCTTGAACAGCCTAACGATTTCAATGGATTGGCGGACCCGTTCAGAAAATGCTGCCGACCATTGCCGTAATTGCCGGAACGCGTCCCGAAGCGCTGAAACTGTTGCCGGTCATCGATGCGCTTCGGCATGGCGGCGTTGGGGCCGTTCGCCTGATCGCCTCCGGTCAACACCAGACGCTGTTCGACCAGATGCTGCCGGACATCGCGCCCGACATGGAACTCGGGCTGATGCAGGAGGGCGACCCGCCCGGCCGTTTCCTGGCGCGCGCCGCGGCTGTCCTTGCCGAGGCGTTGGGGCACGTCGACCCGGCGCTTGCCATCGTGCAGGGCGACACGGCGACCGCCTATGCCGGGGCGCTGGCCGCGTTTCGCCTGGGAATCCCCATCGCCCATGTGGAAGCCGGGCTTCGCACCGCCTCGATAGCCGAGCCGTTTCCCGAAGAGCTGTTCCGCCGCGCCATCGCCCGTCTGGCAACACTCCATTTCGCGCCGACGCCCCGCGCGCGCGACAATCTGCTGGCCGAAGGCGTGGCGAGCGGCGCTGTCCATCTCACCGGCAACACCGGCATAGACCGGCTGATGAGCGCGCTGGAAGACCCTAGGCCAAGCCCGGCGGCAGAGGCCCTGCTGTCCGGCATCGGCGACGGCCGCTTCGCCCTGACGACCGTCCACCGGCGCGAGAACCGGGGCAAGGCGCTGGAAGGCGTCGCACGGGGCATCAGCAAGGTCGCACACGCGCATGCGCTGCCGGTCATCCTGCCGCTGCACCCCGCGCCTGATCTCCAGCCACTGGCGGATATGCTTTGCGGCGATCCGCTCATCCAGCTGTCCGCGCCGATAGACCACGCCGCGATCGTGCGGTTGCTGGTGCGCGCTGCGCTGGTCGTCACCGATTCCGGCGGCCTTCAGGAAGAAGCCGCCACACTGGGCATACCCGTTGTGGTGCTCCGGACCCGGACCGAACGGATGGAAGCGGTTGAAGACGGCAGGGCAATGCTTGCCGGAAGCGACCCGGAGGCGATCCTTTCGGCGGCGGGCGAAATGCTGGAGAAGGGCCGCTTCCCCCGCTCCACCCTGTTCGGGGACGGAGCCGCCGCGCCGCGTATCGCCGCGCGGATCGCGGAATGGCTGCGGCGGTAGGACCCGCCCGGGCTTCAAACATGGTTAACAAAATGTTAGCGTCGGCTTCCGGGAATGGAGCAGGCGCATGCGGCAATGGCTGGATAGTTTCGACCTTTCATCGGCGGCGGCGATACCGCAGCTGTCAGACGATGTCCGCGCCTTTGCCTTCACCTTTACGGGCGGCTTCGTCTTTTTCTCGTTCTTCTTCGCATAGCGCCGTCTCGCACACGCGGTGGAGCCGCCAGGCGATGAACGACGCCAGGATTCCGCCCACCGCCACCAGCAGCAATATCTGCGGCACCGAGAAGTTCAGCATCGCCAGCAGCGCGGCCAACAGCGCCGCGATGACCATGAAGGCCGAATTGACGATGTTGTTGGCAGCGATCGTCCGCGCCGTATCCGTCGGCGGCACGGTGATCTGGAGAAAGGCGTAGAGCGGGACGACGAACATCCCGCCCGCCACGGCAACCCCGAACAGATCGAACATCACCCGGATCGCCTCTGGATGGCGGATGAACTGGCGCAGGTTGAGCGTGCCGTCGCCGCCATGCGTCCAGTGCGACGCCGCCCAGAACAGATCGATGATGAAAGCGCTCATCACAAGCGCCGAAACCGGCGAGAAGCGGGCCGAAACCTCGCCCTTCAGCAGCCGGTTGATCGCGATCGATCCGACCGCGACCCCGACCGAGAACAAGGCGAGGAACAGCGTCGCCACCTGCTGGTTGGCGTTGAACTCGTTCTTCACCAGCGGCGGGAACTGGCTCGCCAATATGGTGCCCACGGCCCAGAAGAAGGAGATGCACAATATCGCTAGGTCCAGCCGGCGCACCCGCATTGCGTCGCGCACCAGCCGGATGGAGGCGCGGACGATGTGCCAGTCGCAGCGATGGTCCTCCACGACAGGAGGCGCGGGCGGCACCTGACGCCCGGCAAGCCACCCGGCGGCCGCAACCATCAGCACCATGCCGGCCGCCGCCGCCGGTGGAATGATTCCGCCGACGATCGTCCCTCCGAGGATCGCCGCATAGGTCCCCGCCTCCACCAGTCCGGTCCCGCCCAGCACCTCCTTCTCGCGCAGATGCTGCGGCAGGATCGCGTATTTGATGGGGCCGAAGAAGGCGGAGTGCACGCCCATGGCGAACAGTGCCGCAAGCAGCAGCGTGACGGACGGCAGCAGCAGCCCCACCGCGCCGAACAGCATGATCGCAATCTCGGCCGTCTTGACGATGCGGATGATCCGCGCCTTGTCGTTACCGTCGGCAAGCTGCCCGGCAAGCGCCGAAAACAGGAAGAACGGCAGGATGAACAGCCCGCCCGCAATTGCGTTGAATGCCGCTTCCTTCGCCGCATCGCTATAGATGTGGAAGGTGACGAGCAGCACCAGCGCCGTCTTGAACAGGTTGTCGTTAAACGCGCCGAGGAATTGCGTGACGAACAGCGGCAGGAACCGGCGCTTGCCAAGAAGTGATATGGATGCCTGCATACGCTCTTACCGCCGATCTTATGCGCGCTTAGCCGATTGGGGCGGGCGGTGGAACAGCCCGGTTCGGCCTGCGGATCAGGACCAGCGCCGTGCCGATCATCGCCGCTCCCATAAACTCCACCGGCCCCAGCCTTTCGCCATAGACGATCCAGCCGACTGTGCCGGAGATGACGGGCTGGACGAGCAGACAAAGCCCCGCCACGACCGGCTCCAGATGGCCCAGCGCATAGACCAGCAGCCCCTGTCCGACGACCTGGCTTGACACGGCGAGCATCAGCAAAGGCCCCCAGCTTCCGGGCAGGATACTGGCCTCGCCATATGACGACACGATGAACGCGACCGCCGCGCCGGCTACGGTTGCAAGCGCAAGCGTCGGCATCGGCTGAAGACGCCCGCGTAACGTCCCGATCGCGATCAGATAAATTGTGTAGAACAGCGCAGCCACCAGGCACAGCAGGTCGCCATAGAGATTGTCCGCGCTGATCTGGTACGACCGGCTCATCAGCAGCACCAGCCCAAGGAACGCCAGTGTCAGCGCCATGGCGGCGGTTCTGCTGGGGAGACGGCGAGCGATAATATAGCCCCATCCCGCAAAGGCGAAGCTGGTGGCGTTGCCGACAAGCGTCGAATTGGCGAGCCGGGTACGCAAGATGCCCTCGTGCCAGAAGGCCAGATCAAGCGCAAAGGCAGCGCCCGCGATCCAGATGATCGCGACCAGCCGCCGGTCCAGCCGCGGCAACGCCTGCCCCGTCATCGGCGCAAGCAGCAGCAGAAGCGGGGCGGCCAGCGCCAGCCGCCAGAAGCCGGAGGCGAGGGGCCCGACATCGGCCACCCGGACCATCCAGGGTCCGAGCGCAAGGCATGACGAGCCGAGGATCATCGCTGGAAAGGCGAAGCGCCCGGCTGTTTTGCTCGATTGCACGAATCTCTCCTGACCACCGTTGCAGGCCGCCCCCGCGCTCAAACCGCCTGTAACAGGCCCAGCAGCGGCAGCAGCTTGGCGTCGGCCGCGCATCCGTCCGCCCGCCTTGAAGCGATGAAGGCCGCGACTTCGCCCAGCGGCACGCGATGGACTGTGATGTTCTCGCCGTCCACGCCACCGCCGTCGCCGGTTTTCTGAAGCCCCGTTGCGCGCACCAGATGAAAGGTCTCCGACGTCATGCCCGGCGAGGAGGCGAACTCCCCCAGCACCTCGACGGACCCGGCCCTGTAGCCGGTTTCCTCCTCCAGCTCGCGCGCGGCGGAGGATTCCACGCTCTCGCTTTCGTCCTCGTCGCCCACCAGCCCGGCCGGAAGCTCGATGCAGTTGCGGCCCAGCGGCACGCGATACTGCTCCACCAGCAGGACATGCCCGTCGTCCACGGCCAGAATCACCGCTGCGGTGATCGAGCCGGTGCGGACGACATATTCCCAGCTTTCATCCACGCGCGCTTCAAGGAAGCGACCGCTCCACACCGTCTTTGCCGTCATCACTGTCCTGTTTCGATCAGCCTGTCCGGCAGCTCATTAGGGTTGCGGACGTCTGGTGGGAAGTGCCGGGCGAGCAGTTCGCCCGATTGCTCCACCGCAGCGACCAGACCGTCGCCCGGCCGCCCGTCCTTCAGCGCATCGACCAGGCCGGCGGCGATCCGTCCCCACTCCTCCGGCTCCACCCTGGAATGAATCGCGCGGTCGGCGACGATTTCCACCTGATGCTCGGCAAGCGAAACGTAGATCAGCACGGCGGTTCGCCCCACGGTGCGCCATTCCGCGCCGACGCGGAAACAGTCGATCGCCCGCGCCCGCACGCGCCGGGCCTTGATCGCGCGCGGCGTGAGCGCCAGCCGCACCGGGCGAAGCGACACGATCCAGCACACCGCGCCAAACTTCACGGCCAGCAGCAGGATCAGCGCTGCCAGCGCCTCGCCATGGGAAAGTTGCGCCTGCCAGCCAAGCGCCGCCCCATGCAGCCGCTCGACCATCGGCGGCGGCAATGCGGCCAAAGTCGCAAGCGCAAGGAACACCGCCAGCACGCCCCATGCCAGCACCATGTCGAGATAATGGTCGCTCGACCGCGCGGCGATGGTCACGATCTCCCCGCTCGTCCGCGTTTCCACCTCGCGCACGGCAGCGGTGACGCGCTGGTGGTCGCCGGGATCGACCGTCATCACCATCCGCCCGATGCGCCTCCGCCGCCAAAGCTGCCGCCGCCACCCGAAAATCCGCCACCGCCGAAGCCGCCGCGCCCGCCGCCCCAGCCGCCGCCGAGCCCCGGCCCCCAGAGCACCACGGGAGCCCGCCCGCCCCGGAAGCGGCGGCCCACGCCGCGATTGCTGAAGATCACGATGAGGATGACCGCCACGACGATGATCCAGAAAAACCCGGCAGGGCCCGTGCCCCGGTCGCGCTCCGCCAGAAGCCGTGCGGCCTCGGCGTGGCGGGCCTGCGCCTCTTCATCGGGGAGCTGGAGCTGCGCGATCAGCGCGTCCGCGCCCGCCAGGATTCCTTCCGCCATCCGGCCTTCACGGAAATGCGGCAATATCGCCTGCTGAATGATGACGCTTGAAAGCGCGTCGGTCAGCACCGGCTCCAGCCCGTAGCCGACCTCTATTCTGACCTTCTTTTCATTGGGCGCCACGATCAGCAGCACCCCGTCGTTCACGTCCTTGCGGCCGATCCCCCAGGCGCGGCCAAGCTGATAGCCGTAATCCTCGATAGCATGGCCCTGCAGATCGGGAATGGTTGCGACCACAAGCTGGCGTCCGGTCTGCTTTTCCAGCGATTCCAGCTTTGCCCCAAGCGCCTGCTCCTGCGCCGGGTCGAGCAGATCGGAGGCGTCCGTCACGCGGCCGGAAAGCGGCGGAAATTGAGGCGCGGCCAGTGCCGCCGCACCCCACAGGCAAAGCAGCAGGGCCGCCGCGACGGCCCGGATGCGGGTCATCAGAACTCGACCTTCGGCGCTTGTTCCGCCCCTGGCGAAGTCGCCTGGAACGGCACCATCGGCTTTGCGCCATAGATCAGCCTTGCGCCCACGATCGACGGAAAGGTGCGGATTTCGGTGTTATAGTCCTGCACCGCGCGATTATAGTCCAACCGCGCGATGGCGATGCGGTTCTCGGTGCCTTCGATCTGGCTCTGCAACGCAAGGAAGTTCTGGTTGGACTTCAAATCCGGATAGCGCTCCACCACCAGCAGCAGCCTGCCGAGCGACTGGCTGAGCGCGCCTTGCGCCTGGGAGAATTGTTCCACCGCCGCGGGATCGGTCAACTGTTCGGGCGAGACATTGACCGAGGTGGCGCGCGCCCGCGCGTTCGTCACCTCCACCAGCACCTCGCGCTCCTGCTCGGCATAGCCCCGCACGGTTGCGACCAGATTGGGGATCAGGTCGGCGCGGCGCTGATACTGGTTCTGCACATCGGCCCATTTCGCCTTGGCGTTTTCCTCCGCCGTGGGAATGGCGTTGATGCCGCAGGCGGTCAGCCACAGCGCAAGCATTGCAGGCAGCATGATCTTGCCGAAGCGACGGAGAGACATGGATTTTCCTTTTCACCGGCCGTGCTGGAAGCGCAACGATCTTAGGGCGTAGCCGTTGCATCGGCAATCGGGCTTTGTTTCGCAAAAGACTTGCATTCCAAGGCAAAGAACGGTTCGTTACGGGCGATGTCGAATAGACGGGGATGAAAATGCTCAGCGAGTTCAAGGCGTTCATCGCGCGCGGCAATGTGCTGGATCTGGCGGTCGCGGTCATTATCGGCGGCGCATTCGGCAAGATCGTCACATCGCTGACCGATGATGTGATCATGCCCGTGGTCGCCCGCGTTTTCGGCGGGCTCAACTTCTCCAGCAAGTTCTTCCTGCTTGCGGATGTACCTGAAGCCTATGAGGGCTCGTTGAGCGACTATGCCGCCCTGAAGGCGGCGGGCGTGCCCGTGCTGGGCTATGGTGAGTTCATCACCCAGACGGTCAATTTCATCATTCTCGCCTTCATCATCTTCCTGATGGTGAAGCTCGCCAACCGGCTGATCGAAAGGAAGCCGGCAACGCCTGCCGCAACGCCGGAAGACGTGCTGCTGCTCCGCGAGATCAGGGACGAGCTGAAGAAGCGGCCCTAGCCGACTACGCACGGAACGAATGGCCGGGCGTGGCTGCTCAACCCGGCCGGTTTTCCACGGTCAGCTCCACCTGCTGGCCGTGCGAAATCTCCAGCACATTGCCGTCAGGGTCGGCGATATAGGCCCAATAGCCAACCGGCGCGCCCCAGTCTTCGGGGCCTTTCAGCAGGATACCCGCCTCCGCCGCGCGCGCGGCCAGCCGGTCGATGTCTTCGCGGCTGGCGCAAGCCACCCCCAGATGGCCGATCGGCCCGAGCGGACGATCCTTCAGCCCCGGCTGCTGGATCAGCACGATGACGAAAGGCCGCGTTCCGTCGCTGATCCACGCGACCACATCGCCCCGGCCCTGGCCGTTGCGGCGGTGGACGACATGCATGTTCGCATAATCGGCATAGAAGGCGAGGCTCGCCTCCATGTCCGCGACCACCAGTGCGATATGGGTGAAGCCCAGATCAGCCGGCATTCATCCTCCCTGTCAGGCGGGTCGCGCCTGCGTTCAGCCCTTTTGCGATGCGATCCAGTTGTCGATCTTGGCTTCAAGAATCTCCATCGGCAAGGCGCCCGTCGTCAGCACCTGGTCATGGAAGGCGCGGATGTCGAACCGGGCTCCAAGCGCCGCTTCGGCCCTGTCGCGCAGCCGCCGGATCGTGATCTGCCCCACCTTGTAGGACAGCGCCTGCCCCGGATAGGCGATATAGCGCTCCACCTCGGCGGTCGCATCGGTCCTGCCCATCGATGAATTGGCGAGCATGTAGGCGATCGCCTGATCGCGGGTCCAGCCCTTGGCGTGGATGCCGGTGTCGACGACCAGCCGCATCGCCCGCATCATCTCGTCGTCATAGGAGCCGAAGCGCTGATAGGGATCGGTCAGCAGCCCAAGCTCCCGCCCCAGGCTTTCGGAATAGAGCGCCCAGCCTTCGACATAGGCGGTATTGCCGTCGAAACGCAGGAAATTGGGCAGCTCATCATTTTCCTGCGCGAGGCTGATCTGGAAATGATGCCCCGGCACGGCTTCGTGCAGATAGAGCGTTTCCATGCCCGGCGTGGTGCGCGACGGCAGGTCGTAGCTGTTGTAATAGAATATGCCCGGCCGCGATCCGTCGGGCGTGCCGGCCATGTAATAGGCCCCGGCCGATGTCTTTTCGATATAGGACGGCACCGGCCTGATCTCGAGCGGCGCTTCGGGGACGGTGGAGAACAGCTTCGGCACGGCGGCGGCCACACGCTCCCCAATCGCTCGGTAGCCGTCGCCCAGCGCCTTGGCGCTTTCCGGTTTGAACTTGGGATCGGTGCGGATGTAGTCGAAGAACTTGGCCAGCGGCTCCTTGAAGCCGACCTGGTTCTTGATCTCCTCCATGCCCTTCTTGATCCGGGCGACTTCGCTCAAGCCAAGCTGGTGAATCTCGTCAGGCGTCATCTCGGTGGTCGTCTGCCGCTCCACCAGATAGGCGTAATAGTCCGCGCCGCCCGGCATCTGGCTCAACCCGACGCTCGCCCGCGCCCGCGGCAGATATTCGGTCTTCAGGAAATCGCGAAGGCGCTTGTAGGCTGGATCGATCTTCCCGGAAATCGCCTCGCGATAGGCCTGCGTCAGCCGCGCCTTTTCAGCGTCGGTAAAGCCCTCCGGCATGTTGCGGATCGGACCGTAGAAGGTGGACTTGTCCACGCCCTGCGCGATCAGCGTGTCGAGCTGCCCGATCATGTTTTCAACAACGAGCCTGGGCTGGGTGACACCGCGCGCGGCGCCTTCGCGCATGCGCACGGCCGCCGCGTCCAGAAAGGCGACAAATCCGTCGATCCGCGACAGCCCGTGGTCGTAATCGGCGACGGTCTTGTAGGGCGCTGCGCCCTCCCCCGACGAAAGATCGGGAAAGTAGATGTGCATCCCGTTGAAATGATCAATCGGCAGCTGCACGCCGATGAGCGCGAAATCGGGCTGGAGACCGCGCAGGTCCAGCGTCCGCTGCCATTTGAACGTGTCGTGGATCACCTGATCGGTGGGCGAAAGCCGGCTGCGGTCAACCTCGGCGAGCCGCCTCAGATCTTCCTCGGCGGCCGCGCGTTCGGCCGCCAGATAGGCGTCGGACAGATGATCGCCGAACTGCCCGGCATAGCGCATGTCGCCCCGGTAGAGCGCGTTCAGCGGATTGCGCTTCAGATCGGCCTCATCGCTTTGCGCCAGAAGTGCGCGAAGCTGCCCGGCCGCGCTGGCGGCGGGTGCGATCGCAGGTGCGCTGCTCACAGCGGGCGGCTGAGACTGCTGCGCGCAGGCGGAAAGCAGGGCGAGGCCGGCGGCCGCGCACAGGATCGAAGATTTTGACATCGGGGGGAAATCCTTAGGGGGACCATGACCCGATGCTAATGAGGCGGCTGATAGCAGGCAAGGGCGGCCGAGACGCCGGCCACCCCGCCCCGACAGTTACCAGAAGAAGTCCCGGATCACCTCGCGGATCATGCCGTTCCGGACGTCCACCAGAAGCACGTCATCGCCATAGCGGACCCAGCGCAGATGGCCCGACGCGGGCCGATGAAGCCGATAATGCCAGGGATCGGCGATGATGTAGCGCGGGCCGTAATAGGCGGACGGTATACGCCAGCCGGGCTGCCAGGCACGATAGCGATAGCCCGATGGCCCCATGTAGCGCGGCTGGTGAAAGACGTGACGGTTGCGGCTGCGATAGTCGCGCCAGGCGTCGCGCCGGTCCTCGCGATAGTCGCGGCGGTCTTCTCTCAGCTCCCGCCGGTCCTCGCGCAGTTCGCGACGATCCTCGCGGGCCTCCCGCCAATCGCCCCGACGCATGTCGCGCTGCACCTCATGCCGGCCCTGATGCACTTCGCGCATCCCCTGTCGGATTTCCCTCCGGTCGTGCCGCGTCTCGGCCCGCGATGGCGAATCGGCGTAAGCAACGGCGGGCATCGCGGTCGCCGCCATCAGACCGGCTAATATAAATGATCGCATGTTCAACCTCCTGCTGCCGGGCCAGGCGGCTCCGGCCGTGATCGAACCATCGCGATTCCCGGCTGAACGGAGCCGGAATGACGCAGTCAGCATCTGTAAAGCAGGGAAGGCGGGTAGCGATCAGCGGATTGCAATTTTCGCAATCAGCGATGAGCTTTTCGCACTTGCGGAATCTCTTTGTGCGGTGCACAAAGACCATGCCTTTCAGGCATCCTCTCCTAAACTTAAAGCCGCTCTTCGGGGCGGCTTTTTCTTTAGGCATCCTCTCCCGTGGATGGCGCGTCATACTATCGGTGATTCGCTGCTTGGCAAGCTGTTAATTTGCCGTTCAGCTTGCGGCTCGCCCGTCCCGCCATTGCAACCCCGGCCCGCGGCCCCGATAAGGACGCCATCCGAGTTGCGGCCACAGGATGCAGGCATGTTCAAGAAGCTGGATGAAAAGACCTTCGTCGCCGGGCAGATCGCCCCGGCCGATCTTGCGGAGGCGAGAACCACGGGCATCACCCTTGTCATCAACAACCGTCCCGATGGCGAAGCCCCGGGGCAGCCGGGCGGCAGCGAGATCGAGGCGGCCGCGCGGGCGGCAGGCATGGACTATGCCGCCATTCCGGTCAGCGGCGGATTTTCGATGGAACAGGTGGAAGCAATGCGCACCGCGCTCGAATCCGCGGACGGGCCGGTGCTGGCGTTCTGCCGTTCCGGCACGCGCTCGACCAATCTCTGGTCGCTCGCCCGCGCGTCGATGGGTGATTCACCGCAAAGCCTGTCGGAGAAGGCTGCGGCCCAGGGCTATGATCTTTCCCCGCTGATGGGCGCGCTGACGCAACTTTCCTCGAAGAGTTGAACATAAAAAATGGGCCGGAGCGATGCCCCGGCCCAGTCGTTCGCAGGAGGAACCCCGTCAGTAGTTGTAGGCGCGCTCGCCGTGTTCGCCGAGGTCGAGCCCTTCGCGCTCGGTTTCCTCGGTCACCCGGAGGCCGGTAAGCGCCTTGGCGACGAAGATCGCGATCGCGGTGCCGACAGCCGACCAGACGATCGTCGCGAGGACGGTCTGGATCTGGATGACAAGCTGCGAGCCGATGCTGAAGTCGTCGCCGCCGGGGCCACCGAGCCACGGCGCATAGACGATGCCGGTGCCGATCGCGCCGATCATGCCGCCGATGCCGTGGATGCCGAACGCGTCGAGCGAGTCGTCATAGCCAAGCCTCGGCTTCAGGATGCTGACCGCGTAGAAGCAGATGACCGAAGCCACCGCGCCAAGCACGATCGCGCCGAACGGGCCGCTGTTGCCCGCCGCCGGAGTGACGGCGACCAGGCCGGCGATGATGCCGGAGCAGAAGCCCAGGGCCGAGCCCTTGTGGCCGCTCAGACGCTCGGCGATCATCCAGAACAGGCCCGCCGATGCGGTTGCGACAAAGGTGTTGATCATCGCAAGCGCGGCCGAACCATTGGCCTCCAGCGCCGAACCGGCGTTGAAGCCGAACCAGCCCACCCACAGCAGTCCGGTGCCGATGAACGTCATCGTCATGCTGTGCGGCGCCATCACTTCCTTCTGGTAGCCGATGCGCTTGCCAAGGATGAGGCATGCGACCAGCGCAGAGACGCCCGCATTGATGTGGACCACGGTGCCGCCAGCGAAATCCAGAGCGCCAAGCGCGAAGAAATAGCCGTTGCCCGCCCACACCATGTGCGCGATCGGGAAATAGACGATCGTCAGCCAGATGATCGCGAAGATCATCGTCGCTGAAAACTTCATGCGCTCAACCGTGGCGCCCAGTACCAGCGCGACGGTGATCGCCGCAAAGGTCATCTGGAAGCAGATGAACACATATTCCGGGATGACCACGCCTTCGGAGAAGGTGGCGGCCATGCTGTCGGGCGTGACGCCGTTCAGAAAGGCCTTGCCGAAGCCGGAGATGATGGCGTTGCCGCCATCGCCAAAGGCCATGGTATAGCCCCACATCACCCAGATCAGCATGGCGAGCGCTGCCGCCGCGCCGATCTGCGTCATGGTGGACAGCATGTTCTTGGTGCGGGTCAGACCGCCGTAGAACAGTGCCAGGCCCGGCAGGATCATCATGAGGACGAGGACGGTCGAAACCATCATCCAGGCGGTGTCGCCCTTGTCGGCGACGGGCGCGACCTCCTCGGCCACTTCCTGCGCCCAGGCCGGCATCGCGGCAAAGGCGGAGGCGGCGAACATCGCGCTGCCCGCCCCGATCTTGTGCAATAGATTCATGCTTCCCCCGTTTGTTTAGAGCGCGACTTCGTTGGTCTCGCCGGTGCGGATGCGCACGGCCTGACCGACGTCGAGCACGAAGATCTTGCCGTCGCCGATGGCGCCGGTGTTGGCCGACTGCTGAATGGCTTCGACCGCGCGGTCCGCAAGATCGTCGGCGGTCACGACTTCCACCTTGATCTTCGGGACCATGTTCGTGCTGTACTCGGCGCCCCGATAGATTTCGGTTTGCCCCTTTTGTCTCCCGAAGCCCTTGACCTCGGTGACTGTCATCCCCGCAACCCCCAACGAGGAGAGCGCGTCGCGCACCTCGTCCAGCTTGAACGGTTTGATGATAGCGATGATGAGTTTCATTCTGCCTCCCTCGCTGGCTTGCAGCGGGGATACGTGCACCAATCGTGCCAGTTATGAATCGGCCTCGACCAGCGGCGCTCTGGCTGCGGGAAGCGCCCTCACCGCCGCCAAATTAAGCAGAAATGACACGGTGCATAAAAACTAGGCACTGTTTTGGTGCAGCGCAGCGTAGCCTCCCCACAAAAGAAAGGCCGGACCGCTTGCGCGGCCCGGCCCGGGGGGACCAGCAGAACGGTCTCCTAGAATTTGAAGCTTCCCTCGATCGCCCAGCTGCGCGGTGGGGCATAGTTCGAGAAGGTCCAGAGCCCGCCTACGATAAGCTGGCTGACGCGATAGCGCTTGTCGGTCAGGTTCCGGCCGATGAGGCGGATCGAATAGGCGTCGTCCGGCCCCTTGAAGCCGATAGAGCCGTTGAAGACCGTCCGCGCCTGCAGATAGGCGTTCTCGTCGGGCGAGGTGATCGACTGGCTGAACAGGTTGCGCCCGGTATAGGCGACGTTTCCGTTCAGGAACACGCTCCCCATGTCGCCGATCGGATGCTCATAGGCCGCATCGGCCGCCCACTGCCATTTGGGCGCGCGGTCAAGCGGGGCCGTCGCCAGATCATAGCCGGCCGGCAGCGGGGTCACATATTCATTATATTTGCCGTCCTGATAGCCAAGGTTGGCGCGCAGCGTCAGCCCTTCGATCGGGATTGCCGTGACTTCGGCCTCGATGCCCTTCACCTCTGCGGCAGCCGCGTTGAAGAAGCGCGTCACCTGGAAGGTCTGCCCGTTGACGGATAGCGGCGTGACGATCTGCTTTTGCAGATCCTTGTACTTCACATAGAAGCCGGTGAGGTTGAAGCGAAGGCGGCGGTCCAGAAACTCGGTCTTCACGCCCGCTTCATAGCTGTCGGCGGTTTCCGGATCGGTCGGAGCGGCCGCTGCGGCAAAGGCGTCCAGATTGGCGCCGAACGGTGCGAACGACCCGATCTGGTCATTATATCCGCCGCCCTTGAAACCGCGCGAATAGGTCGCATAGCCATAGATGGTGGGCGAGAAGCGATAGCCCAGGCTCACCCGCCATGTCGGCTCCTTGAACGAGGCGCTGTTGCTGACGACGCCGGTCGGGAAGCGCCCGAAGTCATTCAGTTCCATCAGCGAGACGTCCCGCCAGGTCATCGTCGGATCGCCGGTGATGTCCTGCACGAACGACTGCTGGCGGCCCCGCCACTTCTTCTTCTCCCAGGTGTAGCGGCCGCCGACCGTGAGCGTCAGATCGTCGGTAAACTTGTAGGTGCCCTCGGCGTAGACGGCGGTCGAGCGCGACCGCTGATCGTTGCAGAGCACGAAGGGATTGTCGTCCCATGCGCCATAGGGCGTTGTCGCTCCAACCAGATCCTGGAATCCCAGCACCTGCGCCACGCAGAAATCGACATGCTCACGCTGATAGAAGACGCCGCTGACGAAATCGAAGCGGCCGCCGAAGTCGGATGCGAAGCGCAACTCTTCCTGCCAGGTCTTGCGGTTGTCGGACCGGTTGAGGTCGAACAGCGCGAGTTCATCGCCGTCGGGCGCGACGATCGAGCCCATGCCGGTGGTGCTGTTCGGCAGGCGCGAGCGCTGGAAGCGATAGCCCGCGACATTGGTGATGGTGCCCGGCCCGATATCGACGTTCACGTTCAGGAACACGCCGTCCACGTCGACGCGCGCCTTGCTGGTCTCGATATATTCGGTTTCACGGAAGGTCAGCCCGTGCCGGTCGAGCGGATCGCCGGTGTTGCGCGCGCCGCCGACGCCCAGCACGTTGAACAGGAAGTTGTTGCCGGGGGGAGTGTCTTCGATCGCGACCGCCGGTTCGGAATTGTCGCGGATGATCTCGTACTGGAGCAGCGCCGAGATGTCGCTGGTGGGCTCCCAAAGCAGCTTGGCGCGGCCGGAAAATACATCCGTGCCGCCGATCCGGCGACCGTCGCCGCACCCGGAGACGCCTGCATATTTGCTGGGGCCGAAGGTGACGACCGGGCCATAGCAATAGCCGTTGCGCATATAGCCGTCTGACTTGGCGTAGCTGCCGACCAGGCGCAGCCCAAGCACGTCGGTGATGATCGGAAGGTTCAGCGCGCCCTGGAGCTGATAGGCGTTGAAGCTGCCATAGGTGGCGCGCGCCTCGCCGCCGATGCGATCAAGCTCCGGCCGTTTCGTGCGGACGGTCACGGCGCCGCCCGTGGTGTTCTTTCCGAACAGCGTGCCCTGGGGGCCGCGAAGCACTTCGAGCTGCGCGATGTCGAAGGTGTCGAGAAGCTGGGTCTGGACCGACGGCATCACGAAGTCGTCGAGAAGAACGCCGACCGGCGCTTCATAATAGACGATGATGTTGTTGACGCTTACGCCGCGCAAGGCGAACGACGCGGCGTTGAAGCCGGTGATCTTGGCCGCCGAGAAATTGGGGACGAAGGTGGCGAGGTCGCCGATATCGCGCGGCGCGGCCTGGTTGATGAGCGACGAATCGACCGCAGACACCGCAACCGGCGTGGTCTGGAGATTGGTGTCGCGGCGCGTTGCAGTGACGATGATCTCGGCAAGCCCGGCCTCACCCACCCCGGTTTCGGCCGGCACGGTTTCAGCGGGCACGGCAGGCGGAGCGTCGGCAGTCGCCTGGGTAGGCGCGGGAGCGGCCGCGGGAACGCCCGCGCCTTCCGGCTCGACCGACTGCGCCAGGGCATTTCCATTGATGGCGGCTGCAAGCGCGAGCAACCCGACGCCGCGAATCGCGAACTGTGTGGACATGGCATCCTCTCCCTGCGTTGTTTTTCCTGATCTACAGGGCCGAGGATTTAAAATCAAGCATGACTGTATGTTTTATGAAACACGCCGTCAGCCGAGGCGCGGCGTCATATTAAATAGTTGTTTTCAAAGACGCTTTGACAATGCCCGCGGGCCAAATATGCAAACATGCACGATTGAATGTTTCAATTATGTGGCGGATATGTCACCATCGAGGCCCTGGACGGAGGAAGAGATGAGCTACACCTACATCGCCCGCCTTCACATCAAACCTGAAATGGAGGCCAGCTTCCGGCAGGCTATCGCCGACATGATGGAGGTTGCGCGCGACGACCCCGGCACCCTGGACTATCAGGTCTTCACCCTTGCCGACGATCCGTACAGCTATGTCTTTTATGAAAGCTATGTCGACGCAGATGCCGACGAGCGCCACCGCACCGGGCCGGTGTCCGGACCAATCGTAGCGCGGATGGTCGAATGCATCGACGACCGGGGTTTCGCACAAGAGTTCTGGACTCCCGTGGCCGCGCTCGACAAGAAGCCCTGAGCGGGAGGAGAAGCGGTCTGACCAGGATGATCACCCAACGCACGCCGGTGCGGCAGCTTCGCAGCGAGCGCACACGAAAGCGGCTGCTGGACGCCACGATCGCCTGTCTCGTCAAATATGGCTATGCGCGCACCAATCCGCTTCGTGTCGCCGCCGAGGCGGGGGTGACGCGCGGGGCCGTGCTGCATCATTTCAGGGATGGCCCGGACCTTATTCGCGGGACGATCATCGAATTGCAGGAAAAGCGGCTGCGCGCGCTGGGCCGGGTGACTGCAATCGATCCGGCGCAGGTCGGCGCGATCATGCGCACCTATTGGGACCAGCTTTCCACGCCCACGGCCATCGCCTTTGAGGAGATCAGGCACGCGGCGCGGACCGATGCGGCGCTGGCGGCGGTATTGAAGCCGCTGGAGGAAGAATATCAGGCGCGCTGGGACGTTCGCGCAGTCGACATATTCGCCGACTGGCAGAGCGACCCGGAACGCTTCGAACTTGCGATCACGCTGGCGCAGACGGTGCTGGAAGGGCTCGCGCTACGCAACCGCTCGGGGCTGGCGAACGACCATGTGGTCGAACTGATGCTCAACCATCTGGAGCAGCAGATCATCGACCTTCACCCCCGCCTCGGCGGCCGCAAGGGCTAGGCCGGCCGCGGAGCCGGATGGGGCGTCAGCGCGCCGCGCCCAGCTTTCGCATCGTGCCCGTAAAGGCGGCGACCCGGCGGCCGTCCTGCTCCATGACGCCCCGCAGAAAGGCCATGCGCCCCGTCTCGTGCAGCAACTCGATCGAGACGAGCAACGGCGACCCCGCACCTCCGCCCGCCATGAACTGAATCGTGAAATCGACCGTGATCGCTCCCTGGCTCGAAACCTTGCCGTGCAGAAACAGCGGCAGGAAGAGCACCAGCTCACCAATCGACGCCAGATAGCCGCCGTGAAAGCCGCCCAGCACGTTAAGGCTGTGGCTCCCCGTTTCCACCCGGGCCTCCGCGCGGCCGGGATCGCCGGGGCGGACCAGCAGGACCGGCAGCAGCGCATCATAGCCGGTCAGGCCTTCCGGATGCATACGACGCCAGCCCTGCTCCGCCAGATCGGGCTGCTCGGCAGGCGGCAGTTCCGCCGGGCTATGGGCTTGCAATGACATTCTCCCCGACAAAAGCCCCGGCGGCCATCGCAGCGTTCCACCGGCCGGGCATCAATTTAGATACAGTCATGCTTGTTTTTATTTTTTGCCTGTGTCAACCTTTCGCTCGACCTCGGAGGTAAGGAATGATGATGGGGCAATCCGAAGCACTGCTCGACGAACTCGCCTCGCGGGCCAGGATCAGCGACATGCTGCTGCTTTACTGCCGCGCGCTGGACAGGTGCGACGTCGAGCTGATGAAATCGCTCTACTGGGAGGATGCCGTCGACAATCACGGCGTTTTCAATGGCGGCGCGGCCGCATTCGCCGAATATATCGTCGGCGACACGAAACAGCGCTTTGAATCCACCGTTCACGCGCTCGGCAACATGCTGATCGAGGTGGAAGGCGATGTCGCGCACAGCGAAAGCTATCTGATCGCCAATTGCGTGCTGAAGGGCGATCGCGCAAAGGTGGAGGACACGTTCGGCCCCAGCTATGCCGCGAAGTTCGACTGGGACGAAGTCGCCGGCATTCCGCACGAGTTCTTCTTCGGCGGCCGCTATTTCGACCGTTTCGAACGCCGCAATGGCGAATGGCGCATTGCCGAACGGATGCTCCTGATGGACTGGAACCGGTGCGACATCGCCAGATCGATTTTCGACGAAGGCATGCTCGCCCATCTTCGCCCGCTTGGCCGCCGCCATCCCGATGATGCGCTCTACCACTTCCGCCGGGCTGTGGAGGCCGGACGGTGATGGCGGTCGAGCAGATCCGCTTCCAGCCGCCCGAGGCTAGGCTGGCCGATCTTCGCGAACGGCTCGCCCGCACGCGCTTTGCCGAAGATTTCGCCAACGACGACTGGTCCTATGGAGTCAATGGCGCTTATCTGAGGGAACTGGTGTCCTACTGGCGCGACGGGTACGACTGGGACGCGCAGCTCAGCGCAATCAACGGTTTCCGGCATTTCCAGACTGAGATCGACGATGTGCCGATCCACTTCATCCGAGAGCCGGGGCGCGGGCCGAAACCGATGCCCATCATCCTGTCGCACGGCTGGCCCTAGACCTTCTGGGATCTGAACCGGGTTATTCGTCCGCTGGCGGACCCGGCGTCTTTCGGCGGCGATCCGGCCGACGCGTTCGAGGTGATCGTCCCCTCCATGCCGGGGTTCGGGCTCTCCACGCCATTGACGAAGACCGGCGTCAACTTCTGGACCACGGCCGACCTGTGGCACCAGTTGATGACGAAAGTGCTGGGCTTTGAGAAATACGCCGCGCAAGGCGGCGATTGGGGCGGTCTCACCACCACCCAGCTTGGCCACAAATATGCGGGCGAGCTTCACGGCATCCATGTCTCCACGGTCGCGCCGCTCACGCTGTTCAATCATGAACGGCCGTGGGACGTGACCGCCGGAACGCTTGCGCCGCCCGGCCTCGGCAGCGAGGAGCGCGAGGCCTTTCTCGCGTGGCAGCGCCGGATCGCGGCTCACGTCTGCGTCCAGGTGCTCGATCCGCAGACATTGGCCTATGCGCTCCACGATTCGCCAGTCGGCCTTTTGGCTTGGCTGGTGGAGCGGCGGCGAAGCTGGGGCGATTGCCGCGAGGGGCTGGAGGCCGCCTTCGACAGGGACTTTCTGATCACCACGGCGATGATCTACTGGTTGACCGACAGCTTCGGAACCTCCGCGCGCTTCTATGCCGAAGCCGCACGGCATCTGTGGCAGCCCTCGCACGACCTCGAACCGCTGGTGCAGGCGCCTTCGGGGATCAGCCATTTCACCCATGACGGAACGACCGGCCTTGGCTCCGGGCTGGAGGCTATGTTCAACCTGGTGTTCGAACGCCGCCATGATCGCGGCGGTCATTTCGCGCCGGCGGAAGTCCCGGAGCTGATCGTCGACGACGTCCGTGCGATGTTCAGGCCGATGCGGCGATAGAAGTGATGCTTACAGCTCGGCGAAGACCTGACCGTCTTCGACCGTCGCTTCATAGACCTTGACCGGCTTCTTGGTCAGCTGGCCGCTGGGGCAACCGCTCCTCATGTCTATCCGCATTCCGTGAAGCGGGCAGAAGAGGAACGGCCCCTTCATCTTTCCACCTTCAAGGCTGGAGGTCGCATGGCTGCACATATTCTCCAGCGCGAACACGCCCGAGGACGAACGACAGACGAGCACCGCCTTGTCGTCCACGGTAAAGGCGCGGTTCCCGTTTTCGGGAACGTCTTCGAGCCGGCACAGGAGAACACGGGCCATGGTCAGCCTTCGCAAATCATCGAAAGATGAGGCTTACCACGGACGAACGGTGAGGCCATTGTCCACGACGAATTCCGCGCCGGTGACATAGCGGGATTCGTCGGAGGCAAGAAACAGCACCATATTGGCCACGTCCTTTGGCGCACCCTTCGCGCCATGCGGCAGCACGCCTTCGGGAATGGCCTGCGCTTCGCCCGGCCGTCCCTCCGCAAGCTGCACCATCGGGGTTTCGATCGCGCCCGGATGCACCGAATTGCAGCGGATCTTGTAGCCCTTTTCCTGGCACATGACCGCCACCGATTTGGTCATCGACCGCACTGCGCCCTTTGCGGCGGAATAGGCGAGATAGACCGGATAACCAAGGAGCGCGCCCGTCGACGACATGTTGATGATCGAGCCGCCGTCGCGCTTGTTCATCAGCGGAATCGCGTGCTTGCAGCCGAGGAAAACGCCCTCGCTCATGACCGCGTTGACCCAGCGGAACTGCTCAAGGCTGCTTTCCTCGACATCGGCCATCGCAACCACGCCTGCATTGTTGACGAGGATGTCGAGGCGGCCGAAGCGCTCCTCGATCTCGCGCAGAACGTCGATCCAAGCCTGTTCCGACGCGACGTCGAGTGAAAAAGCGACCGCGCCGCCGCCGAGCTCCCCGGCGAGGCGCTGCGCCGCGTCCAGCGCGACATCGGTCACGATCACCGTAGCGCCTTCCCGCGCCAGCGCCTCGCAATCGGCGCGGCCCAGTCCGGACCCGCCGCCCGTCACCAGCGCGACCTTGCCTGCTACCCGGCCCATCATATCCTCTCCAATAGACGAGGAAGACCGGCGGCGACGCCGCCGGTCTCCAAGAGCGTCACATCAATCAACGCGCCAGCCAACGGTCGAGTTCAACGTGGAAATGACGCAGCCGCGCCTCCTGCTCGCTCCAGAGCGGACCACGGAAGCCGCGCGACCGCGCCCCTGCCTGGACGATCGGCAGCAGGTCGGAATCCTGGTCGAGCACTTCCCCCAGTTCCGGCGGCTCTCCAAGGCCGGTCCGAACCACATCGGGCCGCGTCTCGCCGCTCATATCCACCTCTTCGCCAAGCCCCATCCAGAACGGCGCGCCATAGCCCGGCACGTCGATGTGCCGGTACATGATGATCGTGTCATAGGTGAACTGGCTCGGATCGGTGGCATGCGGCAGGAAGCGGTGGAGGAACACCGCCTCCGGATGGCAGCCGATCTGAACATTGGGGAAGACGCCGAAGATCGTGCTGTCGGTGAGTTGCGCGTCGCTGAACTTGTTATAGTCCAGCCCCAGCCGCGCCGCGCGCTCGCGCTTGGCGAAGGCGAGCGCGGCGCGTGTATCCTTCGCCGTCCCCTCGAACTTCTCCGGATCGATGCCGGCGTCCTTCAGCATCATGGCGATGCCGGGGTTCACGCCTTCCTGATCGGGGAAATGCGAATTGGGCTGGGCGAACGGGACAAATTGCCTGCTCAGGCCGCCCGGATAGAGGTCGATATGGGTGCGGTCGTCCAGCATACCCATCGTCTGCGGGTGGATCGCATGGAGATGGTAGGTTTCGTAGAAGGCGTCCACGCCGCCTTTCCAGTTCGCGCCCCAATCCGAACGCTTGTGCTGGACGACGTACATCTTGTCGATCTCGTAGAGCTCCAGCATCGGCAGCACCGGCCCCAGATATTCCGCAAGGCTCGGGACGTCATCGGCCATCGAGATGAAGACCAGCCCGGCCGCTTCTTCCACCCGCACCGACGACAGATTCTTGTCGTGGCAGAGCACTTCGGGACGGAAGGTCTCGACATCGGTCACGCGGGTGTTTTTGCCGTCAAGGTCGAATTGCCAGCTGTGGAAGGGGCAGGTGAAGCTGTTCTGCGAGCCCATGTCGTCGCGCACGAGCTGACTGCCGCGGTGCGGGCACACATTGTAATGTGCATGAAGCCCGCCATTGTCGCCGCGGACCACGATGAAGGACTCCGGCCCGATGTCGAACTTCATCCAGTCGCCCGGCTCGCGCACGTCGCTGGCCGGCCCGGCTAGAAGCCACGTCTTGGTGAAGACCTTTTCCCACTCCCGATCGAAAAATTCCTTCGAGGTATAGCGGACGGGATCCGGGCGCGCGCTGCCATTGTCGATGTGCGGCGCGTGCTTGTCGAAGTCGTAAGAAGAGCCTGCGTGGACGGCCCAGCTCCGGGGGTCGTAGTTCATGAGATACATCCTCTCCAACAGGGGGCGGGCGTCTTTCCGGCGCTGCCGCCGAATCCGATTCTTGTTGCAACGAATATTACTACATGTTTTCGTTTATGGAAGACGGAATCGAACTTGTCGGCGCAGCCGGGCGGCCATGATGCACATATTGTCGGGCAGGCCCGCCGCGATCTACAGAGGCTGCCAGTCAGCACGCGCGTGGAGAGATGCAGTTGAACGAGATGAGCCGGATCGCAGGCAGGCAGCGCTACTCCAGCCCCGTGATGCAGGAGCGGCGGCGGCGTATCCTCGCCGAGGCTCGGGCGTTGCTGGCCGAGGCGGGCGAGCCGGGGTTCAACATCCGCGAACTGAGCCGCAGGGCGGGCGTATCGTCCCGCACGCTCTATCACGCATTCGGCGGGCGCGACGGCATATTGGGCCATGCGATCGCCGAGCATATCGAAGCGCTGCGAGAGGAGTGGGCGGCCAATCCGCTTGGCGGCGACATCGATTCGATCCTTGCCGAATATGACACCGTCGCGGTCGAGATCGAGCGCAACTCCGCCTATAACCGGATGCTGGTGGCGTTGTTCTTTTCCGTCAACCCGATCCGACCGGCGCTGGAATCGATCCGGAGCCTTCCGGCCGACCGTTTTGGGCGTTGGCTGGACGCCACTCCGAAACGCGCGCTTCTTCCCCGCCTCGACCGGGAGAGGGCGATCGACCGATATGTAAACGGCGAACTTTCGACATACAGATATTGGGCGTCGAACCGGATCGCGCTTGCAGCGCTTGCCGACGAACTGCGCATCAATTTTCTGTCCAACCTGCTTTCGATCACCGTCGGGCCGCTTCGCACGGACATCGTCCGCCGATATGCCAGGCTGTGCGCAAAACACGGCCGCACGGAGAACCGGCACGCCATTTAAAACAGTCATGACTGTTTTAAGTCGTCCGACTTTGAGGCATGGTCCTTCTTCGCTTGAACGGATGCATCGAAGGAGGAAGTGATGAGCCGATTGTTTGGCCCGATTTTTCAGACAGCCTATGTGGTGGAGGATATCGACGCGGCGCTCGACCATTGGACCCGCGTGCTTGGCGTCGGCCCGTTCTTCATGTTCCCGACGCCCCTGCCTTTCGCCTGGATGAAGCGGGACGAGGTATTGACGGATGAGTATGACGTATTGAGCCATGCCGCGCTCGCCTATAGCGGCGACATGATGATCGAGCTGATCCGGCCCGGGAGCGATCCGTCCCCTTATCGCGATTTCCTCGACGCCGGGCGGCGGGGCGTTCACCATCTGGGCACGGTCGCGACCGACTATGACGCGCAGATGGCGGCCGCCCGCGCGGCGGGCATCCATGTCGCCGTGGAAGGCGAGCTGCCGATATCCCGCTTTTCCTATCTCGCGACGGATGCGCTCTTCCCCGGCACCATGATCGAACTGATCGACATGTCACAGGAAATGAAGGACCTGTTTGCGATGATAAGGGCCGAAGCCGCCCGCTGGGACGGAAGCGATCCGGTGCGCAGGCTGGACTGACGCGGCGTCAGCGTCCCGGCTTTATCTCGTCGGGCAGCGGCCGGTCTTTCCTGAGGTCGGCCGCCCGCGAGCGCAGATACTGGCGAAGATTGGCCAGCTCGGCCTCGCTCAGCTCCTCGAATTTCGGCATGCCGTTGGGAACGAGCATTCCCGCATGGACGATTGCGTCGAATGTCGCGTCGTCCAGCAGGACCGGAGAGGTCCGAAGGTCAGGCGCAACACCCGCCGCCACGGCTTCGCCTCCGTGGCAGACGACGCAACGCTGGTTATAGATGTCGGCTCCAGCCGAAGCGGCAGCGGCGTCGGTGCGATAATCCGGGTCGTCGATCGCGACGGCTTCATAGGGTTCGGCGGCCGGAAGGGTGGCGTTGCCGTCCAGCGCGAAGGTCAGGATGCGGCGTGCCTGCGTCCGGTAATCGATCCCATATTCCTCCAGAAGCTGACCCAGAAAGCCCCCGCTCGTGCCCATGCCCGTCAGCACGGTCACATATTGGCGGCCATTGGCCGTGTAGGTGATCGGCGGCGCGATCACCGGGGCCTTGGCGTCGAACGACCAGAGCAGCTTGCCGGTCTTTGCGTCATAGGCGTTGAATTTTGAATCCACCTGGCCCTGGAACACCAGCCCGCCTCCAGTCGCCGCGATGCCGCCCGGAAAGTGCGCGGGCAGCGGGACGCGCCACGCCTGCTTTTGCGTGACCGGGTCAATCGCCACCAGCGCGCTATGGTGCTTCGCCCCCTCGACAAGCCGGATTTCCGGCCGCACCGCATAATCGAGCGCGGCCCCGGGCGTGCGCTTCCAGTTTTCACGGGTGATGCCGCTGTCGTCGAACGTCGCCTCCAGCTCTATCGCCGGGATGTAGACCAGCCGGGCCTGGGGGCTGTACGCCATCGGCAGCCAGCTATGCGCCCCGATCGGCGTGGGCATGATCGTTGCAGGCGCATCTTCATAGCGAATGCCGGGCCTCTCCACCGGGCGGCCGGTCTTCAAGTCGATTTTCGACGCCCAGGTCACCTTCACATAGGGTTCGGCCGAGATCACCTTCCCGTTGGTGCGGTCGATCACATAGAAAAAACCGTTC
Organism: Tardibacter chloracetimidivorans; assembly: GCF_001890385.1. NCBI lineage: Bacteria > Pseudomonadati > Pseudomonadota > Alphaproteobacteria > Sphingomonadales > Sphingomonadaceae > Tardibacter > Tardibacter chloracetimidivorans. The sequence goes on along the minus strand of NZ_CP018221.1, from coordinate 2,772,925 downwards.
TTCGGCGCGGTCATCAGCACCTTGCGCGCCTTGCCGTCGATCTGGAGATCGGCCAGCTCCATATCCATGGACGCGTTGTAGTCCCAGCTTTCAGCCGGGTTGAACTGATAGTGCCATTTGTATTTGCCGGTCTTGGCGTCGAGCGCGACGACCGACGCGAGGAAAAGATTGTCACCCTTTCCAGCACTTCTGATCTTGTGATTCCACGGCGCGCCATTTCCGGTGCCGAGATAGATGGTGTCGAGTTCGGCGTCATAGGTGATGGCGTTCCAGACGGTGCCGCCGCCGCCGTATTTCCACCATTCGCCCGACCAGCTCTCCGCAGCAATCCGCGTCGTCTCGTCGTCGTCGACGCCGGGCTGGCCCGGCACCGTCCAGAATCGCCAGAGCTGCTTGCCGGTCTCGGCGTCATACGCCGTCACATAGCCGCGGATCGATCCCACATCCGCGCCGCCATGGCCGATGATCACCTTGCCGTCGAACACCCGCGGCGGGCCCGAGATGAACCGAACATCGTCCTTGGCCACCGTCATCTGCGACCAGAGGGGCTTGCCGGTCTTCGCGTCGATCGCGATCAGACGCCCGTCCTGCGTACCGGTGTAGACCTTGCCGTTCCACCAGGCGATCCCGCGGCTGCCCCAGCCCTGCCGCAGCTTGCGCCCCGCCGCCTCGGGCGCTTCAGGGTCATATTCCCAAAGCTGGCGGCCCGTGACGGCGTCGAACGCCCGCACCACGCTATAGCCCGTCGCCGTATAGAGAACCCCGTCCACCGCCACAGGGCCGGTCACCGAATTGCCCAGCGGCAGGTCGACCGACCAGGCCAGCCCCAGACGGCTCACCGTCTCGCGGTTGACCTCGTCCAGCGGGCTGTAATGCTGCTCGCCATAGGTCCGCCCGAAGGCCGCCCAGTCCGCGCCGTCCGACCCGTCGAGCAATCGCGCCGCCGCCCCTGACGCCGCACCGCCGGACACACCGGCCCGACCGTCGCCACCGTCACCGCCACCGCAACCCGCCAGAAACAGCAGCGCCGCGCAGAGCGCCGTGGCTTTGGAGACAGTTTGCGACATAGGGAACCGATGCTCCTTGGGTGGATGAAAGGGGTCGAGTGACGGCGGCGACCGGCGCGGCTCACCGCCACGCCGGTCTCGACCTTCCACAAGGCAGCGCCTATTCGGTCATGAACCGAAGACCCGCCTCCACGCCGAAGAAGCGCGGCGGACCGTACTGCGAGTTCGCCCACAGCCCGCCGACGACCTGCGAACCGATCTTGTACCGCTTGTCGGTGAGATTCCGGCCGATCGCCCGCACAAAATAGCGATCATCGATATCGGCCAGCGTGATCGATGCATTCACCAGCGTGCGCGCGTTGAGATAGGTGTTGTCGGACGCCGTGGAGATCGACTGGGTGGAAAGATTGCGCGCAGTATAGGCCACATTGCCGTTGAGCGTGACCTTGTGATCGCCGAACGGAATCTCGTAGCTTCCGTCCACCGTCCACTGCCACTTGGGCAGCCGGTCGAGCGGTGCCGACGACAGATCATATCCGGCCGGAATGGGCGTGACATAATCATTGTACTTGCCGTCCTGATAGCCGAGCACGGCTCTCAGGGTCAGCCCGTCGACCGGAACCGCAGTCGCTTCCGCCTCTATGCCCTTCACCGTGGCGCTGGCCGCGTTGAAGAAGCGGGTCAGCTGGAACGGGAGTCCGTTGACCTCGATCGGAACCACGATCTGCTTTTGCAGGTCCTTGTAGTCGACCCAGAAGCCCGTGACGTTCAGCCTCAGCCTGCGGTCGAGAAACTCCGACTTGAACCCGACTTCATAGCTGTCCGCCTTTTCGGGATCGGTCGCCGATGCAGCCAGCGCAAACGCATCGAGATCGTTTCCGAACGGGGCGAACGAACCGATCTGGTCGTTGAACGCCCCCGCCTTGAAGCCATGCGAGTAGGTTGCGTAGACGAACAGGTCATCGGTTGCCTGATAGCCAAGGCTGGCGCGGTAGGTCGGCTCGTTCGCCTTGTCCAGCACCTGGATGACCCCGGCGGGGAAGTTGAACACGCTGGCGTCCAGCGCCTCCCCGATGCTGAGGCCGGGATCGAACCCGCCGGCGAGGGCGGGGATGAAGGTCTGCTGGCGGCCGTACCAGCGCTTCTTTTCCCAGGTGTAGCGGCCGCCCACCGTCAGCGTCAGCTGGTCGGTGAACTTGTAGTTGCCCTCGGCGAACACGGCGGTCGATCGCGACTTCTGCGCATTGCAGAGAAGATAGGGGGCGTTGTTCCATGTGGCGAAGGGAAGCGGCGGCGAGACCAGGTCCTGGAAGCCCAGGATCTGCGCAACGCAGAAGTCGATCTTCTCCTTCTGGTAGAATCCGCCCGCAACGAAGTTGAACGGCCCGCCAAAGTCGGACGCGAAGCGCAGTTCCTGCTGTTTTGTCGTGCGGTCGTCGTCGCGCGTCGCGTCGAACAGCGACAGCACCTCGCCATCGGCCGCGACCGGGGCCTGATTTGGATAGGTGCTCGGCAGGCGCGACTTCTGCTTGCGATAGCCCGTCACCGAGGTGAACGTACCCGCGCCGACATCAAGGTCCATGTTCAGATAGAGGCCGTCGACGCTGATGCGATGGCCCTTCTCCATCTTGAGCAGGTTGCTGTTGCGGTTCGTAATCCCTGCGAAATCGAGCGGATCGCCGCCCGGAGGGGTAGCCGCACCGACGCCCAGCGTGTCGAACAGCTGGCCCGGGCGCGTTTCGTTGACGCCGGGCACGCTTTCCGACGTGTCGCGAATCCATTCATACTGAAGCAGCGCGCTGAACGCGGAGGACGGCTCCCACAACAGCTTGGCGCGGGCGTTCCAGACGTCCTTGCCGCCGATGTTTTCGCCGTCGCCGCAGCCCTCTACGCCCGCGAACTTAGTCGGAACGAAGGCGACCACCGGGCCGTAGCAGGCCCCGTTCTTGTAATAGCCGTCGCTATATTCATAGCCCATCACGCCCCGGAAGGCGAGCTGGCCCGGAATGATCGGGATGTTGGCCGCGCCCTGCAACCGCGTGGTGTTGAAGCTGCCGTACATCGCCCGCGCCTCGACGCCGATATTGTCGAGATCGGGCCGCTTGGTCCTGACCGTGACCGCGCCGCCGGTCGTGTTCTTGCCGAAGAGCGTTCCCTGCGGGCCGCGAAGCACCTCGACCTGTGCGATGTCGAAGGTGTCGAGAAGCTGGGTCTGGACAGACGACACAACAAAGTCGTCGACCAGCACCGCCACCGGCGGCTCGAAGTAAACGATGATGCTGTTCTGGCCGACGCCGCGAATCGCGAACGACGCTGCATTGAAGTTGGTTACGGTCGCCGCCGAAAAGTTCGGCACGAACGCAGCCAGATCGCCGATGTCGCGTGGCGACGCCTGCTCGATCAGTCCCTGGTCGATCGCCGAAACCGCAACGGGCGTATCCTGAAGATTGGTGGCGCGCCGAGTCGCCGTGACGACGATTTCACCCAGCCCGGCCTCCGACACCGCCGGTTCTGCTTCCGGCGCATCCTGAAGCTGCGCGTTTTGCTCACTGGGGCTCAGGCCTTCACCTTCGGCAGGCGTCTGCGCCAGCGCAGGATTGGACATGGAGGCGGCGGCGAGCACCCACAGTGCGGGCAATGCGAGTCGACGGCTGTTCTTCATGAGTCTCTCTCCCAAATCCGTAGCCCGGCCGGCTTCGCGGCTTCTAAAGGCATGAAGCGTCATACAACTCCGGACCAAAGATACAATCAGGCATGTTTGTTTCTTTTCATTTCCGGGAGTGATAGTAGCGCCGTTGCAACACATGGCTTTGCTGCGCTGCAACGCCTCGCAGGACATTTGCCTTGAACAAGCAGTCGTGATTGTTTGTTATCGGATTTGGCGCAATCAGTGCCCAAAGGAGGATCGCCGTGGCTTACAGTTTTCTTTCGCGCTTTCGCATCCGGCCCGACCGGGAACAGGCGTTCATCGACCTCGCCCGGGAAATGGAAAGCCTGGTGGACCGGGAGCCCGGCACGCTGGCCTTCAAGTTCTTCCGTCTGGAAGAACCGGGCATGTTCGCCGTCTACGAATCCTTTGTCGATGAAGCAGCCGACAAGGCGCATATGGAGACCGAGCACGGCAAGCCCGTCATCGCCAAGATGCTGGAGTGCATGGAGGGCAGTTACTCGCGCGAGATGCTCTACGATCTCGAGCCCCGGCAATGAGCGTTCGGACCCGCACGGCGCTCATTACCGGAGCGACCGCCGGAATCGGAGAAGCCGCCGCCAGGAAGTTCGTTGGTGCCGGCTGGCGGGTCATCGCAGCGGGAAGACGCGCTGACCGGCTGGAGGCGCTTGCCGATTCGCTGGGGCGCGACAGCGTCCATCCGCTCAGCCTCGATATTCGCGATGCCAACCAGATAGCGAAGGGAGTGGCGTCGCTGCCGGCGCAATTTCGTGACATCGATCTGCTCATCAATAACGCCGGGCTGGCGCTTCCCGACGCGCCGTCGCCCGCCGCCGAGCTGGACCAGTGGAAGACGATGATCGACACCAACATCACCGGGCTGGTGTCGTTGACCCATGCGCTTCTGCCGGGGCTGATCGCCCGGCGCGGAGCGATCATCAACATCTCCTCGGCCGCGGCGAATTATCCTTATGCAGCCGGTCATGTCTATGGGGGCACCAAGGCCTTTGTGCGCCAGTTCTCGCTCTGCCTGCGTTCAGACCTCCACGGGAAGGGTGTGCGTGTCACCTCGATAGAGCCGGGGCTTGTCGAGACCGAGTTCATGCTCGTCCGATACCTGCAGGACGAAAACGCTGCGGATGCCGTCTACAGGCACGCGTCGGCGCTAAAGCCTGAGGACTTGGCCGACACGCTGCACTGGGTTGCCGAGCAGCCCCCGCACGTCAACATCAACAGCCTGGAAATCATGCCCACCAGCCAGTCATTCGCGGGCTTCCGGATCGCTCGCGGGGAAGACGCCTAGCCACGCCGTTGCGCCGCCGCCGGCAATCCTGTTGGGAGGCCTTGTTCCGACTCAAAAAGACAGGCATGATTGTCTTTTAATAACGAACTCGGAAAACAGAGTCGTAAAGGAGAAGCAGGATGCCGCGCGTCCATGTGCCTGACGAGCACCAACATGATCCTTCAGCCTATGTCTGGACCGCCTATGCGCCTGAAATCGGCGCGGCCGCGGCCAATTATTCGCGCACCGTCTATGAGCGATCCACGCTCAGCCTGCGCGAAATGGAGGCCGCCCGGATTCGCACCGCCGACATCAACGGTTGCAAGCTGTGCCTGGGGATGCGCGCAGCCCGTGACCTGCCCGGCCATCTCGAACGCTCCGGCGGCGATCCATCTATTGCCGTGACGGCGCGCAGCGGTGACACGCCCCCTCCGGACGAGGCGTTTTACGAGGCGGTGCGCAATGGCGATCCCGAAGGCCTGCTTTCGGAGCGCGAGCGCCTTCTGGTCGAATATGCAGATCGTTTCGGGTCGGCGCCCAAATCGATGGACGAAGACGAACCCTTCTGGGCGCAAATGCACGCCGCATTCAGCGATGCCGAAATCGTCGATGCGACCTTCAGCATCGGCAGTTGGGTCGCGCTCGGCCGTCTGACGCACATCCTCGATCTCGATGGCGTGTGCATGCCGACCTTCGCCGACGCCGCCGAATAGCGCGCGCCACCACTTTGAAAAAAGGGGCTGCAAGACCCCTTTGGGAGAGATTGATGCTCGACAACAACAGCTATGACTATCGCCTGACGTGGCCCGTCAACCCGGATGCGCCCGAAGACAGCAACGAAGCCAAGGCCCCGTTCATCGACAACGGCACCGGGATCATCGCCAAGGAGCGCTACTATTCGAAAGAGTGGATGGAAAAGGAATGGTCCCGCCTCTGGTCCCGCGTGTGGGTGTGGGCAGCGCGTGAGGAAGACATTCCCGACGCCGGCGATTTCGTCACCTTCGAACTGGGGCGCGAAAGCATCGTCATCGTGCGCGGCGATGATGGAGCGATCCGTGCCTTCTTCAACGTCTGTCCGCATCGGGGCAACCGCGTCGTCTATGACAGCCAGGGCAGCCTTGCGAACGGCTTCACATGCAGCTTCCACAACTGGCGTTTCAACCTGGACGGGAGCCTGAAGGGAGTCACCGATCCGGAAACCTTCCGCCCTGAAACGCTCTGCCGGAACCTGGATCTGAGCGCGGTCCGCTGCGAAAGCTGGGAAGGCTTCATCTTTGTCAATCTGAACCCCGACGCCGGGCCGCTTCTCGACCAGCTCGGGCCGCTGCCGGACCATGCGCGCCCCTATCGGCTGAAGGACATGCGGGTGGTCCGCCGCGCGCAATCGGTGTGGGACGCCAACTGGAAGGTGGCGGTCGACGGCTTCAACGAGGCCTATCATGTCCACGCCATCCACCCGGAGATCCTGCCGATCTTCAACGATTATCATGCGCAGATCGATCTTTATCCGCACGGCATGAGCCGGATGGTCACGAAGTTCGCCTATGAAAGCCCGAGGTTGGGAAGCGGCGAAACCGGATTGAACGACGCGCTGAAGGCGCTGATGCGCGAGGTGGGCCTTGATCCGGAGGACTTCCGGGGGCGGATGCAGGATGTCCGTCCGGCGATCCAGAAGGCCAAACGCGAACGCGCCACGCGGCTGGGGCTCGATTATTCGGATTTTCTGGACAATCAGCTGACCGACGACTGGAACTATTTCGTGTTCCCCAACCTTCAGATGGGCATCCATCCGGAGGGCCTCAGCTTTCTCTATTTCCGGCCGCACAAGAGCGATCCGCGCAAGTTCATCTTCGACGTGATCGTCATGGTCCATCCGCAGGACGACCCGGAAGTCCAGCCGCCCGCCTATATGGGTCTTCCGGAAGGCTGGGATATCAGCGCCCGGGCTCCGGCGGAGATCGAGGAGATCGATCCGCGCCAGGGCGGCCTCGGCCTTGTCTTCGATCAGGACAGCTCGCTCTTCCCGCTGGTGCAGGAGGGAATAGAAAGCGCGGGCTATCGGGGCGCCGTGCTGTGCGAGCAGGAACAGCGCATCCGCCATTTCCATGCCGAGCTTGATCGCTGGATGGCCGAAGGGGAGCGCTGAAATGAACTGGACCGACGCCGAGGTCGAGGAACTGGTCAGCCGTTCCAAGGCCTATGACGTGCTGACCCGCTATTGCCGCGCGCTCGACCGGGCCGATGTCGACCTGATGCGGTCCGTCTACTGGGATGACGGCATCGACAACCACGGCGTCTTCAACGGCAATGCAGCCGAGTTCGCCGAGTTCATCATCGCTGAGATTCAGCGCTGGTTCGACGTGACCATGCACGCCATCGCCAATGTCCATATGGAGGTGCATGGCGACGCCATTTATTCGGAAGCCTATCTGATCGCCTATCACCGGGTGCGTGGCGACAAGGAAAAGATCGAGGAGATTTTCGGATCGACCTATCTTTCTCAGTTCGATTGGAGTCGCGTGGATGGGATCCCTCACGATTTCGTCTTTGGCGGCCGCTACATAGACAGGCTTGAACGGCGCAATGGCGAATGGCGGATTGCGAAGCGGCAGGTCGTGATGGACTGGAACCGCAACGACATCGGCCACCTGCTTCTGGATGAGGGAATGTTCGCCACCTTGCGGCCGCTGGGCGCGCGCGGCCCACATGATCCCGTCTACGCCAATGCTCCTTGAACGGACGAACCCCAGATGCGCCTGACAACACAGGTCACCACCCTGACCAGCCGGGGTGCGGAAGTGGCGCTGAAAGCCGCCGTCGACGAAGCCGAGCGGATGAACATTCGTCTGTGCGTCGCCGTTGTCGACCGTGCGGGACATCTGCTGGCGTTTCGGCGAATGGACGGCGCGCCGCCGCCCAGCATAGAAGTGGCGACGGCAAAGGCGCAGACCGCCGCCCTGTTCGGGGTGCCGTCCAAGACATTCCAGACCATGGTGAACGAAGGGCAGGCCGCGATCCTTGCGGTCCGCACCCTTGCGCCGCTGGAAGGGGGCGTGCCCATCGCGGTGGACGGCGTCGTGATCGGCGCGGTGGGCGCAAGCGGGGCGGCGGCGAGCGACGACGCGGCAGCCGCCCAGGCCGGTGTCGATGCGCTGGTCGCGCTGTGCGGAGAAAGTTCCTAGATCGGCTTGCGGAAGGCGGCGGCGCGGCCTTCGGCATAGGCGGCTATGCCTTCCGCCGTGTCTGGATCGGAAAAGCTTGCAAAGTCGATTTCCCTGCCGACGCGCAAGGCCTCGTCCAGTGGCAGGTCGGCCGAAAGCTGGAACAACCTCCTCGCCCCGCTTATGGCCGGGCGGCTGTTGGCGTTGATGGTCTGCGCGATCTTGCGCGCCGTTGGCATCAGCTGGTCCAGCCCCACCAGCGCTGAAATCACGCCCAGCTCGTGAAGGCGCGCGGCGGGCAATGGATCGCCCGTCAGAATCACCGTCATCGCCGTCGATCTGGGCACCAGATGGGCGAGCCGCTGGACTCCGCCCGCAAAGGCGAACATGCCGCGCTTCACCTCCGGCAGGCCGAACACCGCATGATCCGCCGCCACGATGATGTCGCAGGCAAGCGCGATCTCGAATCCGCCGGCAACCGCCGCCCCGTTCACCGCCGCGATCACCGGCTTCGACCGGCTTCCTTCGGTCAGTCCCGCAAATCCGCGCCCCGGCAGCAGCCCGTGTCCGGGGCCGGTCCGCGCCGCTTCCTTCAGGTCCATGCCCGAGCAAAAGGCCTTGTCGCCCGCGCCCGTGACGATGATGACGCCCACGTCTGCGTCAGCTTCGGCGCGGGAGAGCATTTCATCGATCAGCCGGGAGGTCGCCGCATCCAGCGCATTGCGCACCTCCGGCCGATCCATGGTGATCGTTGCGATTCCGTCGCTGCTCTCGTAATGCGCGCCGCCGGTCATTCCCAGCGCACCTCAGTTCTTCGCCGCGGATGCACGGAACTTGCTCGCTTGGGAGCGGATGAACTGGCGAAGCGCCGCCATTTCCGCATCGGTGAGTTCCTCATAGCGCGGCATGCCGTTGGGGACGAGCGCGCCGTTGCGGACGATCTCGTTGAACGTCGCGGCATCCTGCGGCACCGGCGAGGCGCGAAGGTCGGGCGCAAGGCCCGCCGCCTTGACGTCCACCCCATGGCAGACGAGGCAGCGGCGGCCATAGATCGGCGCACCCTTTTCCGCGAGCGCCGGGTCGGGCCGGTACTCGGGATCCGCGACCGGCTCGGGATGATCGGGCGCGGCGGGCGGCAACGGCCCTGCCTTTCCGTCAAGCACGAAGGTCAGGATGCGGCGGGGCTGGGTGCGATATTGCCATCCGAAGCGCGCGACCTTTTCGCCGAACAGCGCGCCGCTGGTGCCGAAGCCCGACAGCACCGTGATATACTGGCGACCGTTCACCTTGTAGGTGATCGGCGGCCCGAGCACGCCGGAGCCGGCGGCAAAGGTCCACAGGCGCTTTCCGGTCTCGGAATCATAGGCATTGAAGCTGCCGTCGGCATGGCCCTGAAAGACGAGATTGCCTGCCGTCGCCATTGTGCCGCCGTTCCAGAAGCTGTCGATCTTGACGCGCCAGACTTCCTTCTGGGTCTTTGCGTCCCACGCCACCAGCGCTCCGGTCCCGGCGGTGGGGTCGTCAGAATCCAGCCCGAAATTGACGCCGGTATCGTTCGCATTACCCGGCGTGCGCTGCCAGTTCTTCATCGCGATGCCACGGTCATCGAAGGTGCCCGGCATTTCCAGAACCGGGATGTAGGTTATGCCCGTGCGGGGATCCAAGGACATCGGCATCCAGTTGTGCGCGCCGTTCGGGCCGGGCCACAATTCGACCTGAGCGCCATTTTCATAGCGCGCGCCCGGCATCTCGACGGGGCGGCCGGTCGTGAGGTCGATCTTCGACGCCCAGGTGACCTTAGCGAAAGGCTCGGCCGAGATCAGCTTCCCGTTGGTGCGGTCGATCACATAGAAAAAACCGTTCTTCGGAGCCTGCAGCAAGACCTTTCGCGGCGCGCCGTCGATTTCCAGCGTCGCGACCTGCATGTCCATCGAGGCATTATAGTCCCAGGCCTCGGCGGGCGTCGTCTGATAGTGCCATTTGTACTTGCCGGTCTTGGCGTCGATCGCCACGACGGAACACAGGAACAGGTTGTCGCCCTTGCCTTCACTGCGGATGCGGTGATTCCACGGCGCGCCATTTCCAGTGCCGAGATAGATGGTGTCGAGTTCGGCGTCATAGGTGATGGCGTTCCAGACGGTGCCGCCGCCGCCGTATTTCCACCATTCGCCCGACCAGCTCTCCGCAGCAATCCGCGTCGTCTCGTCGTCGTCGACGCCGGGCTGGCCCGGCACCGTCCAGAATCGCCAGAGCTGCTTGCCGGTCTCGGCGTCATACGCCGTCACATAGCCGCGGATCGATCCCACATCCGCGCCGCCATGGCCGATGATCACCTTGCCGTCGAACACCCGCGGCGGGCCCGAGATGAACCGAACATCGTCCTTGGCCACCGTCATCTGCGACCAGAGGGGCTTGCCGGTCTTCGCGTCGATCGCGATCAGACGCCCGTCCTGCGTACCGGTGTAGACCTTGCCGTTCCACCAGGCGATCCCGCGGCTGCCCCAGCCCTGCCGCAGCTTGCGCCCCGCCGCCTCGGGCGCTTCAGGGTCATATTCCCAAAGCTGGCGGCCCGTGACGGCGTCGAACGCCCGCACCACGCTATAGCCCGTCGCCGTATAGAGAACCCCGTCCACCGCCACAGGGCCGGTCACCGAATTGCCCAGCGGCAGGTCGACCGACCAGGCCAGCCCCAGACGGCTCACCGTCTCGCGGTTGACCTCGTCCAGCGGGCTGTAATGCTGCTCGCCATAGGTCCGCCCGAAGGCCGCCCAGTCCGCGCCGTCCGACCCGTCGAGCAATCGCGCCGCCGCCCCTGACGCCGCACCGCCGGACACACCGGCCCGACCGTCGCCACCGTCACCGCCACCGCAACCCGCCAGAAACAGCAGCGCCGCGCAGAGCGCCAGCCCAAGAGCAGACAGCCGTGGCCGTCCGTGCCGACCCGCCGAACCAGACACAGGCATCATCCCTCCCAATCCATATGGTCCCCCCTCAGGGACGTTCAGCCAAGCGAGCGATAGAATTGAATCTTCATATCCTCGGCCAGGCATTCGAAAATCTGCGGCACCAGGCGCTCGTGAAAGTCGATCTGCATGTGATGCTCGAACGCCGCGTCATCGCGGAAGGTCGCAACACAAATGAACAGGTCGGGATCTTCCTCCGACTGGAACAGCTCATAGACAATCGCATCCGGCTCAAGCTGATGAACCAGCAGCTTCATTTCGATCTGAAGCCGGATCAGGTCATTGCGTTTTTCCGGCTTGGCGCGAAGCTCCGCCACAAAGCTCTTGCCGGTCATGCGGCTTCTCCCTTGCCCAGTTCCTCGATCAGTTGCGATCTGAGCCGGAACTTCTGGATCTTGGACGTCGACATCGGCCACTCCGACACCATGCGTACGTGACGCGGAAGCTTGAAGCTGGCGAGTTGGCCGCGGCAGTGCTGGATCAGTTCGTCCTCGGTCGCGGAATGGCCTTCCGCCAGCTCGACGAACGCCGCTGGCACTTCGACATAGCGGTCGTGCGGAATGCCCACCACCTGCGCAAGCTTCACCGCCGGATGGGTCTGGAGCATCGCCTCGATCTCGGCGGCGGCGACATTTTCACCGCCCACCTTCAGCATGTCCTTGGTCCGGCCGTGAAACATCATCTGCCCATCGGCATCGATCGATCCGATGTCGCCGGTGTGGAACCATCCGTTCCTGATCACCTCGGCCGTCTTGTCCGGGGCGTTGTAATAGCCCTTCAGCATATTGGGGCCGCGAACCACGATTTCGCCCCGCTCGTCGACGCCGCAATCGCGTCCGCTCTCCACATCGACGATCCGCACCTCCCATTCGTCCAGCGGCACGCCGCAGCGGCCGGTGCGCTGCTCATAGCTGTCGGACAGGCGGCTGGTGGAAACGGTGCCCGCCGCCTCGGTCAGGCCATAGGTGCCGACCTGGATCGTGTGGGGCATCGCCGCGGTGACCGCCTCCTTGATCCATGCGGGCTGCACCGCGAAGTTGGAGTTCATCACCCTTAGGCTGGCCAGATCGGTGTCCTTGAAGGTGGGATGGGTGATCAGATCCTGCATGATCGTGACGAAGCTTGGATAGGCGATGGTCGCCTTCTCCCGACCAAGCATCTCGAGCGCGGCTCCCGCCTCGAAATGCGGGATCGTCATATAGGCCCCGCCCTTGTCCAGAATCATCACCATCGGCAGGATTCCGGCGATGTGGAAGATGGGAAGCGGGGACCATACCTTGTCCGCGCCCGTCACCTCATAGCGGATGCCAAGGTTCCGGCTGTTGCCCACCTGCGCCCTGTGCCTGATCAGCGCGCCCTTGGGATTGGCGGTCGTGCCGGACGTGTAAAGGATCAATCCGACATCCTGTGGAACCACGGCATCGATTCGAGCGTCCACCTGGGCCTCGTCCACCTGCCGCCCCGCGTCGAGCGCCCCGCCGGCGGACAGAAGATAGGAGGGGCACGGCTGGTCCAGACAGATGATGCTTCGCAGCTTCGGCGCTTCGTCAAGCGAGAGGTTTCGCGGATCATCGGCGTGCCGCAAGGAAGGAAGCGCCGCGACCAGCCTTTCACCGAAGTCCAGGCTGTCGGCCACGCGCCCCGTCGTAACCATCAGCACGAGATCGGCGTCGCGCACCAGGAAACCCAGCTCGGACGCCTGGTAACGCGCGTTGACCGGTACGGCCACCGCGCCCGCCATGACGATGCCGAACAGCAGCTCGACGAATTCCGGCCGCGTGGTCAGCAAAATGCCCACATTGTCGCCGGGCTTGATACCGAGCGCGATGAACGTTCGCGCCCAGGCGCGTGCCGACTCGTTGAGCTGGCGATAGCTGACCTTGCGATCCGGAAAAATCAACGCGGGCGAATCGGCATGGCTCGCGGCCGATGACCGGAGCAACGCGCCCAAGGTGTAGATCGGGGCTTCCGCCGCCATCTCACTCTCCCGATTAGGCCAGCCCCGCGCCAGCGAGGAATGGCGATGTTCTGTGTTACGGCCACGCCGCTTTAGACGCATCTTAGACAGCCCGGAATAAAAAAACAATCTTACCTGATTTTTTTATTCCGTCTGATCGGCTAATGGGCATAGTCAGGGTCACGCGCAATCAAGCTGACGATCAAGGAATGGAGAGGCGCTATGGGTATGTTGCAGGACAAGGTCGCCGTCATCATCGGAGCGGCGGGCCGCGACAATATGGGCCAGGTGATTGCCCGCCGCTTTGCCGCCGAAGGGGCGCGGGTGGTGGTCGCCGGGCGGGACGAAGCGGCGCTGGCCGAACTTGCGGAGGAAATCGGCGGGCTTGCGGTGCGCTGCGACATTACCGACGAGGGCGATCTTGCAGCGCTTGCCGATGCGGCGGTCGCGCGCTTCGGCCATCTGGACATCGCCCTCAATGCCACAGGCTGGGGCCTGCTCAAGCCATTTCTTGAAACCACAAAGGAGGACATCGATCGCATCACCGCGCTGCAGTTCACCGGGCCGATCCTGTTCTACCAGGCCATGCTGCGGCGGATGGGCGACGGCGGCTCCATCATTCAGATCTCATCGGCCACTGCATCCATCATGCTGGAGGATCACGCCGCCTATATGGGCACCAAGGCGGGCACGGATCACGTCATCCGCTGCGTCGCCAACGAGTTCGGTCATCGCGGCATTCGCGCCAATTCCATCGCGCCCGGCTTTACGCCGACCCCGATGACGGCCAAGGCCTCGCGCAATCAGGCGATTCTCGACACCTTCGCCAAGGAATATCCGCTTGGCCGGGTGGGCACGAGCGAAGACATCGCCGATGCGGCCGCATGGGTCGCCTCGGACCAGTGCTTCATGACCGGCCAGGTGCTTCAGGTGAACGGCGGTCTCACGCTGCGGCGGAACCCGACGAACGCCGAAATAGGCGCGGCGGTGAAAGCAGCCAGGGCGGCAGCCGCGCAAGCCGGCTGAGCGATTCGGCCGGGTCGCTCCGGCCGATCAGTCCAGCGCCCGGAGTGTGCGGCGGACCGCATCCACCGCCTTCCGGCATCGCTCGAATGCGTCGGCGCCCGCCTTGCGCGCGGTGCTCTGGGGGATTTCCGCCTCGATGATCGCATGTCCCGCGACCGGACGCAGGATTTCGGCAAGCGGGAATGCGCCATCACCCGGCAGCAGCCGTTCCTTGACCGCTTCATGCCAGGCGGGGATTTCGTCGGGCAATTCCAGCGGCCCGTCGGAGACCTGCACATAGCCGATCAACCCGGCATTGGGCGCGACGGCCGCTATGTCGGCCCCATTGCGCATCAGGTGCAGCACATCGAGCGCCACCGCGCCACAGCCCGCCTCGCGCACGATCGCGACGGCGGTGGCAATATCCTTCACGTCCGAAAAGCCATTGAACTCAAGGCCGGGCGTGATGCCATAATCGCCGGCGACATCTGCAAAGGCCTTCAGCCGCCGGGCGGCGACGGCGATGCTCTCGATATTGTACATATGCACGGTCGCGCGGGGAGCACCCAGCGCCGCGCCCGTCTTCAGCCCCTCGGCAAAGCGGCCCAGTCCGCCGTCCTGATCGAGCGGAAAGACCTCGAGATTGCAGACGGACACATTGGCTGAAGCGAGCGCATCGCTCAGCGCCGGGACATCGTCCGGCATCACGCATGGAAACATCGCGCGCGCCTGTTCGGGCACATGAGTGAACAGGGTGATGTGCTGGCACTCCAGCCGACCGGCGATGGCCGCCAGTTCTGCGGGAGTTGCGTCAAGCGCGGTCAAATGGTGGAGCGAAAGGCGTTTCATGGCGATCCTGCGACAAATAAAAAGTCAAACATGATTGTTTTTATGATGGAGTGTGCTAGGTAAAGTCAATCAGGAGTGGAAAGTCATGGAACTGAACGCACAGACCGTCGAGCGTGTTCACCAGCGCATGGACTATGAGCGCAGCCGCAATGCGCCGCCCGAGGATTTCCCCAAGCTGCCCGACATACCCGGCGTCCGCTACACCGATCCCGAGTTCCTGAAGCTGGAGCGCGAACGCATGTGGCAGCGCGCCTGGCTCTACGCCGGCCATGTCGATCAGATCCCAAACCCCGGCAGCTGGTTCCTCACCCGCAACACAGGATCGCCCATATTGGTGGTGCGCGATCTGGAGGGCCAAGTCCGCGCTTTCTACAACACCTGCCAGCATCGCGGCGCACCGCTGGTCACCGAGCTGGCCGGCGAAGCACGCGGCTTCGTCTGCGGCTATCATGGCTGGAGCTACACGCTGGACGGCAAGCTCACCGCCGTTCGCGACAAGCGCGATTTCGTGGGTCTGGACTTTTCCTGCCGGTCGCTGGTGTCCGTGCGCTGCGAGCTTCTCGGCAGCCTGATCTTCATCAACGAAGATCCGGAGGCGCAGCCGCTGCTCGACCATATCGGCCCGATGGCGAAGGAGCTTGAGCAATATGGGCTGGAGAATCTGCGCCTCGTCGATTCACGCAGCTATGAGGTGAATTGCAACGTCAAGGTGCTGCTCGATGCGTTTCTTGAGGTCTATCATCTGAAATCCATCCACCAGCAGACGGTGGACCGGTTCCTTGACCATCGCGGAATGTTCGTGACTTTGTGGCCCAATGGTCACAGCCGCATGCTCACGCCCAATCGCCGGCCGGACTGGAAGGACCCCGGCACGATCGGCATGCCGAAGATCCCGACGATCACCGAGGTTCCGGCGAACAACAACGTCAGCTATCAGATCTATCCCAATTTCGTGATGCCTGCGTCCGAAAGCGGCATCCCGCTGCTGCAATTCTGGCCCACCTCGAACCGGACTGCGCGGGTCGTGTCGAGCTGGATCGCGCCGGATTACGATCCGGACCAGCCGAACCCGCTCTGGGACACGCGGCTCGCGAACTGGGAACGGATTTTATACGAGGATTTGCAGTACGCCCCGCAGATCCAGGAGTCACTGGAGAGCAAGGGCTTCAAGGGCATGCCACTCAATTATCAGGAACGCCGCATCTATCACTGGCATGAAGAGCTGGACCGGCGCATCGGCCTCAATCAGGTGCCTCCGGAGGCCAGGGTGGAGCAGGTGCTCCGCGACCAGGTGACGCAGGATTGAACGCCGGCGGGAAAGCTTTCCGCCGCCGCCAGGCCTGCGCTATGCCCGATGCCATGATCGACGATCCCGAAATCGAACGGCGCATGCTGTTCGCCTATGAAGAGACAGGCCCGGACAGGTTTCGAGCTGCGCCCATTCCAAGCGGGCTGCTGCGCCTCTATGGCGGGAAGATTCTGGCGCGGGCGCTGCGCGCCATGCAGCAGACGGTATCGCCGGACCGGCCGGCGCACAGCTTCCATGCCTTTTTCGGAAGGCCGGGGCTGACCGACAAGGGGCTGGATTTCGCCGTTACGCGCGACAATGACGGACGAAGCTTTTCCAGCCGCCGCGTGACCGTGGAGCAGGACGGCGCACTGGTGATGAGCGCCTCCGCCTCTTTCCAGGTCGCGGAGGACGGGCCGCGCCATCAGTTCGCAATGCCCGACGTGCCCCCGCCGGAGCAGTTGCGGCCGATGTCCGACTATATCGCAGACGCACCCCTGCCCGAACGCCATCTACCGTTCTGGCGGCGCCCACAGTTGTTCGAATGGCGCCCGGTCGAACCGTTTCTGATGTTCAACGGTCAGCCGGAATCGTGCCATCGCCACTATTGGCTGAGGCTCAAATCGCCGCTTGGCGGCGACCGCGCCCTGCATCAGTGCTATCTCGCCTATGCATCGGACCTGCACATACTGCACGCCGGGCTTGCGCCGCTCGGGATGGGCTGGGCCGACGACTATCTCCAGACAGCCAGCCTTGACCATGCCATCTGGTTTCACGATCATGGCCGGGTAGACGACTGGCTGCTCTACGCGCTCGACAGCCCTGCGGCGGGGTCGTCCCGCTCACTTGGGCGCGGAACGATCTACACGCGGGACGGCCGGTTGATTGCGACAGTCGCCCAGGAAGGTTTGATCCGCGTGCTGGATGCGCCGCGCGCGGGCCGTATCTGATCTGTTGAAGGAAACCGCACGATGACCGGGGAACAACCCTTTGTGCCCGTCATGCCGCACCGCACGTTTGAGGATCTCCAGGTAGGAGAACGCCGAAAATCGCGTGAACGGACGATCTCCCGGCAGGAGATCCTTGATTTCGCCCGCACCTATGACCCGCAATGGTTTCATACCGACGCGGAACTCGCCCGCCAGTCGGTGTTCGGCGAGGTGGTCGCAAGCGGCATCCACGTGCTGGCGCTGTGGCGGCAACTCGACCACGAGATCAATTCGGACATCGATTTCGTCTGCGGCGTGGGTTGGGATGACCTGCGCCTGCGCCGCGCGATCCGCTCGGGCGACACCATCCACGTCACGTCCGAGATCGTGGAGCTTCGTCCGTCGCAGACACGCGATGACAGGGGAACCGCTCTGATCCGCTACGCTGTTGTCACCGACGACGGAACCGAGGCGGTGACCTTCACCAGCATCAATCTGGTCTACACCCGGCTTGGCCGGGACAGGCGGCGCGCGAGCGCGTCAGCCTCCGCATAAGCCGTTTCCATCGCCCGGTCGACGACCGCCGCTTCGCCGAAAGTCGGCATCACGCGGATGACATGGATGTTCGTCGCCCCGAGAAAGCTGAGCCAGGCCTCCAGATAAGCGGCCTGGTGATCGAGGCTGCCCAAGGCGCTCTCGGGGCGCGTATCCAGCGCACCGGCCGCAATGATGATCGCCGTCCGCCCCACTGCATGTCCGATCACATTGCCGCCGGCGTCCGCCGAGAACGCAAGGCCCGGCTGGGTCAGCAGGTCGATATAATGCTTCAGCCGATAGGGTATTCCGAAGTTCCACATCGGCGTGCTGAACAGCCATGTGTCGAACGAGAGAAAATGCGCGACCATGCCCTCGATCCGCTGCCAGTCCGCCGCCGCATCCTCCGCCACCGGCTGGCCTGAAAGCAGCGCATAGCGGCCTTCGATCACCGCGCCCCCAAAAGGCGGCAAATCCGCATCGAACAGGTCCAGCGGCTCCACGTCGGTCTCTTGAAGCCGTGCCAGCAACCGGCTTGCGACCATCGCGGAGCGCGAAAGGCTGCCGCGCGGGCTCGCCTTGATGTGAAGCAGTCGCTCCGCCACTTGCGCCCGCCTATCGGCGCTGGTCGAACCGGCGGCCCAGCATGGCCCCGGCGATGTTCACTTTCTGGATGTCGATCGCGCCGCCAGCAATGCCCCAGCCCCAGCTGTCACGCAGACGCCGTTCCATCGGAAACTCCTTGGAATAGCCATAAGCGCCCATCAGCTGCATCGCATCGCCCGCGACTTCGCGCGCGATCGAATTGGCGAAGCATTTCGCGGTCGAGCTGTCGAGAATGGAGGGAAGCCCATCCTGCGCGTTCGCCGCGGCGCGCCAGATGAGCAGCCGGGCGGCCTCGCATTTCATATGCATTTCGGCGAGCTTGATCTGGACCGCCTGAAAATCGGCGATCGGCTTGCCGAACTGCTTGCGCTCCTGAACATAGTCCGACACGTCCTCAAGCGCGCCCGACGCCTGGCCCAGGGCCATGGTGGCATTGCCGCAGCGCTCCAGATCGAAGGCCTCCATCAGTTGCTTGAAGCCGCCGGCCGGAACGATGATGTTGTCCAGGGGCACTTCGCAGCCGTCCAGATAAAGGTCGGACGAAGGCACGCCGCGAAAGCCCATCAGCTGTTCATTCGGCCCGAAGCTGAGACCCGGCGCATCGTTTTCCACCAGCACCGCGCCGATCGCCTTCGCGCCCGGATCGTTCGACAGACGGCAATAGACGACATAGGCGTCGGCGTGGCCGCCGCCCGAGCACCAGCGCTTGGTGCCGTTGATGACGAGCTTGTCGCCGTTGACCTCGCCCTTGGTCTTGAGATCGGTCAGCG
Source organism: Tardibacter chloracetimidivorans (assembly GCF_001890385.1). NCBI lineage: Bacteria > Pseudomonadati > Pseudomonadota > Alphaproteobacteria > Sphingomonadales > Sphingomonadaceae > Tardibacter > Tardibacter chloracetimidivorans. The sequence goes on along the minus strand of NZ_CP018221.1, from coordinate 2,753,906 downwards.
CCGAACCGGCATCGGGTTCCGACATCGACACGGCCACCACCATCTCGCCCCGGCAGACGGCCGGGACGACGCGCCGCTTCAGCGCGTCCGATCCGAAATGCTCGATGGCGCGAACGGGTCCGACCGACGATTCAAAGATGGGAAAGGCGACCGCGGAAGAGATCTTTGCGAACTCTTCAAGGACGATCAGCGCTTCCAGGTTGCCGAGGCCAAGGCCGCCAAGCTCTGACGGGATGTTGATTCCCAGAAAGCCCATTTCGGCATAGCGGCGCACCAGTTCATGGCTGGGCGGCTTGTTGTCGCGCTCCAGCTCGGCGGCGATGGCGGGAAGCTCGGCGCGGGCGAAATCCCGCGCGGCTGAGCGCAGCTCTTCCTGGTCGGGCGTCAGTCTGAAATCCATGTTGCTCTCCGGAGGCGTTCGGCACGCCTCAAGCCAGAAGTTCCGGCTGTTCGATAAGGTTGGCGAGCGCGGCCATGAAACGGCCGCCATCGGCTCCGTCGATCGCGCGGTGATCGCATGACAGCGACAGATGGAAGACCGGCACGATCCGGATCGCGCCATCATCGTCCACCGGCTCCGGCCGGGCGGTGCCGACAGCCAGAATCGCGCCCTGTGGCGGATTGATGATCGCGTCGAACTGCTCCACGCCGAACCCGCCTAGGTTCGATAGCGAGAAGCTGCCGCCGCTATACTCCTCCGGCTTCAGCTTGCCGGACCGGGCGCGCTGGGCAAGGCCCGCCATCAGCTGCGAGATCTCAGCCACGCTGCGCTCGTCGGCGCGGGTGACGATCGGCGTGATGAGCCCCTTGTCGGTGGCGACGGCAACGGCGATGTCGGCCGCGCCGAAGCGGTGGATGTCATTGCCGTGCACCTGGATATTCAGCTCCGGCACCTCCATCAGCGCAAGCGCGCAGGCCCTAACGAGATAGTCGTTCACGCTGGGCCGTTGTCCCTGAACCGCCGTCCGCAAAGCTAGCAGCCGGTCCGCACGTACGCGGCGGCGGATATAGAAGTGCGGAATCGTCGTCTTGGCTTCGGTCAGCCGCCTCGCGATGGTGCGGCGCATCGATGACATGGGTGCCACCGTCACGCCCGACGCCGGGCCGGGCTGCTGCGGAGCCGCGTCGGCAGTTGCGGGGGAGGCGGCGGGCGCGGGCCGCGCCTGCTCCACCCGCGCAAGCACATCGCCCTTCAGCACCCGTCCGCGCGGTCCGGAGCCTGAAAGCCCCTTCAGCGATATGTCGTGCAGCGCCGAAAGGCGGCGGGCCATCGGCGTGGCATAGACGCCCTGATCGGGGCTTTGCGGATATGGCCCGGCAAGCGCTGGCTCGGCCGCCGGTCGGACAGCCTGATCGACATCCTGCGCGGTGATGCGCCCGCCCCGGCCCGAACCCGTGATCCCGGCGACGTCCACTCCGCTTTCGGCAACGCGCGCCCGGGCGACCGGGCTGATCGCAACGCCCTCCGGAATATTTGTCTCGGGTCGGGGAGTGGCTGGCGGAGCAGGTGACGGCTCGGCAGCGGGCGGCTCCCCGGTTTCCGCGCCCTCGGGGGCAAAGCTGGTGTCGGCCGGCCGGAAGCCTGCGACAAAGGCGTCGATCTCGTCGGCGGACGCCTCTTCGCCATCGGTCCGGACGGCCAGCAGCGCGCCGACCGGAAAGGTGCCGCCCGCCTCGGCGACGATGCGGACGAAGCGGCCTTCGCCTTCGGCCTCGATCTCATTGGTGATCTTGTCCGTCTCGACCAGGGTCAACACCGTGCCCTTGGCGAAGGGTTCGTTCTCGGCCACCATCCATTCGGCGATGGTACCCTCGCTCATTTCAATGCCCCATTTGGGCATGGTGAACGCTTTCAGATTTGCCACGGCCCGCTCCTCACCGGAACGCGAGGACTTGGCGCACCGCGTCCTCGATCTTCGGGGGCGACGGCACCCAGGCGCGCTCCAGCTCGCGGGCGAACGGGATCGGCGAATGGGGGCCAGTCACCATGGCGGGCGGCGCTTTCAGGCTGGTGAAGGCCCTGGCGGCGACGATCGACGCGATGTCGGACGCAAGGCTGCACCGGGGCGGGCTTTCATCGACGATCACCAGCCGTCCGGTCGCCTCGACCGAGTCCAGAATGGCTTCTTCGTCAAGCGGACTCGTCGTGCGCAGGTCCAGCAGATCGACGCCGATTCCCTCGCCTGCCAGCTTATCTGAGACCTTTTCGGAAAAGCCGACCATCCGGCCGCAGGCGACGATGGTCACGTCACCGCCCTCGCGCACCATCCGCGCCTCGCCGAAGCGCTGCCGGTGTTCGCCGTCGGGCACCTCGCCCTTCACGCCGTAGAGCGTCTTGTGCTCCATGAACATGACGGGATCGTCGCCGCGCAGCGCCTCGGTCAACAGTCCCTTGGCGTCCGCCGGAGTGGCGGGCATCACCACCTTGAGGCCGGGCATGGAGGTGAGCAGCGCATAGACCGACTGGCTGTGCTGCGCGGCCGCGTTCATCCCCGCGCCATAGATCATGCGGACCACAGCCGGGCATTTCGTCTTGCCGCCGAACATGTAGCGGAACTTGCCCATCTGGTTCCAGAGCTGGTCCAGGCTCACGCCGATGAAGTCGGCGAACATCAGTTCGGCGACCGGCCGCTTGCCCGCCAGCGCAGCACCCGCCGCAGCGCCCACGATCGCGCTTTCGGAGATCGGCGTATCGATCACGCGCTCCGCCCCGAACTTTGCGTAAAGCCCGCCGGTGGTGCCCCAGATGCCGCCGATCGCTTCCTGCCCGCCGGCGGTGCCCGCCCCGCCGACCACGTCCTCGCCAAGCACGATGATGCTCGGGTCGCGTTCCATCTCGGCATGAAGCGTATGGTTGATCGCTTCGCGGATATTCATCACTGCCACGGCCGATCCCCCTCAATAATCCACATAGACGTCTTCGGCGACGGACGCCGGATCGGGCGCGGGCGCGGCGCGCGCTTCCGTCACCGATTCGTCGATAAGCTGCGCGACCTCGGCGTCGATTGCGTCCAGCTCGGCAATGTCGAGGAGCTTGGCCTCGCCCACGCGCGCGCGGAACGCCTTCAGGCAATCGCGATCCTCGCGCAGCCGGTCGAGTTCGCCGGGACCGCGATAACGCTGCGGGTCGCCTTCGAAATGGCCGTAGAAACGCTCGGTATCCAGCTCGATCGCGGCCGGGCCATTGCCCGCGCGGACATGGTCGAGCAGTTCGCGCATGGCGTCATATGTATCGAAATAATCGCAGCCATTGGCGCGCCACGCCTTCATGCCGAAGGCCTCGGCCCGGCTGGCGATGTCCTTGTTGGTGCCGACCGCATAATCGACGCCGGTGTGTTCGGAATAGTGGTTGTTCTCGAAAACGAAGATCGCCGGGGCCTTGACGACGACGGCCAGGTTCATGGCCTCGAAGGTCGTTCCCTGGTTGCATGCGCCGTCGCCCGAAAAGGCGATCGCGACCCTGCCATTGCCGTCCAGCTTGGCGGCGATCGCGGCGCCCACCGCCTGCGGCGCGCCTGCGCCGACGATCCCGTTGGCGCCAAGCATGCCCACCGACAGGTCGGCGATATGCATCGAGCCGCCGCGCCCTTTGCAAAGCCCGTCCCTGCGGCCGTAGATCTCCTTCATCATCCCCTTCACGTCGCAGCCCTTGGCGATGCAATGGCCGTGCCCGCGATGGGTGGAGACGATGTAGTCATCATCGGTCAGATGATCGCAGACGCCGACGGCGGCTGCTTCCTGACCACAGTACAAATGAGTGAATCCGGCGATTTCCCCGGTCTTGATCTCTTCGTGGAGCCGTTCCTCGAACTGGCGGATGGTCGCCATCCGGCGGTACGCGCCGAGCAAATCATCCCTTGAAAGCTGCATTCTTTCTCTCCCGCCTCCGCCTGCGGAGGATTCGCGTTTCCGAACGGCTGCCTAGATGTCCCCCGGGCCCTTGCCGCCCGGCCCATAGATGTGATCGTCAAGCACCTTGTGGAAATGCCGGATGCGAAGCTCCTGATCCCCGATCCACAGCCCCTTGAAAGCGTCCGAATGCATGCCCTTCTGCACGGTCGGCAGGTTGAAGGCGTCCTGATCGAGCACTTGCCCGATCGATTTGTCGCCATGCTTGAAACGCTTGTGTTTGGGGCGCTCCGGCCATTCCTCTCCGTCGGGAACCAGCTCGAACAGCCAGACGTCGTAGAACATCTTGTCCGGATTGGTCGGATGCGGCCGCTGGCGGAACATCATGACGTCGTCTGCGTGCACGTTCATCGAAACGTTCGGGAAGATCGTGTAGTGATAATCGTCGGTCAGCTGGTCGTCGTTCAGCTCCGAATAGTCCTTGCCCTGTTCCAGGCCGTGCTTGCGCTTGAACAGCTGGACATCGCGGCGGATGTCGCTGACGCGGCCTTCATATTCGGCCGGGTCCATCCCCGCTTTCACCATGATTTCGTAGATGGCGGGCGGGATCGAGGACGGCAGCGCGACGCGCGGGCTGATCGCGGCGAACGGCACGATATAGCGGTTGTGCCTGCCATAGCAGTCGATCTGGACGTTCACGTCGTCGAGATACCATTGGAGCTGCGGGTGGATGCCCTGCACATGATAGGTCTCGCTGAAGGCGTCGACACTTGCCTTCCAGTTGCAGTCCCATTCCACCGTGATGTCGCGCACCCAGGCCATGCGCTCCATGTGGTAGGGGTTGAGGTGCTGGGGCATGGGATCCAGATATTGCTCAAGCGGCTCCACATCCGGATTGAGCGAATACCAGACGAACCCGCCCCATTCCCCGCACGGATAGCTTGGCAGCCTCGCTCCGGGCGGGCAGCCCTGGGGGAAGGTGTCGAGATCGGGAATCCGCTCGATCTTTCCGTCCAGCCCATAGGTCCAGTGATGGTACATGCAGCGGAAGTTCTCCGCGTTGCCCAGCCCTTCCGGCCGCAGCCGGTTTCCGCGGTGAAGGCAGACGTTGGGGAAGGCCCGGGCCGAGCCGTCATGCTGGCGGACGATCAGCACCGATTCCTTGCCGATCTCGGTGCAGATATAGTCGCCCGGCTCCTTGATGTCGTCCGAACGGCCGCCGACCAGCCAGACCTTTGTCCAGATCCGCTCCCACTCCAGCTTCATGAACGCTTCGCTGGTATATCGTTCGGCGGGGATGATGTCGTGGCCCAGCTCCGGGTCTTCCGCCTTCCAGGCAGGCGTGCCGTCCGGCCAATCCTGCGGATTGACCCGGATCACCTCAACCTTGCGCTTGACGTCGGGCATGGCTGTTCCTCGAGTATCCCCGCGCCGATCAGAAATGGGTGCGATTGGTGAAGCCGCCGTCGACCACCAGGTGCGAGCCGTTGCACCAGCTTGCCGCGGGGCTGGCGAGAAAGGCGATGCAGCGCGCGATCTCTTCCGGCGTGCCCAGCCGCCCGGTCGGCTGCTGGCGCAACTGCGACTGGTAGAATTTTTCCATCGTGCCCTTGATCATGTCCCAATTGCCGCCCTCGAACTCGACGGGACCGGGAGAGACGACGTTCACGCGAATGCCGTCCTTGCCATGGAAAAGCGCAAGCTGCTTTCCCCAGGTCACGAGCGAAGCCTTCATCGCATTATAGGCCTGCGGGCCGCCCATCGCTTCGGCCGCCGAAGTGGTTGCGATCAGAACGATCGAGCCGGAGCCTTTCTCCGTCATGCCGGGGATCACCGCCTCAACGGCGCGGACCGGGCCCATCACATCCACCTCAAAGGCATTGTGCCAGTATTTCTCGCTGCCCATGCCGCCGCCTGCCGAACTGATCGGGACAAGTATGTCGCAGCCGTCCATCTCATCCAGCGCCCAGGCCAGCCACGCCTTGTAATCATCCGCCTTCTTGACGTTCACCGCCTTGCCGATGACCTTGGTTCCGTATTTCCCGAGGTTCGCGACGGCGTCCTTGACGCCATCCTCCGACCGGGCGGTGATGGCGAGGTCGCAACCTTCGCGGGCAAGAACTTCGGCCGTGGCCATTCCGATGCCGCGCGCCGCGCCGACGATGATCGCCTTTTTTCCCTGGAGCCCCAGATCCATCCTTCGTCTCCTCAACCCTGTCTTGCCCGGTCGCTTGCGGCCGATCCTGCCACCAGCGGCGCGGGCTAAACCACGCCGGGACCAATGAAATCTCTTCGCCTCATTTATCTGGACCAAGCCGGCTCAATTGGCAAGCAAAAAACATGCATGATTGTTTTTGATTTGGGCACGCACTTGCCCTTCGCCCTTGTGCCCATGGGGGTTTGAAGTGTATTCGTCGCTTGACAACTTCGATAAAAAACAATCATGTTTGATTTATGGAAAGGAAGCGATATTAGATGGCGCTGGCAGCATTGCGATCCGGCTCTAACGGCCGAAAGACCAAGGAAAGCGGCTCCGCCGCACCTACGCTCCAGTCGCTGAAAAGCGGCCAGACCCGCGCGCGGCTGATTGAAGCGACGATCCGCTGCATCGTCAAGAGCGGCTATTCCAACACCACCACGCCCCAGATCGCGAACGAGGCGGGTCTTTCCCGCGGCGCGATGCTGCACCATTTCGAAAACGGCATGGCGCTGATCAAGGCCGCCATCATCGAGCTTCACGAAAAGCGGCTGCGGGCCTTCCGGCGCGCGGCGGAAACCGACCAGCACGATCCGGCGACTCTGGTCCGCACCTATTGGCGGCAACTGCAGAAACCCGCGTTCATCGCCTTTCACGAACTGGCGCTTGCGGCGCGCACCCATGCCGATCTCGCGCGCATCCTCCAGCCTTTGCAGGTGGAGTTCCGCGAGCGCTACATGGCCATGGCCTTTTCACTTTTCCCCGAATGGGCGGATCGCGACCAGTTCAACCTGGCGATGACGCTTTCCCAGACCGTTCTGGAGGGCCTCGCGATCAATGTGCAAACCGGCGCGGCGGACGAGGCGATGGTCGAGCCGATGCTGAAACTTGTGGAGGACCAGATCCGTTCGATGAACCCCCTCCTCCAGAAAGCGTCATAACATGCCCGGCATCCCCCACCGGATGCCCCGGCGAAGGAGTTCGTGGAATATCGGATAATTCCATCCGCAGCGCTGAGGATGGGGCCAGAATTTTGTGGCAGGGAGCATGTCGTAGTGGCCACGGCAATGACCCAGCGTCAGATAGAGGACGGCGCCCTTGCCGAGCTTTCGCAGATAGAGGACGGGCACCTGCGGTTCGTCCCACTCGGCGTCGCGGAATTCCGGGCAGCTACCGGTGAAGCTGGTGTGGAGCAGCACGTCGATCTCGGCGGTCGGGCGGGTGAGATAGAGTTCGTCCTCGATCCGGAAATCGCGCAGGCCTGTGGTCAGCGCATGATCAGGCCGGGTGACGAAGACCTTGAACGGCTCGATCGGCGGGTGCGCGGCAAAACGGCTGCCGGCAAGCTCCATGAACTCGGGCGCTTCGTCGGGGGTGTCGACGACGCCGTCATCGGCGATTCGCAGGATCGAGTTCGTGCCGTGGAGCGCGAGCCAGCGCCCGCCGCGCTCAAGAAAGGCGCGAATTGTCGCGGTCTGGTCCGGCGTCGGCACCAGATCGCAAGTGTAGGTGACAAGCAGATCGGCCGCTTCGATGCGCGCCGTATCGGCATAATCCGAGGAGACGGACGTGCGGATTTCAGGATGCTCGGCCAGCAGTTTCAGCAACTCCAACCTTGCAAAGTCGATATCATGATATTTTCCAGCCGCAACCAGATGAGCCTTCACGGTTCCAGTCCCTCTCATGCGTACACACGCACGAGCCTATGCCTCGCGGCCTGTTTGACAAGCCCCGGAGCAGGGCGATGAGCGGGCGCGGCCAGGGTCCGCTGGCGGGCGTTCGTATCCTTGACCTGACGAGCGTTCTGATGGGCCCCTATGCGACCCAGATCTTCGCCGATCTGGGGGCGGACGTCATCAAGATCGAAGGCCCGACCGGCGACACCACACGCTTCCTGCCGCCCGGGCAGGACGCATCGCGCGGCGGCATGTTCCTCAACGTCAATCGCGGCAAGCGCAGCCTCGCGCTGGACCTGAAGCAACCCGCCGCACGCACCGCGCTGTTGCGGCTGGCGGAAACGGCCGACGTCTTCGTCCATTCGATGCGCGCTCAGGCGATCGGGCGGCTCGGGCTGGACTATACCGCGCTCAAATCCGCAAATCCGCGGATCATCTACGCCAATCTTTACGGCTTCGGGCGGACAGGCCCCTATCGGGACTTTCCCGCCTATGACGACATCGTCCAGGCGGCGTCGGGGCTGGTCGATCTTCAGGCCCGGCTGTCCGGGGGCAAGCCGACCTATCTGGGCACGGTCGTCGCCGACAAGGTGGCGGGGCTGACCGGCGCCTATGCGATCGTGGCGGCGCTTTTCGCCCGCGAACGCTCCGGCCTGGGGCAGGAGATCGAAATCCCGATGTTCGAGACGCTCGTCTCGTTCACCATGATCGAGCATCTGTGCGGATCGATCTTCGATCCGCCGCTCGGCCCGCCCGAATATCCCCGCGTCACCTCAGAGGCGCGCAGGCCCTACCGTACCCGCGACGGTTATATCGGCGTGATGATCTATAACGACAAACACTGGCGCGCCTTCTTTGCCGCGCTGGGCGACCCCGAATGGTCGCGCGACCCGATGTTCGCATCGATGCGTAGCCGGACGGAGAATATCGGCGCGGTGCTCGCCAGGCTGGCCACGGTGATGGAGCAGCAGACGACCGACGAATGGCTGGAACTGATGCGAAAGGCCGAAATTCCGGCCACGCCGATCGCAAGCCCCTCCGATCTGCTGCATGATCCGCATCTGGAGGCGACCGGCTTCTGGGAAGAGCGGGATACCGATCAGGGGCGCCTGCGTTTTCCGGGCATACCGACCGGCTTTTCGGAAACGCCGGGAGCGATCGGCGACCCCGGACCGGCGCTTGGCGCAGACAGCAGGGCCGTGCTGCGCGAAAACGGCTTCACCGAGGCCGAGATCGAGTCGCTCCTCGATAGCAAGGCCCTGATCACCGGAGAGGGAGAGAACCCATGATCACCGACGAAGCTCCCGAGGCCGTGTGGCGCGCGGCGCTGGCCGAAGGACGGTTTCTGCTGCAACGGGCGCAATCAACCGGAACGCGCTATTTTCCGCCGCGCGTGATGGAACCCGGAACGGGCGAGACCGATCTTGAATGGGTGGAGGCCATGGGCACGGGCACCGTCTATTCGGTCTCCGTCATCGGCCGCAAACCGCCGGCCGCGCCCTATCATGTCGCGCTGATAGACCTCGACGAAGGGCCAAGGCTGATGAGCCGGGTCGAAGGCATGGCTGCCGAAGACGTTCGGATCGGCATGAAGGTGAAAGCGCGCGTCGCGCAGGAAGACGAGACGCCGATTCTCGTGTTCGATCCGGTTTGAGGAGGCTTTGATGGGCGGCACCTTTCCACGCGGATCGACCGCGATCACGGGCCTTGCGACTTATGGAGTAGGCGAAGCGCCGGGCCACACTTCGCTGGAGCTTGCTGCCAAGGCGTCCATGCTTGCGATCGCGGATGCGGGCTTGCGGCTGGGCGACGTCGACGGTCTGTTCATCTGCCTGCCCGACGATTTCTTCGCAGGCCTGTCGCTTGCCGAATATCTTGGCCTGCAACCGCGCTTCACCGACAATAACCGCACCGGCGGCTCTGCCTTCATGAGCCATATGGCGACGGCCGCGCTTGCGCTGTCGGCCGGCTATATCGACGTGGCGCTGATCGCCTATGGCTCCAACCAGCGCACCGCAGGCGGCAAGCTTTCGACGCCGTTCAAGAACAATGTCTGGGAAGCGCCCTACCGCCCGCTCTTTCCCATTTCATCCTATGCACTCGCCGCCGCGCGCCACATGCACGAATATGGCACGACCCGCGCCCAGCTTGCCGAAGTCGCCGTCGCCGCAAGGGGGTGGGCGAACGGTAATCCGGAAGCCTTTGCAAAAGGCCCGCTGACGATCGAGGACTGCCTCGAATCCCGGGTGATCAGCAGCCCGCTTTCGGTGAAGGACTGCTGCCTCGTGACTGACGGCGCGGCCGCAATCGTCATGACACGGGCGGATCGCGCGCGCCACGGTCCACGCCCGCCCGTTCCCGTTCTCGGCGCTGCGGCGGCGACCTGGTGGAACGCGATCTCGCAGGCGGGTGACGTGACGACCACCGCCGCTGCCGAATCCGGCCCACGCGCCTATGCCATGGCCGGCGTCGGGCCGTCGGACATAGACGTGGTGCAACTCTACGACGCCTTCACCATCAACACGATCCTCTTCCTTGAGGATCTGGGCTTCTGTCCAAAGGGCGAGGGCGGAAGGTTCGTGTCGAATGGGCGCATCGGCCCGGGTGGCGAGCTGCCGGTCAACACCAACGGCGGCGGGCTGTCCTATTGCCATCCCGGCATGTACGGGCTGTTCGCAATCGTGGAAGCGGCGCGGCAGATTCGTGGCGAGGGCGCAAACCAGATCAAGGACGTGAATACCGCCCTGGCGCATGGCAATGGCGGCGTCTTGTCCAGTCAGGCCACCGTGATTTTGGGATCGGCCGCAACGATCTGACGCGATCGGCCGGCTTTCGCATCCGGCGGACCGGCGCATGAAAAGAGCACAATAAAGACATCCATGATTGTTTTTTAGTGGAGTCCTGATAGAGCAGGATGAAACTATGCGCCGGCGCGCCCGGCGATCGATCAGGAAAAGGAGCCGGGGGCATGTCTCGACCAAAGGTGTTCAGACCCGACCCGAACGACACGACACGACCGAAGCGCGGTCTGACCGAGGACGATCTCGCCAGCCGCGAGACGGTGTTCCGCGACGATCTGCTGTCCGGACAGCGAATCCTCATCACCGGCGGTGGAAGCGGCATGGGCAAGGCCGCCGCCTTCCTTGCGGTGCGACTGGGCGCAAGCGTGGCAATCTGCGGCCGCGACGAGGAAAAGCTCAAGACGACGCAGGCCGCCATATACGAGGCGACTGGAACGGAGATTCTGACGCAGTCCACGAACATACGCGATCCCGAAGCGGTGGAGGAATTGATCGCGACGGTCCACGACCGGCTTGGCGGCCTTGATACGCTGGTCAACAACGCCGGAGGCCAGTTTCCGCAGGACGCGATCGATTTCACCCGCAAGGGCTGGCTCGCCGTCATCGACACCAATCTCAACGGCACCTGGTGGATGATGCAGGAGGCGGCCAAGCGCTGGCGGACGGACGGAACGCCGGGCAACATCATCAACATCGTCGCGAATGTCGAACGCGGCATGCCGCAGGCCGCGCATACCTGCGCCGCGCGGGCGGGAGTGATCTATCTGTCAAAGACGCTTGCGACGGAGTGGGCGCCGCTCAACGTACGCGTCAATTGCATCGGGCCGGGCGTGATCGAGACCGAAGGCTTTGTCATGTACCCCGAAGAAGCGCTGAAGCGTTTCCATCAGGCCAATCCGATGAAGCAGCGCGGCAACGCCTGGGACGTGGCCGAGGCGATTACCTATCTCGCCTCACCGGCCGGGCGCTTCATCAACGGCGACCTCATCATCATCGATGGCGGTCAGGCGCAATGGGGGGTCGTATGGCCCGCCGGCATGCCCGATTATTTCAACGAGGGCGGCGCCGCCTGACGAATCGCGCCCGCTCAGGCGGGTTCGGCCCTGGCGTCGAGCAGCGGGAAGGGGTGGTCCTCGGCGATCACCTGCAGCAGCTCGACGACATTGCCGTCGCAGTCACGGCCGTAGGTGGCGAGCATCGTTCCCGCCCCGCCCGGCGGACAGTGAAACTCCATGCCGAGGGCCGAAAGTCGCTCATATTCCGCCTGGGCGTGGTCGACATAAAGGCAGATGTGGATGAGCCCCGGATCGCACATGCGGCGTTCGATCCTGACGCCCTCGGGCTGGTGATACTGGAACACCTCCATGTAGAAGCTGCCCAGGCGGATCATGGCATAGCGCGCGGACGATCCGGGCAGCTGGACCATGCGTCCCACCCGTTCATTGTCCGGTTCCCAACCCCCTTCGGCGACTCGTTCAAAGCCGAACCAACGCTCATAATGGTCGATGAAACGCTCCAGGTCGGGCGTCGTGACGGCGACATGGTGAAAACCCCGGATCATCCTTCTCTCCTCGCGCGGCGTATCGGTGGACCACCGCGCATCTCGCGTCTTTAAAAAACATTCTTGACTGTTTTTATTGACCCGATCCGCGCCTGAGGCAATAGTCGTTTTCAACAAGGAGCCGGAACGGCGGTTCAGCCGCCCTTCAAGGCCCGCCCTTCGAGGAGAGCAGCATGCAGAAGCTGGAAGACCGGATCACGCGGCTGGAAGCGGAATCCCAGATTCGCCAGCTTGTGGCCCGCTATTGCTTTTACATCGACGACCGGCTGATCGACCGTATTCCGACGCTCTTCACTCCGGATGCGGCGTTGCGCTCTGCCGATGGAGTGATGAATGCCTCGGGCGTGGACACGATCATGGCGCAATTCCACGGCCGGTTTGATGTTCTGGGGCCGGGGCATCATTTCATGCACGACGTCCAGATCGACTTTGAAGGCAATGACCAGGCGCGGGGGCGCGTCTCCGGCCATGCCGAACTGTGGCGGCGCGGCCAGATGATGGTGACGGCCATTCGCTATGATGATATCTACAGGAACACCGCAGACGGGTGGAAGATCGCGGATCGCACCATCAACTTTCTCTATTATGTGCCGGTCGCGGAATATCCGGACATTTTGCGGACGCTGGATCGCAACCACGCCTATGACGAGCCGAAGCCGGCGGATTTTCCGGAGCAGCTGCCGAGCTGGACGGAATATGAGAAATCGCGCGGGAGAGCATGATGCACAGTTTCCGCCCCGACATCATCCAGTTCGCCTGGGTCGTGCCCAATCTGGAGGAGGCGGCGCGGCGCTGGCACGCGGCGCTTGGCGTCGGGCCGTTCCTCATCAACCGCAATCTCGCGCTCATCGAGCCCCGGCATCGGGGCAGGCCTTCGGCGACGCGCTTTTCAACGGCCGTCGCCCAGTCGGGGGAGTTTCAGGTAGAACTGATCGAGCAGCATGACGACGGGCCGTCCGTCTATCGCGACACCGTCGCTCCCGGAGCCACCGGCCTGCACCATGTCGCCATCATCGCCGGGGATTTCGACGCAGCGCTTGGCCATTATACCGCCCAGGGCTTTGAAGTCGGGGCCGATGGTCGCTTCGGCGACATGCGCTATGCCTATGTCGATACTTCGCCGGCGCTGGGACACATGGTCGAGATCGTCGAGGACAAGCCCGCCATCCGCGCTTTCTTCAGCGCGGTGCGCAAATCAGCGGAAAAATGGGACGGCGATCCCGCGACCCTGCTTCGCGAGCTGAGTCCCGCAAAAGCCTGACCGCGGGCCGGCGAAGCGCCCCCCGGCCATCATGCGCGGCACGGCCTGCGCGCTCAGTCTTTCGCGCGATCGGCAGCCGCCGTCAAAGACGTGCGGCGTGCCACCTGAGCTGCGTCTCCATGAAGGTGGAGATGAAATAATAGCTGTGGTCGTAACCTTCATGCAGGCCCAGTGTCAGCCCGATCCCCGCCGCGTCGCAGGCGTCGCGCAGCCGGTGCGGCTGAAGCTGTCCGTCAAGAAACTGGTCGGCCGCGCCCTGATCGACCAGAAGCTCCGGCACCCGCGCCCCGTCCTCGATCAGCGCGACGGCATCGTGCCTGCGCCACGCGGCCTTGTCCTCACCGAGATAGCCCGCCAGCGCCTTCTGCCCCCATGGCACCGCGCCGGGCGCGACGATCGGGGAAAAGGCCGACACCGCCCTGAAGCGATCGGGTAAGGTCAGGCCGATCGTCAGCGCGCCATGACCGCCCATCGAATGGCCCATGATCGACTGGCGCGTCATGTCCGCGGGAAAACTCTCGCCGATGATCCCGGGAAGCTCGTCCGTCACATAGCTCCACATCCGGTAATGGCGGGAGAACGGCTCCTGTGTCGCATCGACGTAAAAGCCCGCGCCCAGTCCGAAATCATAAGCGCCCTCGGGGTCGTCGGGCACGCCTTCACCGCGAGGTGAGGTATCCGGTGCGACGAAGATCAGCCCCAGTTCGGCGCAGGCGCTGCGGAACTCGCCTTTCTCCGTCACATTGGCGTGGGTGCAGGTCAGCCCCGACAGATACCAGACCACCGGCAGCCGCGCCCCTTCAGCATGGGGCGGGACATAGACCGAAAAGGTCATATCCGTTCCGGTGGCGGCGGAGGCGTGCCTGTAGACGCCCTGTATGCCGTCATGGCTGCGGTTGGTGGAAATCGTCTCGATCATGCCGGTTCAGCTATCCTTCGGGCAGAGTGCACATTGGGTCCGCGAGTGGCCCGCTCAAAAGACGACGACGCTGCGGATGCTCTCGCCTTTGTGCATCAGGTCGAAGCCCTTGTTGATCTCTTCCAGCGACAGCACATGGGTTATCATCGGGTCGATCTGGATCTTGCCGTTCATGTACCAGTCGACAATTTTGGGCACATCGGTGCGGCCCTTCGCGCCGCCGAAAGCCGTGCCGCGCCAGTTGCGCCCGGTGACAAGCTGGAACGGGCGGGTGCTGATCTCCTTGCCCGCCTCGGCCACGCCGATGATGACGCTGGTGCCCCAACCACGATGGCAGGCTTCCAGAGCGGTACGCATCACTTCGGTGTTGCCGGTGCAGTCGAACGTGAAATCCGCACCGCCATCGGTCAGGTCGAGGATTTTGGCGATGCTCTCCTCGCGCGACAGGCCCTTGGTGTTGAGGAAATCGGTCATGCCGAACTGGCGGCCCCATTCCTCGCGGTCCGGGTTGATGTCGACGCCGATGATCTTCCCCGCGCCGGCGAGCTTCGCGCCCTGGATCACGTTGAGGCCGATGCCGCCGAGGCCGAAGACGACCACATTGTCGCCCACCTGCACCTTGGCGGTGTTGACGACGGCCCCCACGCCGGTCGTGACGCCGCAGCCGATATAGCAGCTAGTCTTGAACGGCGCGTCCTCGCGGATCTTCGCGACCGCGATCTCGGGCAGCACGGTGAAGTTGGAGAAGGTCGAGCAGCCCATGTAATGGAAGATCGCCTGCCCCTTGTAGCTGAACCGGCTGGTGCCGTCGGGCATCACGCCCTTGCCCTGGGTCGCGCGGATGGCGGTGCACAGATTGGTCTTGCCCGACAGGCAGCTTTTGCACTGGCGGCATTCCGGCGTGTAGAGCGGGATCACATGGTCGCCCGGCTTCACACTGGTGACGCCCGGCCCCACTTCGCGCACGATGCCTGCGCCTTCATGGCCGAGGATGCTGGGGAAGATGCCTTCACTGTCGAACCCGTCCAGCGTGTAGGCGTCGGTGTGGCAGATGCCGGTCGCCATGATCTCGACCAGCACCTCGCCCGTCTTCGGGCCTTCAAGATCGACCTCGACAATCTCAAGCGGCTTCTTCGCTTCAAATGCTACCGCCGCGCGCGTTTTCATGGCTCGCTCCGTCACTTTATTGCTGTGCGTGGTGTAACGCAGCCGGGCGGCCGTGATAATGTGCAGTTCGCGAAAAATATTATCCCCTATCCGGGATAATGAATGGTTCCGCGTCGACGCTAGTCGTCCGGGGCGTTTCGCGCGCGCTCCCTTGCGGCGCGTTCCTCCTGCCGGCGAATCTCGCGCCCCCGGTTCCGGTCGGCCTCGTCCTGGCTGGTGGTCACTGCATCCACGCCCGCGCCTGCGGCCTTGACCGGCAAGGTCACGATATCGGCCGCCGTGCGGGCGATGCAACCCGACAAGGCGACGAGAAACAGCAGCGGGACAAGCAATAGAGGCATGGGTCGCGCTCCGCGGCAGGTCAAACGCATAGCCCCCGCTCCGGGGGCATGGAACGGGGGCCGTTGATGCGTTCTTGACGCTCGCGACCGCCGGGTAGAACCGGATAACAGGGGGAAAATTCCGATTGCTTCCCCGACGGCCACTGATGTCTTTTTAACCATCCTTGTCTGACCGCAGGATGAACGAGATTGAAATGTCATCCCCGGCTCGGCGGGCGATGGGGACGCGGATCGCGGTAGCGGAAATTATTGTCGGACACGGGCACGTTGAACCGCTGGTTCGACAGGATCACCGTCGTCCGGTTGTTCTGCGCGTCCAGCACCGTCCAGCCACGCAGGATCAGCCCGGAGGGGCCCGACGGATCGCGGCGGAACGACAGCGTCATGACTCCATATTCGGGGTGCTTCGGGTCCCTGGCCTCCACGTTCAGCCGGTTCGGGTCGGCCGAAGGCAGCACTTTTGCATAGCGCCCGGGATCGCGTTCGGGATCCAGTAGCACGCCGAGCGGCGTGTTCCTGACCGGCCAGCGCGACACCTGGGCCACCTGATAATCCACCATCGTCAGCGTGCGGCCGTCGGATACGACAAGCAGCGGTACTCCGGGCTGATATTGAAACCGTATTTTCCCAGGCCGGGCAAGGGTGAGCTTGCCGGTGAGCGTCTGCCCGTTCTGGCCGGTCTGGGAGAAATCGGCGGTCATCGTCTTCATCGCCTTCAGATGGGCGGAGACGGCGGCGAGTTGCGGCTTGGCGGCGGATTGCGCCAGCGCAGGCGCGTGCGGGAAGACGCCAAGGGGCGCCGCAAACGCGAGCGCCGGTGCAAATGCAAGGATTCCGAAGTGTTTCATGATGTCCGCATATGGAGGGGCCGCATTGAACGGTGACTGAACACTTATCGGCCCGAGGTCAACGTGCTGTCCTCCCGCCACGGCGGCATTACGCCCATCGGGCAAAGGTTCCCGAAAATGGCGCGCTTCCCGGAGATCTGACGATCGCATGTGCGGAATGTCGGTCAAGTCGTTCGTTACCTTGGCGAAAGATTATCCACAGCCCCTTTAAAGATGATACACTGTACCAGTTCGGGGCGGGGTAGTGGCATGAGGATTATGATTAAACTGGTCAGGACAGGATTTCTGGCGGCAGTGATCGCAATGGGCGCACCGCTGGCCACAACGGCGCCTGCTCAGGCGACAAGCCTTTATGACAATCCCAAATATGCCGCCATAATGATAAACCCCGAAACGCACGAAGTTCTCTATTCCCGCCGGGCGGACGTGCCGCGCTATCCGGCTTCCATCACCAAGGTGATGACCCTCTATCTGGCGTTCGAGGCTCTGGAAGCAGACAAGCTCGAGCTGACCGACCGGGTGGTGATCTCGCGCCACGCCGCATCGCAGCCGCCATCCAGGCTTGGCCTGGGCGTAGGCAGCAGCCTGACGGTGGAGCAGGCGATCCGGGTGATCGCGGTCAAGTCGGCCAATGACATCGCCGCCGCGCTTGCCGAAAAGATCGCCGGGAGCGAAACCGCCTTTGCCGCGCAGATGACGGGCAAGGCGCGGTCGCTCGGCATGATGAACACCTATTTCGCCAATGCGTCCGGGCTGCCCAATGCACGCCATCTCACCACCGCGCGCGACATCGCCGTGCTGTCGATGGCCATGCTTCGGGATTACCCGCAATATTACCGCTATTTCGGGCAGCAGCAGTATGTCTATGGCAAGCAGGTGCTGAAGAACCACAACAAGCTGCTGGGCAAGATGCCCGGCGTCGACGGCATCAAGACCGGCTACACCAATGCGGCGGGCTTTACGCTGGCGGCATCGGCCATGCGCGACGGCAAACGGCTGATCGCGGTGGTGCTTGGGGGGCCGTCCACCATGGCCCGGGACCAGAATGTCGCGGCGCTGCTCGATGCGGGGTTCGATGTGCTTAACCGTCGCACCCAGGGCGTCAGGACGACGGTTGCGGCCAACCTCAACGAGCCTGCCGATTTCCGTGTTCCGGGCACCGCGACGGTCACCGAGCAGGGATCGGGCGACGACAGCGTGACCAACGGGACTCGCAGCCCGCGGCGCTGACATCCGGCCATTCGTCAAAACACGGAACGCTTCGTCTTCCCGACGGTTGGAGATTGTGGCGCATGCGGAATGTTCGCAGCGCCGCATTTTTGACTTCAAAGGAGGACTGAATGTCGAGCGAAGGGTTGCACGCTCCCCGTGAACGGCTGAGCAAGGAAACGCTCGCCATGCATCAGGCGATCACATCGCTGATGGAGGAGCTTGAGGCGACCGACTGGTACAGGCAGCGCGCCGACGACTGCGACGATGCGGAACTGAAGGAGATTCTGCTCCACAACATGCGCGAGGAGATCGAGCATGCCGCAATGGCGCTGGAATGGTTGCGCCGCCGCAATCCCGATTTCGACAGGCAGCTTCGAACCTATCTCTTCACCGAAGGCGACATCACGCGCATCGAAGAGGCGCACGACTGACCCCCATAAAAGGATCGGCTAGATCGGGTGGCCGTCGGTGTCGATCAGCACCTCGCGGCGCCCGACATGGTCGGCCTGGCCGACGAGGCCGTCCTTTTCCATCCGCTCGATCAGGCGCGCGGCGTTGTTATAGCCCACGCGAAGCTGCCGCTGGATATAGCTGGTGGACGCCTTCTGGCTTTCCGCCACGATCTGCACGGCGCGCCTGTAGAGCGCGGCCTCGCCGTCCTCCTCACCGCCGGGCATGCCGAGATCGAAGCCGAACTGGCCGGCGTCCTCCGGCTCCTCGGTCACCGCCGAGATATATTCGGGCGCGCCCTGCGAGCGCCAGTGATCGGTGATGCCCTGCACCTCGTCGTCCGAGACGAAGGGGCCATGGACGCGGACGATCTGCTTGCCGCCCGGCATGTAGAGCATGTCGCCCTTGCCGAGGAGCTGCTCGGCCCCCTGTTCGCCAAGGATGGTGCGGCTGTCGATCTTCGACGTCACCTGAAAGCTGATGCGGGTGGGCAGGTTGGCCTTGATGACGCCGGTGATGACGTCCACCGAGGGGCGTTGCGTGGCCATGATCAGGTGGATGCCCGCGGCGCGCGCCTTCTGCGCCAGCCGCTGGATCAGGAACTCCACCTCCTTGCCCGCCGTCATCATCAGATCGGCAAGCTCGTCGACCACCACCACGATCAGCGGCAGCGGTTCATAGTCGAGCGTCTCCTCCTCATAGATCGGCTGGCCGCTTTCGGAATCCCAGCCGGTCTGGACGCGGCGGCCAAGCGGCTGGCCCTTGATCTTCGCCTCGCGCACCTTCTGGTTGAAGGAGGAGAGCGCCCGCACCCCGACCGACGCCATCATCCGGTAGCGGTCCTCCATCTGCTCCACCGCCCATTTGAGCGCGCGGATCGCCTTGGGCGGCTCCGTCACCACCGGCGAAAGCAGATGCGGGATGCCGTCATAGATCGACAGTTCCAGCATCTTCGGGTCGATCATGATCATGCGGCACTGATCGGGGTTGAGCCGGTAGAGCAGCGACAGGATCATCGCGTTGAGGCCGACCGACTTGCCCGAACCGGTCGTACCCGCGATCAGCAGATGGGGCATTGGCGCAAGGTCGGCCACCACCGGATCGCCCGCGATGTTCTTGCCCAGCACCAGCGGCAGGGTCGCGCTGGTATCCTCGAATGCGTCGGAAGCGATGAGTTCGGAAAGCGAGACCGATTCCCGGCGCTGGTTCGGCAGTTCGATGCCGATGACGTTGCGGCCCGGCACCACCGCGACGCGGGCCGACATCGCGCTCATCGAACGGGCGATGTCGTCGGCCAGGCCGATGACGCGGCTTGCCTTGATCCCGGCCGCGGGCTCAAGCTCGTACATGGTGACGACCGGCCCGGGGCGGACCTCGACGATCTCTCCCTTGACTCCGAAATCCTCCAGCACCGATTCTAACAGGCGCGCATTCTGCTCCAGCGCGGCGGCGTCGATCTTGACGGCCCCGGCCTTCGGCGGCGGAGTCAGCAGGTCGAGCATCGGGAGCTGATAAGCGTCGCCGAGATCGAGCGAGGTCTGGCGCTCGCGCTGCGCACGGCGGCCGGCGGCGGCCGGAGCGGCGGCGCGCTCCACGATCTTCTTCGTCGGAGCGGCAGCGGTCGCAGCGGACACGGGTCGCGGCGCATCGACGCGGCGGGGTGCGGGCTGGTCCTCGACATCCTCGCAGTCCGGGATTTCGGGGCCGGTCCTGTGCCAGACGCGGCCGATGAGGCGGCCCCAATCCTCCGCGTCCACGCCGAGGCCCCACAGCCACAGCCCGATCGCGGCCAGCCCGAACAGCGCGACGACCACATTGGCGATCACCGGGGCGGCGGTCGGGCCAAGCGGCGAAAGCGCCCATGCCGTCGTCCATCCGCCGAGAAGGCCGGTGAGGCCGCCCGGCTGCGACGGCAGAAAGGTCACCGGGCGCGGCCAGGCCACGCCGAGCGCAATCGCCGCGCACAGGATCGCGCCGCCCGTCGCCAGCAGATAGCGCCGCCACCGGTCGATCCCGAGGCCGCGCGCAAGCCGCACGCCCAGGGACGCGATCACGGGCACGATTAGCACCGCGCCCAGGCCGAAAAGCTGGAAGAGCAGGTTTGCGACCCATGCGCCCGGAGCGCCCATCCAGTTCTGGGGCGCAGCGCCGGTCACGGTGTCGAAGGAAGGGTCGGCCTCGTGATAGCTGAGCAGCGCCGCGGCCAGTGCAAGCGCGATCAGGCAGAGCGCCGCCGCTGCCGCCATGACGCCGCTCGTCACGAAAAAAGCCCTTATTCGCTCCCCGAAGGAAGGCGCGTGAGCCGCGCTGGTGCTGCGGGCCATCGCTCGATTCCCCTTTCGTTCCGCTCTGCCCCTGAATCGCTCGCATGGGCTTCCGGGTCAAGCGTTGATGCCAATCGCGCGCTCGCAGTCTGCCGCAAAGGGCGTTAAGAAGGGGCGATGGAACAAGCCGATGTCATCATTCTGGGCGGCGGGCTGGTGGGCCTCACGCTGGCGCTGGCGCTGGACGCGCACGGGCTGTCCAGCCATGTTATCGACACCGCCGATCTGAAAAACTCGGTCGCGCCGTCCTTTGACGGACGGGTGTCGGCCATCTCCTCCTCAAGCATGAAGATGATGGATGCGATCGGCATCGGCGCGCGCCTGCGCCCGCACGGCTGCCCGATAGCGCGCATCAGCGTGACCGAGGGTCTGTCGCATTCCGCGCTGCTGTTCGACTCGACCGAGGGCGGCGCGGGTGATCCGCTGGGCCATATGGTGGAAAACCGGCTGTTGCGGCTTGCGCTGCTGGATGCCGTCGCCGGAGCGGGCAATGTGAAGCTGAACGCGCCCGCCCGGGCGGTGCGGCTGGATCGCGGCCCCACCCGCGTGGAGGTGGAGCTGGACAGCGGCCGCCTGCTCCGCGCGCCGTTGGTGATCGTAGCCGAAGGCCGCAATTCGCCGACACGGCAGGCGGCGGGGATCAAGGTCGCGCAATGGCGCTATGATCATGGCGCGGTGGTGACGGTGATCGACCATGCAAAGCCGCACGGCAACACCGCGCATGAAATGTTCTACCAGACCGGGCCGTTCGCCATCCTGCCGATGAACGGGCCTGATGGATCGGGCACGCGATCGGCGATCGTGTGGACCGTCGCACGCGATCTTGCGCCTGCCGGGTGTGCACTCCCTGCGCGTGCGCTTGCCGCCGAGATCGAAAAGCGCATGGGCGGCCTGCTGGGCGAGGTGCGGATGGCGGCTCCGGCGTGGAGCTATCCGCTGGGCTTCCATCACGCAGCGCGGATCGTGACGGATCGGCTGGCGCTGGTTGGCGACGCCGCGCATGGCATCCATCCCATCGCCGGGCAGGGCCTGAACCTGGGCTTCAGGGATGTGGCTGCACTGACGGAAGTGCTTGCGGACGGCGCGCGGCTGGGGCTGGACCTTGGCGATCCGCATCTGCTGGCGCGCTATCAGCGCTGGCGGGGGCTGGACACGATGATGGTGGCGGGGATGACCGACGTGCTGACCCGGCTGTTCGGCCTGCCCGGCAGGACGATGCGCACGGTGCGCGCCATCGGGCTGGCGGCGGTCGACCGGCTGCCGCCCCTGAAGCGCAGGTTCATGGCGGAAGCGCGGGGCGAGACCGGGGAACTGCCGAAGCTTCTGACCGGAGAGCTGGCCTGAGCGCTTCGGCGGCGGTTCGGCCTATGCCTCGCCTTCGCCAAGCGGACGCGCTTCATCCGGCAACATCACGGGAATGCCGTCGCGGATCGAATAGGCGAGCCCCGCCTGTTTCGAGATCAGTTCGTTGCGCTCGCGGTCGTAGATCAGCGGGCCGCGCGTGAGCGGGCACACCAGTATCTCCAGCAGCTTCGGGTCCAGCGCCGCCGAAGAAGCGTTCGTCATTGCAGTGTTTCCTTCATTTCGGGATCGGCGGGGCCGGTTGCGAACTGCATGATCTGGAGCAGCAGCTCCGCCCTGGCGGCAAGATCTTCAGCCTCGAACAGCGCCTGCTTTTCCGCCGCCGCAAAGGGGCAGGCGCAGGCCAGCGTGTTGACCAGCGCCTCATCGTCGCTGTCGACCACCGCCTCCCAGTCGGCGGAAAGGCCGGACCGCTCAAGATAGCTCGTCAGTTCCGATTCGATCGCGGCGCGCATGGCGGGCATCAGCGGCTCGGCGGTGATCTGGTCGGCGGGGAAGACCGCATAGTCGACCTCCACCTGGCGATAGGGCGTCGCCACCTCCAGCTCGCGGGCGATGCGGAAGCGCGAAACGCCTTCAAGCGAAATGAGAAAGCGCCCGTCGTTCGTCTCGGTGCACTGGCTGATCCGTCCCAGCCCGCCGATCTCGAACAATGGCGGCCCCTTCACCGGATGCGACTCGCCATGCTCGCGCGGCTGGACCATGCCGATCACCCGATCGCCCGCCATCGCATCGCGAATCATCGTCCGATAGCGCGGCTCGAATATGTGCAGCGGCAGGCGCCCGCGCGGATAGACCAGGGCTCCCGAGAGCGGGAACACGGGGATCCGGGAGGGAAGGTCCAGGCCCTTCATTGAAGCTGCTCCTTTGTCAGGAGAACAGGATAGCAGACAGCTTGCGCCTTTGTCCCAGCGTCCATGGATCATCGAGCCCGACCGCCTCGAACAGCTTCAGCAGCCGGTCGCGCGCCGCCCCCTCGTTCCATGCGCGGTCGCGCCGGATGATCTCGAGCAGCGCATCGGCCGCGGCGTCGCGGTCGCCGCGCGCCACATGTCCGGCGGCAAGGGCAAAACGCTTTTCATGGTCGTCCGGGCTGGCGGCGACTTCGGCCAGCAGCGCGTCGAAATCGTCGACGGGTGCTGCGTCCTTTGCAAGCGCGATCCCCGCTTTTGCCTTGGCGATCGCCGGGTCGCCGGCCTTGTCTTCGGGAAGGCCTGCAAGCGCCGCCTCGGCCTCGTCCGTCCGCCCAAGCGCGAGCAGCGCCTGGGCCAGCCCGGCAACGGCGGCGGGATTGTCGGGCGCGATTTCGACGATCTGCCTGAAAATGCCTTCGGCCCGCGCCGCGTCGCCCGAGCCGAGCACTTCATTGCCCATCTGGATCAGCGGCTCGATATCGGCCGCCTGATCGCCGGCAGCCTCGGGCACCGGAAGCTGCTTCAATAGCTGCTCCAGATAATGCCGCAGCTCGCGTTCGGTGCGCGCCGGGGTCAGGTCATAGACCGGCTGACCCTGAAAAATAGCATAGACGGTGGGGATGGACTGCACGCGAAACTGCGCAGCGATGGTGCGGTTTTCATCGACGTTGATCTTGGCGAGCTTCACCCTGGGCGCAAATTCGGCCGTCACCTTTTCAAGCACGGGGGCCAGGGCCTTGCACGGGCCGCACCATTCCGCCCAGAAATCGAGGATGACGAGCGCATCCATCGACGGATCGATCACGTCGCGCTTGAACGCCTCGATCGCCTCGCGTTCTCCGCCGCCCAATGCAGCGCCCGGCCCAAGTGATGCCACTGATCGTCCCCTTAGCTAGATGACGTGCCTTATGTGGTTTTCCGACGCCGCCTGCCAAGGGGTGATTGCCGCTTGCAACCGGGGCGGACCCATGATAGCTGCGCCCACCTTACCTGCCGGGGCAACCCCCGGCCAGCGCCAGAGCGGGCGTAGCTCAGGGGTAGAGCACAACCTTGCCAAGGTTGGGGTCGAGGGTTCGAATCCCTTCGCCCGCTCCAGTTTTCCTAGGAAAATCAGCGAATTAGCGCCACGGCGCACCCTCTTTCGCTGGGGACAAAGCCCGCTGCGAAGGCTGTTGTCTCCACATTGTCTCCAGAAAATCGGCAAAGATTGAGTGGTTCTGGCGTCGCGTGGCGAATATCGCGATGGACCTCGCCTTCCCTGACTGAGTCATCCGGTGCTTCCCTTCGGGACCGGCGCTCTATCTCCGCTGCGCTCCGACCGAACCCCTGACGGGTTTCGGCGCATCCGCGTGACGATCGCCTAGCGGACGGCGTGAACACGCCAAATAATGGCCGGTGCCTACCTGGTGGCGCCGTGAACGGCACGGTGCTTGGGGCGCTGCCCCCGGCGCCCTTCGGATCGGCTTCCGCCCAGCTTCCTCCGCGCTGCGCGCTCCGTGCAGCCGGTTCCCCGCGAAGCCGCCCCTCCGGTTGCACCCCCGGTCTCGCCGACGGGCAGGGTTTCAGCGCGGCGCTTCCCGCTGCGCGGAAACCCAAGGAGTAGGGATAATGACCGATACCATCGAAACCGGGATGACCGAACAGCCCGAACAGGACAGCCGCATCATCCATGTGCCGCTGAACAAGCTCAAGAAGTCGCCCAGCAACGCCCGCAAGGTGCCGCACAGCGAGGCCACAATCGAAGCGCTGGCTGCATCCATCACGCACAAGGGACTGATACAGAACCTCGTCGTGGAGCCCGAGGTGAAGGGCGACAAGCCCACCGGCGCCTATCTCGTCACCGCTGGCGAGGGCCGCAGGCTGGCCTATCTGCTGCGCGCCAAGCGCAAGGAGATCAGGAAGAACCATCTTATCCGCTGCTGGCTCGACACCGAGAACGACCCGTCCGAAGTCTCGCTGGACGAGAACGTCACCCGCGAGAACATGCACCCCGCCGACCAGTTCGAGCGGTTCCATGAGCTTTCCCGCGACAAGGGATGGGGCGCGGAGGAAATCGGCGCGCGGTTCGGCGTCTCCCCCGAAATCGTCAAGCGGCGGCTGCGGCTCGGTGCGGTCAGCCCGAAGCTGATGGATATCTACCGGCAGGACGGGATCACGCTCGACCAGTTGGCGGCGTTCGCCATCACCGACGATCATGCCCGGCAGGAGCAGGTGTTCGACAATCTGTCGTGGAACAAGGAGCCGTGGATCATCCGGCGTGACCTCACCGCCAGCAATGTTCCGGCCGACGACCGGCGGGCGGTGTTCATCGGCACAGACGCCTATGTCGAGGCGGGCGGCACGATCATCCGCGACCTGTTCACCGAGGATGACGGCGGTTTCTTCGAGGATGCGGGCTTGCTCGACATGCTCGTCACCGAGAAGCTGCGCGAGATCGCCAGTGGCATTCTGGCCGAGGGCTGGAAATGGGCCGAGGCGAGCATCGACTTTCCCCATGGCCATGGGATGCGGCGTCATTATCCGCGGCCCGTCGCCTTGACGGATGAGGACGAGGCGTGGTTTTCGGAAGCAGCAGAGGCGCATGACGCCCTCATCGAAGGCTATGACTCCTACGAAGACATGCCCGACGAGGTGGCCGCAAAGGCGCAGGCCTTGAGCGACGAGATCGACGCGATCAGCGCCAAGCGTTTGGCCTACGACCCTGCGATCATCGCGCGTGGCGGCGTGTTCGTCTCGCTCGGTTCCGATGGCAATGCGAAGATCGAGCGCGGTTATGTGCGGGCCGAGGATGAACCGCAGCCGGAAGCGGAGGATGAGAGCGACGGTATCGAGCCCGAAGACGGCGAAGCCGTTGGGAACGAGGATGCGGACGAGGAAGACGTGGAGGATGCCGATGCGGCCAAGCCCATTTCCGATACGCTCATTCGTGACCTCACCGCCCAACGGACAATGGCCCTGCGTCTGGCCCTTGGCGAGCAGCCCGGCGTGGCGATGATCGCGCTCACCCATGCGCTGGTGCTGGACCTGTTCTATCATGGGTTCGGCAAGTCCTGCCTCGAAATCACTGCCAAGAGCGAGGAACTTGGCAGCCACGCCGAGGGCATCGCGGACGGCAAGGCGGGCGAGGCGCTGGCCGCACGGCACGACCAATGGGGCGCGCAGCTTCCAAGCGAAGCGGCGGACCTGTGGCCCTTCCTCGCCGGACTGGACGCCGACAGCCGCACCGAGCTTCTGGCGCATTGCGTGTCGCTCACCGTCAACGCGGTGAAGGTGCCGTGGGAGCGCTCCACCGGACGCATTGAGGCGGCAGACAAGTTGGGGCGGGCCGTGAGCCTCGACATGACCGCTACTTGGGAGCCGACCGCCCGCAGCTATTTCGGGCGCGTGACCAAGGCGCACATCGCGCAGGCCGTGAGCGAGGCGGTGTCCCCGGAAGCCGCCGAGCGCATCGCAGCGATGAAGAAGGCGGACATGGCCGACGCGGCGGAGCAGCTTGTCGCTGGAACCGAATGGTTGCCTGCCGTGCTGCGGACCATTGAGCCGGAGCCGGAAGGTGATGAGGCGGAGCAGCCCGAAGTCGTGGAAGTGGAGGATGCCTATTCGATTGCAGCCGAATAGGTGATGGGCCGGGGCCGCATCAGCGGTCCCGGCCTTTTCATTCAGACCGAGCCGGATAATTCGCGGCCGCTTGCTTTACATGCTTTGAAGTAACGGGCGATATTGCATCATAGCAAAACCGCAAGACGATTGGATGATCCAGTGAACCACATGGAGAATGGAAAGGAAATCGCCTGCAATGGGGACGCAGACAACAGTCCCCGCACTGTCCGAACGACGAAGCTTGGCGCCCCAATCAACGGTGGTGTCAATTCGCAAACTGGCGACATGATCTTGCTGTTCGATGGCCAACCCGGCGAGAGACATCGACTCGAATTGCCGTTCGACCAAAGTGGGCCAGCTCTTGAAATTCTCGAACGCGCGGCAGGCGCCGCCGCCAAATGGGCGGCTGCACGCGAGGAAGGAGTCGAACAAGGCGGCATCGTGCCGATGGATTTGCGGCCGCGTGATACGGAATTTGTTATGCTCGGCGAGGATGCCGAATCCGGGCGCCCGCTTCTTGTCGTGCGCCTAGCGGGCGGGCATCAATTTTCCTTCTTGCTCGATCAGAAGATCGTTGAGCAGCTTCGCGTTAGAGAGCGGCCCGTCGCTGGCGCATCGGACCATGCCGATCCCTGGGCCACGGTTGCCGAAGACATCGAATGGCTCAGCAAAGAATGGTGCACGCTTTACCAACCTCCGTCGAACGCGGAACTTCGGCGCGGAAGCGCCGCGTTGCGCCGGTTGCTGGTTGAAAATGCGCTCGGCCATGCCTGGCGCAAATTTGGATTCGAAAAGCAGCCCCATGTCTCTGGCCCTGATGTCATGGCGCTATTATCGCACCACGGCACCGAACCTCGCCATGTCGTATCGCTGATAGCAGGTGGCGCCACCCTTGATGGCATCCAGACGTCGATGTTAGGGTTGAGACTCAATCAGAGCCAGAAAGCCACAGCGGCAGCGAGGCTTACGGCTGAGAGGAAGTTTCGTGCAAGCTTGTCGTAGCGAGTAGCGATCCGGCGGAAATCCTTGAGGCGGCAGAACATAGCCTCGACCCGCCAGCGATCTTTGTAGCGGCGTTTGTCATATTGGATCGGGCGCTTGCGGTTGCGGCGGCCGGGGATCACCGGGGTCGTGCCCTGTTCGCGCAGGATGGTCCTAATGCGATTGGCGTCGTAGCCGCGGTCGGCGATCACCCGCTTCATTCCCGCTGTTTCGTTGATGAGCAGGTCGGCGCCCTTCACGTCCGATGTGTTGCCGGGCGTCAGGACGAGACGAAGCGGCCGTCCGAGGACGTCGACAAGGGCGTGGATCTTTGTTGTCCGGCCGCCACGCGAGATCCCAATGGCATTGGCTCGCGCCCCCCCTTTGCCCCACCGGCGCTACGGTGAGCCTTGATGTAGCTGCTATCGATCTGCCCGGTCTCGGCGATCCAGCCTTCTTCGGTCAGTGCAGCCAGGATGCGTGTCCAGATGCCCCGCCGGCTCCACCTGTTCCATCGGTTGTAGACCGTCGTCGCCGGCCCGTATTCGGCGGGGCAATCTGCCCAGCGACCGCCGCACTTGAGCATGTGAACGATGCCGGAGATCACCCGCCGGTCATCAACACGTCGTGCTCCTGGCTGGTTCTTGGGCAAGTGGAGCTCGATTGCTGTCCACGCTTCATCCGATAGCCAGAACAACGAACGCGACATCCCCAAGGCCTCCTCTTCAGCGAAAACGCCTTGAATCAATGAGACCAACGATTTTCAAGAGGCTGATTGAGTTTGGACCCTAGGCCCGCAATCCTTTGGCTTGCAGGCGCGGCAATACCTCATCGCGAAAATAGGGTAGTTCGTCCAAATAGTTAACGAAAGATATGGTGGTGCCGGCATAGCCTGCCTGGCTGACCTTTTCCAGTTGATCGGCAACATGATCGGGATCGCCGACAATCGGATATGCGCCATGCCCGGCTGCAAACCGGGACCGATACATGGTATAAAATTCCGGCGGAAAAGATTTGCTGGTCATGCCCAGGCTGGCCATCAGTTGTTCTGCTGCTGGCCAGTCCGCCTGTTCCTCGACGTAATAATGATGATAATCCTGCGCTTGCGCCACTGTCGGCCGACAAACCACATAGCAATTGGTAAAGACCTCGACATCGCGATCATAATGCCCTTTGGCATGCGCCTTGATCGCGGCGACATCCTTCTGCCCTGTGTCCAGATCACTCATCACGACGAAGCAGACGTCGGCGTTGCGGGCACCGAAATCCCGCCCCAGCGAGGACGCACCAGCGTTAATCGTTGGCGGCAGCGTTCCACCATTAAGCTTGGGTTCGCTAATCACCTGCTTCAATTGGAAATACTTACCATCCCAGTCAAATGGCGTGTCACTGGACCATATACGCCGCAGGATATCGTACCATTCCTGGCCATAGGCGTAGCGATCGGCGGAATCCAAAGGCAAGTGGAGGCCAAGCATGCCATACTCAACGTCGTTCCAGCCACATACGATGTTCAGACCAGCCCGCCCGCCGCCAATCTGATCCATCGTTGCAATCTGTTTGGCGGCGACCAACGGGTGAAAAAATGCGGTGTGGACGGTCGCAAACACTGTGATTTTCCGGGTCGATGCCAGCAGGCCCGTCGCCCATGTGGCCGTTTCCAGAATTTTGTTCTGAAAGCCCGTATCACCGTCGTACCCGCGCCAGCGTGCAATCGGCAGCAGGAACTCGAGCCCCGCTTCATCGGCCATCCGTGCGAGCGCAAGATTGCTTTCCCAGCTTCCGTCCCATCGTTCCGGCACGTTCGTCGCGGCCATGCCGCCAGAGCAGTTGGCGCCGAACAGCCCCAGCTTCAGCCGGCTCTCACTAGACATGCTGTTAGCGGCGCTTCTTGCCGGTGCTGGCGCTTGTGACATGCGGCAATCTCCTCATCTTTGGTTAGGGGTTTACGAAGCCCGACGATCATGTCGTCTGTGCCAGTCCATCATCGACATGGATTGTCTGTCCGGTCACGAAAGCCGCGTCGTCTTTGGCCAGGAATGGAAGGCCTCGACCAGATCGAACGGCTCGGCGGTTCGCTTGATCGTCTGTACGGACCGTATCCCCGCTGCAGCGCCCGACACGACCGCCATCTTTCCTACCGAGCCACTGCCCGACATGAAAATCTCTCCTCTGCCGGCAAGGCACTCCGGTATTAACACTCACGAACAAAGCGGCTTCCGTCCGTCCCAGGCCAAGTCGCTTTCCAGCGCTAGAGCGCCCAATCAGGCGCTATCCGACCCAAGGGAGACGGTCAAGACAATAATGGACACGTTCATTTAAAAATGGTCACCGGACGACCTGAATGGCGGTGACAGCTTTCATTTAGGGTTCTGGTTCGGAACCGCGCCTAAGGCATGGAGAGGAATAGGAGCTATCCACTGAACGCGGGTGTCAGGCAGCTTGTCGCAATGAACTGACTGAAGCGGAGGCTTGCCAGAACCCTGCTCGATAAGGCGTTTTGTTGTTGCGGAATGATCACGACCAGGCGTCCGCCATTCTTGATCGGCGCTCGCATCGTTTCCTAGCGATGTCGCTTGGTCGAAGTCGGGCAAGTGCAGGTCTGGCCAGTTCGGCACCAAAGCCAGATCCATACCGGGTCCTATTTCTCGAGCAGGGAATAAATCGAAACCAGCGCATGTGGCGATTTCGGGCCGGGTGGATTGTGGACGCACTCTCCGGCGCCATCAAAGAGAGATAGCCGCAGATCAGCGTCATGCCGTCAACCGACCGCCCGACAGGGGCGCAGCCATGTCGCGATCCCATCATCATTTGCCGGTGGCGCCCAACTGGCCGCTTGTGATCGACAACCGGCTCGACCTCAGCCACGCCGACTATATCCACCCAGCGCTCGGCGGGTTCGTTACCGAGGCCAGGGGTAAGCTGGAGAACGACCAAAGGGCGTCAGTGTCCGCTGGATGGCGCAAAGCGCCGATCCGATAGAAATGCGTCGATGCAGATGTGGCTAACCGCGAACCGGCTGCTGGTGAATAGGGGGACTGCGACCGGAAAAACGCGGGCGGCATTGCATGGCGCGCCGACGCATATTTACGCGGGAATGCGGCAAATGCGTCACCCTCCGACAGAGGGCCGGCAGTGCATCGGACATGTGCGACAAGCCTGTATCCCTTGCCGAGCAATGCCTGGTCGGGACATCCCGCGCTACCCCACCGCCCCGGAACGCTGGCTGATCATATGGCCTGCCGCTATATAGCCGAACGTCATTGCCGGGCCGAGCGTGCAACCGCCCGCGATATAATCGCCGCCAGTAATGCTCGCCATGTCGTTTCCGACGACATAAAGTCCCGCGATGGCCTGTCCGGCGGCATCAATCACTTGGGCATGTGCGTTCGCTTTGATCCCTGCAAAGGTCCCGATGCACCCGGTGGTCACGCGAATGGCATAGAAAGGGCCGGTGTCGAGCGGACCGACGCACGGATTTGGCCGGTGTTCCGGATCGCCATTGACCATTTCATAGACGGTCGATCCGCGATGGAAAGCCGGGTCTTCGCCCCTGCGCGCAGGCTCGTTGAACGCCGTCACCGTCCGCTCCAGTGCGTCGGCATCGATCCCGGCGTTGTCCGCCAGTTCGCGCACTGTAGCCCCAGTCTTGAGGTACCCGCTCTTTATATAGCCGCGAAGCGGGAAGGGCGCAGGCTTGATTACACCCAGACCATAGCGGCGGATGGCGCGGTGATCGCATATCATCCAGGCCACCGCTTCCGGCTCGCCCGCTGTTGCGGCCAGCAGCCCTATGCCCCAGTCATGATAGGAACGCGCCTCGTTCACAAACCGTTTACCCCGGCGCGTGACGGAAATGACGCCCGGCGCGCCACGGAAGAAGAAGATCGGGCTGGTTTCCAGCACGCCCTCGCCCGCGTTCAGTCGCGTTACCGGTGTCAGCGCAACAGAACAGGCCATGTTCGCGTCGAATACGGCACCGACGTCCTCACCCATGCGGATACCATCCCCCGCATTCCCATCGGGATACGTGCTCCACGTCTCCGCGGCATCTGCTCTGGCAGGAAAGAATGCGGCGCGACGGCGGGAATCATGGGGAAATCCCCCGGTGGCCAGAATGACGCCAGCAGATGCTTCGACCCGTACCGGACCCTGTGGCCGGTCGATGATTGCCCCGATGACACGATCGCCATCACGGATCAGGCTGCGCGCCGGGGCCGATGTCCATAATTCAGTGCCATTGCGAAAGGCGGCCGCCGCCAACCCCGCAACCAGCGCATTTCCGCCGACGAGGCGCAACGTGCGGCCCGCGCGAACCTGGTCGCGGGCGCGTCTTATCAGGTTCTTGAGGACGTAGAGGATCGATCCAGGCTTGCGCGCGGCGGTCATGTATAGGCCGACCTCCAATATGCCGATCTGCATGCCCATGAAGCGGCCCCGGCGCAGCACCGGCCGCAGGCGTTCAATGTCTTTGCCGAGTTCTGCACCATCCCAAATTTCGGGAAATAACACTCGGCTGGTTTCTCCACCCGGAGCCTCACAATGATAGTCGCCATAGCCCATAGCGACCTGAAAGCGCAGGCTGCTGGTGTCCTCGATGAAGTTCAGCATTTCGGGACCATTGGCGATGAAAGCGCCGACGTTGGCCTCGTTGAAGCGATCGCCGGTCTGGTCGCGGAAATAGGTCATTGCCTTGTCCACGCTGTCCTGCCCGCCGTGCCGCGCGGCATGGTAGCTGTTGGGAATCCAGATGCCGCCACCCGACCGCGCCGATGCGCCGCCGAACATGTCTTCCTTTTCGACCATCAGCACTTTGAGACCCGCTTTCGACGCACGCAGTGCGGCGGTCATGGCGCCAGCGCCCGTGCCGACGATCAACAGGTCGCACCTTGTCACCTCCATGAATACCGGCTCCTCTCGTCGCGCTGTGCCGCGCATCGTTCCTGTAGTGGCTTGGCTATATGACGAGTCGCGGCCTTCTTCTTCCAGACAGGCGAACCGGACTTTCACGGACGCGAAATGGCGGGTCATTCTTGACCTTGGGCGAAATCGGAGCAGGGTGACGGCTGTAAAACCAAGGCGCCGTCCCGACGCGGCAGGAGAGGATGATGATCCCGACGATCTGGGAAGGCGATGCCGTTTCGATCAGCGCCAGGATAGGGCTCCTTGGCAGCCGATCGCAATCGCAAATATGTTCGGACTGGAGCGCGATCGCCGCCGGGCCGGCACAAGGCGGCGCACAACTGCGCTGGGCGCATGCGCAACATAGCGCCTTTATCACGTCACGCATGCCCGCGCTGGAACTATGCAATCATGGACGCGGCAGCCGGTCCGCACCATCGCGTTATTATATCTATTCCGGCTCGGAACCATCGCTGCTCCACACGCTGGGCAGCAAAGCCATACGACTGGCAGCCAACGATATGATTTTGCTGCGATCGACCGATCCGATGCGGATGCAGTTCGACCGTGATTATCAAACGCGTATCCTGTTGGTGGATGAAGAGCTGCTTGCTGTCGCCTGTCCTGACTACCCCGCCATCGTCGGTCGCAAACTGGCCTTCCCCTTCGATCTGGAGCAAAATCTGCGGCAGATGTTGCAGTCGGCGGAGCAGGCGTTCCAACAAGGCAAGTTCGACGACAGCGGCGACCTTCTGTCCGCATCGGCGCTGCATCTGCTGCGCTTTGCCAAGCCGACCGATTGCGATGGGCAGACCCGCAGCCCTCAAGGCGACCTGACTTCGCGAGTGCAACGTCTCATAGAGATGAACTACGATGACCCGGATCTCTCCACCGGGACGATTGCCAGGTATTTCGGCGTCAGCAGTCGCTATATCCAGCTTGCGCTAACCGCCGTCGACACAACCCCATCGGACTATATCCAAAAAGTCCGGTTGAAAGCCGCCGCCGGGATGCTGCGGAACGCGTCGCACCTCTCGGTTACCGACATCGCCTTTGCCTGCGGCTTCAACGCATCAGGCTATTTCGCGACCCAGTTTCGCAAAGCCTATGGCATGCCCCCCCGCGCTTACCGATCTGAATCCCGCAAGGGCAGTTATTGATATTGAGCGCGGCTGTCCCGGCATAGAATGGGCAATTGCCACCGGAATATCAGCGGCGGCACCATCCCCTACTTCGAATTTCAATTCCAAATGGATGTCTTTGGGGTCACGAACGAACATTTGGCACCGGGTGCTGTTGGGGACGAGGTTGACGGAGAAAGGCACGCGCTGTTCGCCCAAACGCCGTTTCATCGCCGCAAAGCCCTAGCTCGGAAAGGCGATATGATCTACCGCCCCTGCCCCGCGCCTTGCTCCATCGCAGTTCCAGCAATGCCGATGACATGGACGACGGGATGATCGCCGCGATACAGCAACGCTCCCGGCCGTCAAAGGGGGGCGCGGGCCGGATCGCATGCCCAACGCCCGTTCGTAGAAGCGCACGGTTTCATCGAGCTTGCGCGTCAAGATATTACAATGATCGAGCAGTCCGACATCCATTTCCATCGCTGAAACCTCGTCATACCCCTAACGCCGCATGGCGATGTCGTAGATTTTCTGCCCGTGGAACTAATCCGGCCTAGGCGCTACTGGAGTATCGCTCGCATCAGGTGGCGGAAAGCAAGCCTCAAGCGCGCCTTGTCACCTTCGGGATTGGCCACGGTTCGCATCATCAAGCCTTCGAGCACAAGAACGAGCATTTCGACCCTGCACTCCAGTTCTTCAGGCCGTTCGGGCGGGAAGTAAGGTTCCAGCAGGACACGGGCATTGTGCCGCAGACGATAGTCCTGATCGGCCACGATGCTGTTAATCCGTTCGCTACGCCCCGATTCGGCGAACACATCCATGACATATCGCGCCTGAACTGGATCGACCAGCCAATCGAAATCATCGAGCGCCGTATTGACGACCGCATCCGCATCCATCTTCGTATGAACAGCCAGGCCGGGCGTATGATTGATATAGTCTGCGAACTTACGCTCGCACAGGGTGAGGATGATGTCCTCCTTATTATCGAAATGACGATAGACATGCCCAACGCTCATGCCCGCCTCCGCGGCGATCCGATTAACGCTGGCAGCATGAAATCCCTCGCGCCGGAAACATTGCTCGGCAGCCGCTAGGACCTGCTCGCGTCGCATTTGCGCGCGTTCCTGCTGCCTGGCGAGAGCGTCTGGATTTTTAGTCATGCCTGATCTTCACTCTCCCGTCAGCTAGCGTCATCGCTGCTATCTTGACACGAATATAGCATGCAAACTAAACCAAAAAAATAAGGAGTGAGCGATCACTCCGTATTGTGACGAGGATCGGCATAAAGCCGGCCGCAAAAGTCATGCAAGGAGAGTGGAACATGAGCAGCAGCATAAATGGAAAGGTCTGCATCGTGACCGGCGCTGCCCAAGGCATTGGCCGCGGCTGTGCCATCGAACTGGCCAAGGTGGGTGGCCGAATCGTCGTTAGTGATCGCAACTCCGATGGTGGGCAGAAAACCGTTTCAGAAATTCGGGATATGGGCGGCGATGCCACTTTCATCGCCTGCGACGTGCGCAACAAGGCCGAGATCGAGGCATTGATGCAGCGTGCGGCAGATCATTTCGGTGGCATAGACGTGCTGCACAACAATGCCGGTACGCACGAAACCGATCTGGCCCAGAAAACCGCTGTGCATGAAATGGACGACGACATCTGGGACCTCGTCTACGAAGTCAATCTGCGGTCCATCTGGTATGCTGTGCGCGCCGCTCTGCCCTGGCTGCGCGATTCCAAGGGCGCGTCGATCATCAACACCGCATCAATGGCCTCTTTCACGGCCATGCCGGTATCGCCCGCCTATTGCGCGACCAAGGGCGGCGTATTGATGCTGACCAAGGCGATGGCGGTCGATCTGGCGCAGTTCGGCATCCGGGTCAATTGCATCAATCCCGGCACGATCAAGACGCCTCTGCTCGACAAATATTTCGACATCATCGAAGATCCGCAAGTCCGCGCCGCCGCGCTCAAGGGCTTTACCGGAGGTAACCTGATCCCGCGCATGGGAACGCCCGAAGAGATTGGCAAGCTCGTCTGCTACCTCGCGTCCGATGACTCCTCCTTCACCACCGGCGCATCACACATGATCGATGGGGGCATGACCATCTGGCGTGGCTCGGTCGACTGAACGGGCGGAGATGAGGGGCTGGGTGGCCTTTATGTTGATCCACCGCGAACGCCAAGGGAGTATGAGTGATGGGTAAGCTGGTTGAAATCACTGCGGCCGATGGCGGGCAATTCAACGCTTATGTCGCGATCCCGGAAAGCGGCTGCGGGCCCGGCCTTGTCCTGTTGCAGGAAGCTTTCGGCGTGACGCAGTTCATGCGCGACATCGCTGATCGTTTCGCAAGCGACGGCTATGTCGTCACTGTGCCAGATCTTTACTGGCGGATCGAAGCCGGGGTCGAACTGACCGACGCGGAGTTCGACCGTGCGATGGACATATACCGGCAGTTCGACCTGAATCTGGCCATCGACGATATAAAGGCGACGATCGGCGCTCTGCGCGCGATGCCGGAACAGCGTGGCGGCGTGGGCGTCGCGGGTTTTTGCCTGGGCGGTCGACTGGCCGCGATGGCGGCCGCCCGGACTGACATCGACTGCGCTGTGGCTTATTATGGGGTCGGCATCACCGATCACCTGGACGAACTGGAGCAGGTCAGAATCCCGCTGGGCTTCCACTTCGGCACGGACGACCAGCATTGCGCGGCCGACATCGCACCGATCGCGGCGCTGGTGGAACGGCATGAGCATATGTCACTGTGGATGTATAACGGAGCCGACCATGGCTTTGCCAACCCGCATCGCGGCTTCTTCTCCCCGACGGCGGCGGAACTGGCCTATATCCGCACCCTTGCGATCATCCGCGCCGCGATCGGCCCGAAATTCGATCTGGAAGGCATGTGGGAACAGCATATGTACCATGAGTTCGTGACCAAGGATGCACATGCCGTTTTGGATACGATGGTCGAGGAGCCCTATGTCAACATCACCTCGACGGTGATGGGCGGCGTGGGCCATGATATGCTGCTGCGGTTCTACAAATATCATTTCTGCGATGTGCACCCCGACGACACGCGGATCATTCCGATTTCGCGCACCGTCGGCGTCAACCGCGTGGTGGACGAAATGATCATGTGCTTCACCCACGACAAGGAAATATCCTGGTTGCTGCCGGACATCGAGCCGACCGGGCGCTATATCGAAGTGCCGATGATCGTCGTCGTATCGTTCCGGGGCGGCAAGATCTATAACGAACATATCTATTTCGATCAGGCGTCGGTCCTGGTGCAGGCAGGACTGCTCGACCCGGCGAACCTGCCTGTCGGAGGCGCGGACGTGTCCCGCAAATTGCAGGACAAGACCTTGATGCCCAACCGATTGATGAAAAAATGGTCCACCAGCGAAGGGCTTCCGCTCGATTAATATCCATCCGTATGACATCGCCGCAATGAAGAGCTGGAGGTGCTGTCGGGGCTCGTCGTGGCTGTCGTAATGATGGCGTTTGACGGTGGCGTCCTTAATGGCGCGGTTCATCCGCTCGACCTGACCGTTGGTCCAGGGATGATTGGGTTTTGTGAGCCTATGCTCGATGCCGTTTGCGAACCAGACACGATCGAACAGGTGGACGCGCTGCCTGGCGACAGGGGCCGTGGCGGTTTTTGGGCAGGTCGCAGAACTGGATGCCGTTGCGGTCAACACGGTGTGGATCTGGTAGGGCACGGCCTCGGTCATCTCGCCCGGGATTCTTGGGGCGTGACGATTCAGGGCGAGCCGAGGCGCCTGGACGAGATCGGCGCCGCTGTATCGGTCGAGCCATTGTCGGGAAATACAGCGTTGCTACGGTATGTAGATCACAGAGTTCTATGTTTCCGAATAGACGATAGACAGAATGCCAATGGGCTCATCGGACCGCAGGCCGATCCGTCGGAGGTGGTCCGTGAGTTTGGGAATGCCATCTCGATCGGGCTGAGGTCGGGGCTGGAGGCCGGCAGGAACAGGAGTTCCTTGGCGACGGCTTTGGCTTTTTCGCTTTTGTGAGCGGCGAGGTCGTCGAGGATCACGACATCGCCTCGTTGAAGCGTGGGGCGAGTTGGTCTCGACCCAAGTCTCTAAGATGCGGCCTTGATCTGCCGGTCGACGAGTCAAGGCATGGTCAGGCCTTGGTGCCACCGGTTAGGAATTGAATTCACGACCTCATCGACCATGTCGATCGGTAACAGGCAGCAGGCGTCCTAATTGCTTAGATTTAGCATCCCGCGGCTGCTCGGCGTCGCGGCAAGTGAAAAGTCGAATGACAGGTTCATGGCTGGCCGCATCAGTTTGCCGCAATCCGAGCTTCAAACCCGGACGTAAACCCGGACCGGCTAAGCTCCATTGTAAAAGACCGAGCAAATTCAATCAGAAATGGCGGAGACGGAGGGATTCGATCCCTCGGCTCCGAATACGCGATAAGGGCAGGACCAAGTTTGTAATCTCAGTGGACCTTCACGTTGAACGGATTCTCGTCTGTGAGACCTTCGGTTTCTCGGCTTCTCCGAAATGGGTGAGCGGGATCAGGTAGCGCCAGTCCGGATTCACTGCGAGCTCTTCCACGTTGGCTTGCTTAGGGTCGTCAATATTGTTGACCGGCTTCGGCTTGGCAGTGGGCAACATGCCATCCAGTCGGGGCCATCTGCTGCTGGTCCAGATGTACGTCACGCATGACGCCGCTGTGCGGGCGCTCAGTCAAATTGGATCGGCTGAGTGGATGCCGCAGGCTGCGGCAGGAACCGACTTCGGCGCGGCTGACCAGGTCGCGCCTCGAAGGTGAGGCCTTCCAGCCAGTCGATCACCGCCGGGAATCCGGCGTCGGCTTGATGAAAAACTGTCTCGAAATTCTGATCCCAGGGAGTCGGTTCACCGGGCTTGTTGCCCAGCTTCCCCCAGGTTCGCGGTGCCAGGCGAAGCCGCGTGTCGGACACGCGGAAACAAACTCACGCACGCGGATGAACGGGCTTTGCCGCTTCAATCCGCCGGTCCCTATTTCCGCATGGCAAGATTATAGGCCTTCTGCTCGGTGTAGCTCAGCATCTCCTCGATGCCTTCTTCACGCCCCGTGCCGCTGTTCTTCATTCCGCCATAGGGCATGGCGGGGTAATGCGGTCCGACGCTGTTGATCCACACATAGCCGGAGCGCACGCGGCGCGCGGCGGCGAAGGCGTCGTCGATGTTGTTGGCATAGATCGACGCGGTCAGGCCGAGGTCGGTCGCGTTGGCGATCGTGATCGCCTGGTCGAGCGTCGACCATTTCATTACCGAAAGAACCGGGCCGAACACCTCCTGCTGCGCGATACGCATCGATTGCTCGACGTCACCAAACAG
The DNA here is from genome assembly GCF_001890385.1 of Tardibacter chloracetimidivorans. Lineage (NCBI taxonomy): Bacteria > Pseudomonadati > Pseudomonadota > Alphaproteobacteria > Sphingomonadales > Sphingomonadaceae > Tardibacter > Tardibacter chloracetimidivorans. The sequence goes on along the minus strand of NZ_CP018221.1, from coordinate 2,715,050 downwards.
CGTCGGCTGGACCCAAAAGCCCTTGCGGAACTCCTCTCCCTCGGGCCGGCCGCCGCCGGCGAGCAGCCGGGCGCCGTCCTCGCGCGCGTTGGCGATATGGCGCAGAACCTTGTCGTACTGACCCTTCGAATTGATCGCGCCCATCTGACTGGCCGGATCCATCGGATCGCCCACCCGGATCGCGCGGATGCGCTCGACCAGCCCAGCGACGACATCGTCATGGATCGATTCGTGCAGCAGGAGCCTGCTGGTCGATCCGCACGACTGGCCCTGCCACGAGAAGTTCATCCCGGCGATCGCGGCGTCGATCACGGTCGCCGGATCGACGTCGGGGAAGGCGATCAGTGGGTTCTTTCCGCCCAGCTCCAGCGTGACGTGCTTGACCGCGCTCTCCGCCGCCATCCGCTGAATCGCCATGCCGGTCTCGACTGAACCGATAAACGCGATCCGCTTGACACCGGGATGGCGCACCAGCGGCGCGCCCGCGCCCGCTCCGGTGCCGGTGACGATATTGAACACGCCCGGCGGCAGCGCATCGCGCGCGATCTCAGACAGGATCAGCGCGGAGAGCGAGCTCGTCTCGGGCGGCTTTACCACCACCGAATTGCCGGCCATCAGCGCGGCCGCGGTGCGGGCGGTGGCGAACATCACCGGATGGTTGAACGGCACGATCCGAGCGACCACGCCGTAAGGCTCGCGCGTGGTGAAGTGCAGGTTGCCGGGCGTCGCCGGGATCGTATCGCCCTTCAGTTCATAGGCGAGGCCAGCATAATAGTTCATCCCCTCCACACCGGTGCGCACGTCGCCGCGCATCGGCGCGATCGTATTGCCGGTGTCGCGGACCTCGACCTCCAGCAGCTCTTCGGCGCGTTCCAGCATCTTGCGGCCGAACGCGCGGAGTGCCTCGGCGCGGGCGGCGACGCCGATCCCGTTCCACGCCGCCCACGCACGATCCGCCGCCTCCACCGCTCGGGCCACGTCGCGCGCGTCGCCATTGGGAATGCGCCCGATCACCTCCTCCGTCGCGGGATCGACCGAATCTATCCATTCGCCGCTCTCGCTGGCCACCAGTTCGCCGCCGATCAACATGTGCAACGCGCTCGTCACCCGGCTCATCTTCCGTCTCTCCCGCTTTCCTGGGGTGTGCCAAGCGCCCGCAGATAATGGACGTGTTCATTTCTAGTGCGTTAGTCGGCCGCGTCAACCTGTCCGAATGACGCCTGCGGCTTCAGCCGTCAGCCGCCGCGGTTCGCGCAGCGGCGAAAGAGCGGGATTGCGCCACTCGACAGTCCGATCGCCACGGCCAGCGTCGCCAAGCCCGCCGCTACCGCGAACGTTGTTTTCAGCCCGTGTGCTGCGTCGAGCACGATCGGGAGTTCTCCATTCGTGCCGTGAGCGGTGGCCGAAAAGATCGACGCCATCACCGATGCGCCGGTGACCAGTCCGATATTGCGCGACAGGTTCATCAGTCCGGCGAAGGTGCCGCGCGTTGCAGAAGAGGATTTCGCCATCACCGCGGCGTTGTTGGAGATCTGAAACACGCCATAGCCGCCCATCACCACGATCAGCGAGCCGATGAAGCGCGGCAGGCCGACGATCCCCTCGCTGAAAGCCAGCCCCGCCGCTCCCGCCGCCATGATCGCCAGCCCGGCAAGGCTCATCGCGACGATGCCGAGCCGGTCGACCAGCCGCCCGATCGGCACGCCCCCGACAGCCGAGATGACCGGCCCGACCGAAAGCGCCAGCCCCGCTTGGGCGGGTGTCATCTGCAGCCCGTCGATCAGGTAGAAAGGGCCGACAACCAGCGTAGCCATGATGACTGTCGATCCGATCACGCTCATCCCCAGATTGCCGCATAGGGAAGGATCGCGGAACATCTCCAGCCGCAGCAACGGATTGGCAGCGCGCCGCTCGACCAGCACGAACACCGCCGCGCCCGCAACCGCAAGCGCCAGCGCGACCAGATTGCCGGCGGCGAAGCGGCCGCTTTCGGGCGTGGCTGCGTAGCAATAGGCACACAGCGCCCCGACGAGCAGGAAGGTGCCGGTCCAGTCCGGCCGCCACGGCCCCGCCGTGGCATGGCGGGTTCGCGGCACCGTTCGGTGGACCATCCAGGCAATCGCGATGCAGATCGGCACGTTGACGAAAAACAACGCGCGCCAGCCGAAGCCCGCGATCAGGAACCCGCCCAGCGAGGGACCCGCCGCTGTCCCCAAGCCCGACATCGCGGCCAGCAGGCCAAGCACGCTGCCGAGCCGCCGAGTCGGCACGATGTCGCAGACCAGCGCAGTGGCCAGCACCAACATGATCGCGCCTCCCACGCCCTGCAGCCCCCGCGCCACGATAAGCAACCAGAAGCTCCACGCCGCGCCCGCGCCGATCGAGCCCAGGCCGAACAGCAGCAGCCCGCCGAGCAGCAGCCGCTGGCGGCCCAGGCTGTCTGCGAGTCCGCCGGCATTGACGATCAGGCTGATGACCGCGAGGAAATAGGCAAGCACGATCCACTGCGCCTGGGAAAAACCGATCGCAAACGCGCGCGACAGCGTTGGCAGGCCGACGTTCGACACGCTGCCGCCCAGCGACGACAGGAAGATTGTGGCGGCCAGGCTGGCGACCGCGCAGCGCGAAGATTTCGCCAGCCCATCGCGGGTGCCGATGCAGTCACCGTTGTTCAAATCCGTTCCTCGTCCCATGCGGCCGTCCTCCTCTTTCGCGCCCCCGATTTCATGTCCGCGAGCGCCGCAGATGCCCCGGAAACGGTTCGAAAGCGGGGGAATGGCCCCGCATATCCGCCTTGACATCGGCTAATCTAATGGACATGTCCATTTAAGAGTGAGGCGGCTCGGTTGTCGGCTGAGGTCGGATCTGTGACGTGTTCGTTTATGACAAGCCGGCCCGCGGGTCGCCGATAGAGAGGACTAGTATGGCCGAGGAAGCCTTTGCCGTTCCCGCTTCGATCGAAGGCATGGTGGACGATCTGCGCCAAGGGCTGTTGCCGGCGGCGATCTTCCACGATCGCGAAATCTACGAACTCGAGTTGCGGCGCATCTTCGCGAAATGCTGGGTGTATGTCGGGCATGAAACCGAGATCCCGAACCGCGGCGATTTCGTCACCCGAAACATTGGCGAAGACCCATTCGTCCTGATTCGCGACGAGGAAGGCGAGTTGCGGGTCCTGCTCAATGCCTGTCGCCACCGTGGCGCGCAGATATGTCGGGTACAGGCCGGCAATGCCAAGGGGTTCGTCTGCCCGTTCCATGGCTGGGCGTATCGTAACAGCGGAGAACTGATCGGCGTGCCGGCGCGCAACCAGGGTTATGCGGCGCTGAACCTCGAGGACTGGAGCCTTTTCGCGGCGCCCCATGTGGTTAATTATATGGGGCTCATATTTGCCAATCTCGATCGGGAGGCGGTGTCGTTCGAAGAATATCTCGGCGACTATAAATGGTATTTCGATATCCAGTTCGCGCTGTCCGAGGGCGGGATGGAAGTGCTGGGCGAGCCGCACCGCTGGCTGGTCGCTGCCAACTGGAAGCAGGGCGCGGAGAATTTCTGCGGCGACAGCTCGCACACCCAGATGACGCACCGTTCCGTGCTGGACGCGGGCATCATCGAAACCGCCGCCGCCGGAGCACCGAAGGAGGGAACCGGTCTCCACATCCACGATTGCAGCGGCCACGCGATCAGCATCCGCCAGTTGCCAGGCGAGGCGCCGTTCATCTCCTATCCGGAAGAAGTGACCCGCCATTTGCATCCCGGGGTGCTCAACCAGGATCAATTCGACCTGGCCAAGCGCTCGCTGCTCCAGAACGGCACTCTGTTCCCCAACTTCTCGTTCCTTCACATTGGCCTGAGCGACAGCCCGCAAAAGCCGCAGGCGGGCTTTCTGACGCTGCGCGTCTGGCAGCCCAAGGGTCCGGGCCAAATGGAGATCTGGAACTGGGTGCTGGCGCCGAAGGAAGCGTCTCTGGAGTATAAGCAACGCGCCTATCAGGTCGGGATGAGCAGCTTCAGCCCCTCGGGCAGCTTCGAGCAGGACGACGTGGCGGTGTGGCCCGGCGTCACCCGCTCGGCCGGCACCGTTTTCGCCGAGTTGAACAAGGTGCGCTTTAATTATCAGATGGGAATGGGGGACATGAGCAGCAGCAAACCGCTGGCCGACTGGGTCGGACCCGGCGTCGTTAACTCCACCAACGCGGGTGAAGGTGGCCTGAGGACGTTCCACAAGACCTGGTACGAGCGCATGACCAACACCAAGGTAGAGATTTGCGATCATGACTGATGCGGCAACGCTTCACGCCGGTGCCGCGCCGGCTGGCCGGCTGATCGATATGGACATGCAGCGCGCCTGCGAGGAATTTCTGAAGCAGGAAGCGGAGTATCTCGACGATCGCCTCTTCGCCGAATGGTTCGAACTGCTCGATCCGGCAATCATTTATGAGGCGCCGGTGCGCACCGCGCGCGAAAATTGGGATGGCACCGGTATTAGCACGACCGCCTTCTATCTGAAGGAAGATTATGCCTCGATCGAGATGCGTGTGAAGCGGCTCCGCTCGCGCTATGCCTGGTCCGAAAGCCCGGCGACCCGGACGCGGCGAATAGTCTCCAACGTCCGCGTGACGCTCCATGATGGGGACCCGTCGCTGGTGGCGGCGCGCAGCAACCTGGCGGTATTCTGCCATCGTGGTGACGGAGCCCATCCCCAGATCCTCACGGCCGAGCGGTTCGACGCGATCCGCATCGGCACGGGCGTATCCCGGCTCGTCAAGCGCACCGCCATTCTCGATGCCACGGTGCTCGGCCTCGAATCGCTCTCGATCTTTATCTGAGACGGGACGTGGGAAGACTCTCGCTCAGCTATGCGGGCCACCTCTCGGATCGGGTCCGCGATCTCTATCATGGCACGGTCGTGCCCGAGGGAATCGACCTGCACTTTCTCCCGATGTCGCCGGTGCAGGCATTCAACCGGGTATTGCGCGGCGAGTTCGCGTGCGGCGAGATGTCGTTCTCGACCTATATATTGCGCGTCGCGCAGGGCAACGCCCCGTTCGTCGCAATCCCGGTGTTTCCGTCACGCACGTTCCGCCATGGCGCGATCTACGTCAACACCGCCGCCGGCATCGCCGCGCCCACCGATCTGAAAGGGCGCCGCGTGGGTGTCCCCGAATATTCGATGACCGCCGCCGTCTGGGCGCGCGGCGTGCTGATGCACGAATATGGCGTCCAGCCGGACGACATCCATTGGGTGACCGGCGGCCTCACGGCCGCGGGCCGCCGCCCGCTGACTGACGTACGGATCGACGGCGTGACGATCGAGCATGAGGAGCAGCGCGCGCTGAACGACATGCTCGCGGACGGCGCCATCGACGCCCTGATCGCGCCGCAGACGCCGCCGGCGCTTCTCGCTGGCGATGCGCGGATCGGCTATCTCTTTCCCGACGTGCCGAGCGTCGAGCGTGCCTATTTCGCGAAGACCCGCATTTTTCCGATCATGCATACCGTCGTTATCCGCCGCGACGTGTGGGAACGCGATCCCTGGATTGCGATTAGTCTCCAGCAGGCGTTCGAACGGAGCAAGGCGAACTGCTTGGCCGAACTGGCTATCGACGAGCCGCTTCCCATATCGCTGCCTTGGATCGGGCAATATGTTCGCTCGATCCGCGATACGTTCGGCGACGACTTCTGGCCCTATGGCATCGAGCCCAACCGGCCTACCATCGAGGCGCTGTGCGGTTTCCTTCACGAGCAAGGGCTGGCTCCGCGCCGCGTCGAAGTGAACGAGCTGTTCGCGCCCAACGTCCAGGCCAGCGCCGGAATCCGCCTGTGACCGATCGGGTGATGCCGGCGATGCGGCTGGGGATCATCGGCCTGGGGGGCGCGGCCAAGCAGATGATGCCGAGCTTTCTCAGCCACCCGCACGTCAGGATCAGCGCGGCCGCCGATCCCCGCGAGGAGGCGCGCCTTGCCTTCGGGACCGAATTCGGCGCGCGCACCCATGCCACGGCTGAAGCGCTGTGCGCCGACACGACGGTGGACGTGGTTTATATCGCCACGCCCCACCAGATGCATCGCGACCATGCCGCGCTGGCTGCCCGCGCGGGAAAGCACATCATCATCGAAAAGCCGATGGCGCTGACGCTGGAGGAATGCAGCGACATCATCGCGACAGCCGAGGCGAACGGCGTCCACCTGCTGGTCGGCCATACGCACAGCTTCGACACGCCGATCCTCAAGATGCGCGCGCTGATCCGCGAGGGCGCGATCGGGCCGGTTTCGATGATTAATTCGTGGAATTACGGCAATTTCCTCTACCGGCCCCGTCGGGCCGAGGAACTGCGCACCGATATGGGCGGCGGCATCATCTACAACCAGGTGCCGCATCAGATCGACGTCGTGCGCCTGCTCGGCGGCGGCATGGTGCGCAGCGTGCGCTCGATGGCCTGGACGCTCGATCCCACCCGGCCGACCGAGGGGGCGCACGTTACGTTCCTGCAGTTCGAAAACGGCAGCGCAGCATCGCTGGTCTATAGTGGATACGACTATTTCGACACCGACGAGTTCCACTATTGGATCGGCGAACTGGGGGAGCCCAAGCAGCCCGATTGTCATGCAGCTTCGCGCAGAGCGCTGGAGGCGATCGCAGGCACCGGCTCGGAAGTCGCGGCCAAGGCGGCGGGCGGCTTCGGCGGCAGCCGCCGGCTGACGATTCCGCCCCAGAACGAATGGAACCACCCGCATTTCGGCGTGACGATCGTCAGCGGGCCGGATGGCGATCTGCGCCAGTCGGCACGCGGCGTCACCCATTATGGCAGGAAAGGCGCGGTGGAGCTCCCGCTCGAGCCGCCGCGCGTATTTCCCGACAAGAGCGGTGTCATCGACGAGATGTACGACGCCTTCTCCGGCCTGCGCCCCATCCTGCACGACGGTGCCTGGGGTCGCGCGACCATGGAAGTCAGCGAAGCGATTCTGCGATCGGCGCGGGAAGGCCGCGAGATCGGCTTGTCGCATCAGGTACCAGTTAGGGATTGAGGAGAGCAGCCTTGATGCAGGCACAGGATTTCAAGGGACTTTACGCGATCATTCCGACGCCGTCGCGTGCAGGCGCGCAGGCGATCGACGCCACCGACACCGTGGCGCTCGACGAGACCGAGCGACTTATTCACGCGCTGATCGACGATGGGGCCAACGGCCTGATTGTCCTGGGTACCACCGGCGAATGTGCGACCATCTCGAACGAGGATTATCGCAGCTTCGTCGCGACGGTCGCCGAGACCGTAGGCAAGCGCATTCCGCTTTTCGTCGGCGCGACCGCGATGGGCGGCCACGAAGCCTACAAGCGGCTCGCCTTCGCGCGCGACCGGGGCGCCGACGGAACGCTGCTCGGCCTGCCGATGTGGCAACCCTGCACCGTCGATATGGCCGTGCGCTTCTATGCCGAGGTCGGACAGGCATTCCCCGATCTGGCAGTGATGGTCTACGCAAATGCGCGCGCCTTCCGCTTCTCCTTTCCCACCGATTTCTGGGCGCGGATCGCGAAGGAGGCGCCGACGGTGACGTCGGCCAAATCATCCCAGCCCACTAATCTCGCGGAGAATATCGCCGCGACCGGGGGGCGGATTCATTTCATGCCGAGCGACATGGTCGTGGCCAAGTTCCATGCGATCTCGCCGGCAACAACCACGTCCTGCTGGGCGACCGCGGCAGGTATGGGGCCGGAGCCGTCGCGCGCACTGATCGACGCGATAATGGCCGGCGATACCGATCGGGCCAGGCATATCGACGAACGAATCGCATGGAGCATCGCCCCACTCGCCCCAATGCTCGGCAATCCCGAGCTGTTCGCCAGCTACAATACCCAGATGGAAAAGACGCGCATGGCTGAAGCCAACTATTGCGATCCGGGTCCTGTCCGCCCGCCTTACGATGTGTTCCCCGGCGACTATGCCGAGGCCGCGCGCGAGGCCGGGCGGCGCTGGCGCCTGCTTCGGGAAGAATTCGCCGGAGAACGGGCCGCGGCGGCGACGAAGGCCGTGTCGTGACGATCGGCGTTCCCATCAAGGATGCGGCGCTGCGGGCTGAGCTTGAAGCGCTGATCGCCGAGCATGCCTATCGGCTTGACATGAACTGCTCGGAGAATTTGGCCGAACTCTACACCGAGGACGGCAGCTTAATCGCTCCCAATTTCGCGTGCGAAGGCCCCGAGGCAATCAATGGCTACGGCCGCGACCGCGCTGCGGCGAAGACTCGCCGTGTCCGCCATGTCTGCACCAACTTCCGCTTCTGGGAAGACGGGCCGGAGCAGGCGCGCGGGCTCTGCTTCATCCTGCTGTTCCGCTCGAACGGATCGGACCTCTCGCCCGCCGAGCCGATCGCGCTGGCTGACGCGCACGACATCTATCGGCGGTGCCCGGATGGGGTGTGGCGGATAAAGGAGCGCCGCGTAGTGCTCTCTTTCGAGTCTGCCGCCCATAAGGCCCGCTGACAGGAAAGCAGCAAACCAAATTATCAATGGTCAAAACGGCAAAAAAGGTGTGATACTCGTGCTTTCCCGGGATAAGGAGTGAGGCTTGCAGGTTCGGGAGCGCAACAAGGCAGAGAAGCGCGAGCGTATCAGGCGTGCGGCCCTCAAGCTCTTCTCCGGGCAGGGGTACGATGCGACCACGCTTCGCGACGTGGCGCGCGAGGCGCGTGTCGCCTTGGGCACTCTGTCACTCTACGCAGCGGACAAGCGCGATCTCACGCTGCTCGTATTTAACGAGATCACAGTCAACACGATGGAGACTGCGATCGATCTGACGCGATCGCGCGATGTGCCGCTCGAGGAGCGGATGCTGGCCTTCTTCGCCCCATTCTTCCAGGATTGGGCCAGCAACCCGCGGCTTGCCCGCATCTTCCTCCAGATAAACTATTATAGCGGCGGGATGCATGGCGAGGAATATACGCGCAGCCGCCGCGCCATCGCCCGACAGCTCGAATTCATCGTCGAAGATGCAATCAATCGCGGGGAAATCCGGCCTCCGGAGACCACCGATATCGTCGCCCAGCATTTTTTTCTGATCTTCTCTGCGACAGCGCGCTGGTGGATCGGCGGCGACGATCCCGTCGCCGAAGAGGGCATCGAATATCTGCGCCGCTTGATCCGGCTCCAGATCACCGGCCTCTCGCCGCGCACCGCGCGCGCCGCCGGGACTCGCAGCGCGCGATGAAGCGTACAGAAGCGAGGGCCGGCCCGGCACTATCGCCGCGAAAGCGCACGCCGGTGGGCGCGCGGCAAAACGAACGCCGTTCAGCACCGGCGTCATCGGAGAAATATGCCCCTCAAAGGATGAACATATCCGTTTTTGGGCAGAAAAAAACTGGACACGTACTTGTAATCTGATTAAGGCGAAGCACGCGCCGGGCTGTCGGAAAGCACAGCATGATCGCGGCGCGGCCTGTCTCGTCGCGTGCCGGTCCGCCGAAATGCGGCGGGTATCGAGAGCATCCGGGGAGAGGCAGCATGGCGGCGCAGGGACGTGAATGGCGCGTTCAGGGAATCCACCGGTTGGCGCTCCGGGTGCCGGATTTGTCCGCCGCGCAACGCTTCTATCGCGACGTTTGGCTGCTGAGCGATCAAGGGCGCGACGGCGACTTCGAGGCCTTTCGCAGTCCGGCGGAAGACCATGACGAACTGCTGCTCTGCGAGGGCGCTACGCAGATCGCCCACCTCGCTTTTACCGTGGGATCGCGCGAGGATCTTGGCGCGATCACCGCGCGGCTCGAAGCGGAGGGATTTCCGACTAGGCGAATCGCGGACGAATTGCTGTTCCGTGCCGACGCAGCGGCGGCGGCTGTCGAAGATCCGGACGGTCGCGAGATCTGGCTTGTTGTGCCGCAGCCAGGAACTGCCGCCACCGACGGTGCCCACCCGCTCGCTCCGCGTCGCATTGGCCACGTCGTGCTGTGGACGCCTGCGCAGGAAGCGGCTGAGCGTTTTTATGGGCTGCTCGGCTTCGACATCACCGATCGCACCAATGCCGGAATGTCGTTCTTGCGCTGCAACGCCGATCACCATTCACTCGCGCTGATGAAGAGCGTAAGAGGAAAAACCGGGCTTCAGCACATCGCCTTCGACGTCGGGTCGCTCGACAACGTCATGCGCAATTTCGCCCGCCTGCGCGGGCTGGAGGTCGAATGCGCATGGGGCGTGGGACGCCATGGCCCCGGGAACAATGTGTTCAGTTATTATACCGATCCCGCCGGCAACTATATAGAATATTACGGCGAGATGGAGCTGTTCGCCGCCGACGCACCGGTCGAAACACGAATCTGGGGGCCGGAGCACAAGGGCGACGTTTGGGGGCTCGCCGGCGTTCCGCCGCTCGGCTTCCGGGAATAAGCGCGGCCCGGTTCGCAAACCCCGCCCGCTGATAGCCTTTCAATAACGGTTCAGCGTCGGTTGGCTGGCACGACCGGTGTAGGGGCACGTCTGTCGCATCTGGTCAGGGCATCACGAACAAGGTCCAGCTCCGCTCCTCCGGGGCGACGAGCGGCCCCCGGTACAGGGCCAGATCCAGCGGCATCCCAAGAAGTCATCTCCTTATATGGACGCGCCCGCTTTCCATAAATCTGGGCATGTTCATAATAGTGCGAATATTTGAAGGCGTTAATGTCCGTCGCGGTGCGGTGCGGGTCGATCAGCATGCCCGCGATGGCGCAAACCGTGCCGCGCGTTGCCGATCCATCGGCAAGCCACCTCCCCGACCGCCGAAACCGGGGATGCGCCGGCGCCCGCCACTTCCGCTCAGGCGAGTGAGAGCGGCATCGCCGACATCGTGGTAACTGCGACGCGCTGCGAAGAACGTCTCCAAAAGATTCCGGTCACGGTCACCGCCGTTTCGGGCGAGGGGCTCCAGGCGAGGGGCGTGCTCGATACCCACCAGCTGACCCAGGTCGTCCCAAGCCTGGTCGGAAGCCGCAACGCCGGCGTGAACCAACCGGTCATTCGCCGAGTGGGCAGCGGCGGCGTGGTCGGTGATGAATCGAGTATCGCGACCTATATCGACGGCGTGAAGGGAACGATCCGCCTCAACTTCTGACGGAGGCCCAGTCACATCGTCGGGCAGCGCCGTGCCGTTCCGAAGGTACTCGGAGAGCCTCTCAGGCACCTCGACCGCCGCGCTCCTCGGTCACGGGAAGCGCGGCGGTAACCGTTTCGACGAACTGCATCGTCGTCGCGTTCGCCTGGTTCCGCCGCCACGCAAGGCCGAAACGAACGTCGGCGAGGTCCGGCGCCTGCGGCGGCGGCTGCAGCGAACGAAAGGCCACGCCCCGCATCCGCAGCCGCTCGGCCGAGGCCGGGACTATCGCGACGCCCTCGCCGCACGCGACGATGCCGATCACGGCCTCGGTTGTGGGAGCCTCGTGCGCGATCATCGGGTCGAATCCCGCCAGCCGGCAAAGTGCGTGCAGGTCCGCATGGACGTTAAAGCCGCGCGTCGGCTGATAGGCGACGAACGGGCTCGCACGCAGAGCATCGATTCCGATGGCGCCACTATCCGAAAGCAGGGGATGGCCGACCGGCAGTGCCACGATCAGGGGCTCGCTGTGCACGAAGCGCGTCTCGATCAATTCGTCAAAAATCGGCAGCCGTACGATGCCGACATCGATCTCACCCAAGCGCAGCGCCTCGATCTGATGAAGCACTGACATGGCGTGGAAAACGATCTCGACTTCCGGAGTTGTTTCGCGGAAGCGTCGCACCAGCGCGGGGACCAGCGCATAGACCGTCGATCCGCCGAAGCCGATATCGAGCGTCCCGCTCAGCCCCTCGGCGAAGCGGTGCGCGCGTGCCGATCCGTCGTCCAATATCTCCAGCGCCTTGCGCGCGTCGGCGATGAACACCTTGCCCGCAGGCGTGAGCGCAACGTGGTGCTTGTCGCGATCAAACAGACGCGCGCCGATCTCGTTCTCCAGCTCGCGAATCGCCCGACTGAGAGGCGGCTGGGAGATGTTGCACCGGCGCGCGGCACGCGTGAAGTTTAGTTCCTCCGCGACCGCGATGACGTACCGCATCTGCCGAAGGTCCATCGCTATATCTCCTTGGTATCACCATCGGTCGTATAATGTATTTCAGTCGAATCGCCATCCGTCCGACAGTCAGTTCAACGACAAGGAGCCTTCGGCGATATGAGCGACCGCATTGCACGGTTGGAATTCGATGCGTTGGCGCCGCGCGTCCAGGATGTGCTTCGTGCTCGCGTCGAGCGGCTCGGCTATCTGGGTGAGTTCTTCAAATGCGCTGGCGCACAGCCCGATGTGCTGGCTCCCTTCATGGAGATGACCGAGGCGCTGAAGAAGGCGCTGCCAGACCGCCTGACCGAAACCGGCGCGCTGACCATCGCGACACTGCTCGACAACCGCTACGAGCTTCATCAGCATGAGCGACTGGCGAAGAAGCTGGGCTTCGGCGAGGAATGGGTGGCGGCGGTCGAGCAGCTCTCGCCGCAGAGCGCCCCTCATCTTTCAGATGCGGAGCGTGCCGTTCAGCGTCTCGTCGTTGCGATGGTCGAGCGCGGCGGCAGGGGCGTTTCGGAGGAGCGGGAAGCGTTGATAGATGCGATCGGCCCTGAACAGACGATCGCCGTCATGTTCCTGGTCGGCCGCTACATTACCCATGCGATGATCGTGAACGGGCTGGAACTGGCGCCGCCAGTGCCGTCGATTTTCGAGGTGGCTGGCGCTTGACCCAGGGGATCTGGATTTCCGAGGCCGAGGTCGTCTCGCTAATGGCGTTGCCCGAGGCGATCGACGCCTTGCGCGCCGGGCTTCGCGAGGAGGCCGCAAGCCGCGCGACCAATATGGTGAAGACGCATGCGACCTGGGCGAATGGCTCGACCCTGCACGCAATCGGCGCAGTATTCCAGGGCTGGAACATCGTCGGCACGAAAACCTGGGCACACACGGCAGGCGGTGCGATGCCGCTCTTGGTGTTGCTGGACGCCGGCACCGGTGCGATCGTCGCATTGATCGAGGCGTTCGCGCTCGGCCAGATGCGCACCGGCGGAATCAGCGGCGTCGGCACCGACGTGATGGCCCGCTCCGATGCGTCGCGCCTCGCGATGGTCGGCGCGGGCAAGCAGAGCATCACCCAGATTGCTGCGGTGGCGGCGGTTCGGCGGCTCGATCGCGTCACCATTTGGAGTCCGACCGCGGCCCACCGGGAGGCGCTTGCCGCCAAGGTCGAGCAGAAGCTGGGCATCGAGGCGATCGCCACCCAAACGCTCGACGAGGCGCTGGACGCCGCAGACGTCGTCACTCTGGTCACGCGGGCGCGCGAGCCGGTCATCACGCGCGACATGCTTGCACGCGGCGTGCACTTGAACGCTGTCGGTGCGATCACGCCCGAGCGTGTGGAGTTCGAGCCCTCCCTGCTCGAACGCGCCACCGTCACCGGCGCGGACTCCGTTCCCCAAGTGCGCAAGCTCAGCCAGGAATTCATCACAGCGTTCGGTGACGACGCAGCGCAATGGGCGCGGCTCCGGCCGCTGTCCGCGCTGGTCGCTAGCAACAGCGTAAGGCCGGCCGATGCCGATCTGACCGTCTTCAAGGCGATGGGAATGGGCATTTCCGATCTGTCGCTCGGCATCGAGATTTTCCGGCGGGCCCGCGAGGCCGGGCTCGGCCGCCCCATTCCCCCGATCATTCGCCACGCGCCGCGCCTGACGCTGGACCAATAGAAGGACCTTTCGCTATGAGCAGCAGCGTATTCGTCGATGCCACCGGCCCGATCCCGGAAAAGGAAGCTCCCTGGGAGCCTATCGTCATCTCCAAGGAGGTGATCGATGCCGAGATTTCGCGCCTCGCCGCGCTTCCGCAGCCGGCCAATGGCCGGCGCCGCTCCTATTTCCGCCATCCGATGAACCGCCGCTCAAATGGCCTCGCCCCCGGCATCGAAGTCGCGCTCGACGTCCTGCTGCCGGGCGAGGAGACGGCGACCTTCCGGCAGAATTCGACGCAGGTGAATTTCGTCATCCGCGGTGAGGGCGAGACCGAGATCAGCGGTCAGCGCCGTGTTACCGCGCTCCACGACGTATGGAACACGCCGTCGATGCGGATCTATCGTCACAAGAATAACAGCGAACAAGTTTATGCGCGGCTCACTTATTCCAACGGCGCGCTGCTCGACATGCTCAACATTCATGTCGTCGAGGAAAACCCCCTGCCGATGTTGAAGTCCATCGACCGCGAGGAAGGTGGCGAGGGCGAGGCCGAGGACAATCGCCGCACCAGCCCATATGGCACTTTCCAGCTCACCGAGGAAGGCGCCTGGCTGATGCCCTATGAGCGGTTGATCAATCCGCCCTCGGTCACGAGCCCGGCGCTCTATTGGCCTTGGGAACAGGTGAAGGAGCACCTCGACAAGCTCGAGGCGCTGGGGAAGGACTATATCGGCCGCCGCCTGTACCTACTCTACAACCCGATGACCGGCCGCACCAACGGCACGACGCCGAACTTCTTCGCGACGATGACGGTGCGCCCTCCCAAGATCGTCGATCGCCCGCACCGCCATTCGTCCGCGGCGGTGAACTATTATTTTTCGGGCTCAGGCCGCTCTACCGTCGAAGGGAAGACCTATGAATGGAAGGCCGGAGACCTGATGCTGTCGGCACCCGGCTGGGCCATCCACAACCATGCCAGCTACGACGAGCCGGTATATGAGCTGACCATTCAGGATCAGCCGCTCAACATCGCGATGGAATCGCTGCTGTGGCAGGAAAGTCTGAAGGAGCCGCCGGCGCTGCTGGGGGCTGAGGAGGGCTTTGCCACCAATCGCGCCACGGTGGCGGGCTGATGGCGCAGACGCGCCGCATCGACGACTTCGGCGGCGTCACGCTCGACGATGCGGCGATCGCCGATGCGGCCAACGCTCTGGCGGCGGCCGAGCGCGACCGCAGCCAGATCCGCCTGCTCAGCGAGACCTATCCGGGCATGACGATGGACGACGCCTATGCCGTCCAGGCGGCATGGGTGCGGATGAAGCGGGCGGCCGGCGATCCGGCGATCGGCTGGAAGATTGGCCTCACCTCAAAGGCGATGCAGGCCGCGCTTTCGATCGACATTCCCGATTCGGGCGTGCTGCTGGGCAGCATGGCTTTCGCGAACGGCGCCGACATTCCGGCCGGGCGTTTCATCCAACCGCGGGTCGAGGCCGAGATCGCCTTTGTCATGAAGGAGACGATCGACCCAGCCCGCGCGTCGGCCGAGGCGATCCTCGCCGCGACCGATTATGTCGCACCCGCGCTGGAGATCCTGGATACGCGCATTACGCGACTGGATCCGCACAATGGCCGGCCGCGCACCGTATGCGACACGATCGCAGACAACGCGGCCAACGGCGGCATCGTCATGGGTGAGCCGGTGCGCGACCTCGCCGGGCTCGATCTGCGCTTCGTTGGCGCAGTGGTGTCGCGTAACAACGAGGTGGAGGAAACCGGCCTTGGCGCCGGCGTGCTCGGCGATCCGCTGCAATCGCTCGTCTGGCTCGTAGAACGGCTGGCGGCCTATGGCGATCGCATTGAGGCAGGCCAGATCGTCCTGTCCGGTTCGTTCATCCGCCCCGTCGAGGCTCCCCCGGGGAGCCGCTTCATAGGGGATTTCGGCGGCTTCGGCCGCGTTTCCTGCTGCTTCCTTTGAGACCGGGCTAGGATCGGGACGTCATGCACAATCCCTTCAAACAGGCGATCGGCGAAGGTCGCGCGCAAATCGGCCTCTGGCAGGCTCTGGCTTCCCCTTATTGCTGTGAGATCTGCGCCGGCGCCGGCTTCGACTGGTTGCTGATCGACGGCGAGCACGCACCGAACGACCTCCGATCGGTACTGGCGCAGTTGCAGGCTGCCGCTGCCTATTCAGTCGAGCCGATCGTGCGGCTGCCGGTCGGCGACCCCGTCTTGGTGAAGCAATATCTCGACCTGGGCGCGCGGACGCTGCTGGTACCGATGATCGAGAATGCTGAAGCCGCGGCGACAATGGTTCGCGCCACCCGCTACCCGCCTGATGGCGTGCGCGGCGTGGGCTCCGCGATCGGCCGGGCCAGCCGCTGGAATCGGACCTCCGGCTATCTGCAACGCGCGGCCGATGAAATCTGCTTGCTCGTCCAGGTCGAAAGCCGCGCGGCGCTCACCGCCATCGATGTGATCGCGCGCGTCGACGGTGTCGATGGGGTGTTCATCGGGCCGTCCGACCTCGCCGCCGATCTGGGCCATCTTGGCGATCCAATGCACCCCGAGGTGCAGGCGATGATAGAAAACGGTATCGCCGTCGTGCGTGGCGCCGGGAAGCCAGTGGGCATGCTGATCGCTCACCAACAGGCGGCGCGTCGCTATCTCGCGCTCGGCGCCAGCTTCGTCGCGGTCGGCACTGATGTGACCCTGCTCGCGCGTGGGGCAGAGGCGCTGGCCGCGAGCTTCCGCGACGCGCCCGCCAGCACCGCCGCCGCCCCCAGCGTCTATTGAGCAAGGTTGGAAGGCCGATCACCATGCGGACCGAGGCCATCTCGATCAATCCCGCCACCGGCGAGGAAATCGCGCGCCACCCCGCGCTCGACGGGGCCTCGCTCGAGCGGGTCCTGGCGGCGGCCAGCACCGCATTCGCCGATTGGCGGACGAGCAGCGTCGGGCGGCGCGCAGAGGCCTTTCTCCGCCTGGCTGATACGCTCGAGGCGCGCCGCGAAACGCTCGCCCGGCTCATCACACTCGAAATGGGCAAGCCGATCACCGCAGCAGGCGCGGAGGTCGACAAATGCGCGCGACTGGCGCGCTGGTATGCCGAGAATCTTCCCGATCTGCTGGCCGACGAGACGCCCGATGTCGGCGGCGACGGCACGGCGGTGATCAGTTACCTCCCGCTAGGCGTGGTGCTGGGCGTGATGCCGTGGAACTTCCCGCTCTGGCAGGTGCTGCGCGCAGCCGTGCCGATCATTTGCGCGGGCAACGGCTTCCTGCTTAAGCATGCCGAAAATGTTCAGGGCAGCGCCTTGGCGCTCGGCGAATGTTTCCGGGCGGCGGCTTTTCCCGAGGGTCTGTTCGGCGTCGTCCACGCCGATCGCGCGCTGGTCACTGGCCTGCTCGCCGACCGGCGCATCGTCGGCGTCAGCGTCACCGCGGGCGTCGCCGCGGGTGCCTCGCTGGCCGCGGAGGCCGGGCGCCATATCAAGAAGTCGCTACTCGAGCTGGGCGGGTCCGATCCCTTCATCGTGCTCGCCGATGCTGATCTCGATCTTGCCGTCGCCGCTGCCGTCGAGGCGCGGTTCCAGAATTGCGGACAGGTGTGCATCGCGGCGAAGCGGATCATCGTCGAGGCCCCGATCATGGATGTGTTCGTCACGCGGTTCGTCGAGGCGGCGCGCGGCATCCTCACGGGCGATCCGCTCGATCCGGCGACACGTATCGGTCCGATGGCGCGGGTGCGCGCGCGATCCGATGTGCATGACCAGGTCTGCCGCAGCGTGGCGATGGGCGCTCGGGTGTTGCTCGGCGGTGAGATCCCGGATGGGCCGGGAGCCTATTACCCGCCCACGGTCCTTATCGACGTTACCCCCGACATGCCCATCTGCGCCGAAGAAACGTTTGGACCTGTCGCCGCGATCATGGCCGCCAAGGACGCCGAGGACGCGGTACACATCGCCAATAACAGCGACTTCGGCCTGTCGGCGGCCTTGTGGACCGCTGATGTCGAAGCCGCCGATCGACTGGCGCGGCGGATCGAGGCCGGCGCGGTCTTCGTCAACGGCATGTCAGTTTCCGACCCGCGCGTTCCGATCGGCGGCGTGAAGCGCAGCGGCTATGGCCGCGAACTCTCGCATTTCGGCTTGCGCGAGTTCTGCAACGCGCAGCTGCGCTGGGTTCGGCGATGAATGACAAGCCGAACATATCGATGGGGCGGTTACTGCCGTCGAACGTCAGGCAGCCGGCATAAGTGCCTGGGAGTTCCGCCGCGCCGATGGCGGTCCGCTGCCGCCGTTCACCGCTGGGGCGCATATCGACCGGCAGCTCGCCAATAGTGTGTCGCGCAGCTACTCGCGGTGCAATCACGCAGGACGATCGCCGGGTTATGATCGTCATAGATGTCGGCGTGGCAAAGCGGCCTGGCTCGCGCCTCGTCTGCGTGAACGATGTCAGGAGCGAGATTCCAGTTGATCGCAGACGGGCGGACAGCCCCAAGCCCATGGTGATGGGCATCGCTCCCCCAAAGTTTCTGTCGTGGAAGCGCTTATTCTGCGCTATCTGCAAGACGAGCTGGAGGACGCCGGCTACTCCGTGGTCGTTGCGGAGACCAGTGATGAGGCGATCGTGGCGCTGGACAATCACGCGGATACGCTTGCGACCCTAGTAACCGACATTCGCCTGCCGGGCCATTGCGAAGGCTGGCAAGTCGCCGCCAGGCAAGGGGCCTGAATCCCGATCTCCCCATCCTCTACGTGACCGGTCATGCTGCCGACGAATGGAGTGCTCACGGCGTTTCGAACAGCATGCTCCTGGAAAGGCGTTCGTCCCAAGGGACATTCTGTCCGCGCTGCAGAATCTCATCGATTTCCCCGGGAGTGCATCACATATGTGAAGATCGTCAGCGCCCACACTGAGCGTCGACCATGATCATTGATAAACGTCTATTGACTGCTCGATCTACGGCGCCACCCTGAATGTTGATTCGCTCCGCCGGAGATCAACTTGACGTAAATTGAATGATCGGGTCCGGATCACGTTGGGAAGTTTGCCCGCAGCTCGCCCAAGCAGGCCAGTCCAAGAAAGGAGAGATCGGCATCTTGACCTAGCAATGACATCCGAAACATAAAATCAGGCGGGTCATTTTTCGGTGGGAATCCCGTGTCAACCCGCAGTGGCAATCAACAATCAAACATCTAAATCAGCAAGGGAATTTCTGCACGCTTCGCCGAGAGCCTGCGCATCGAGACTGTCCATCGCCGAGGAAAATACTTCGAAGCCCACGATATTGTCGAGCGCCCCGATAGCGCCAAGTTGCCCCAGGACCGCCCGAATCGGCAAGGCGCCTTTCCCCGGAAGAGCGCGGTGCATCAGACAGTCGACAAGCAGATCGTTCCCAAACGGCTGGGCAAGTCCATCAGTTAATTGCACGGAGGCGATCTTGTTACCGGGTATGGACGAAAGCAACTCGGGATCGGGATTGCCACGCAAATAATGCCACAGATCAAAGGTCAACCCGCTATTCGCTCGGTCGGCATTGTCGAGCACGTACCAGGCCGACTCGAGATCGGGCAGTGCCCACATCGGAACGAATTCAAGGTCACAGCGCAGCCCCATGCGCCCGGCCCGGTCACATAGCGCAGCAAAATCCTCGGTCATCCGATCCAGGTCACTACGGCCAGCTTCGCCCGTCACCATCGCACTGATCGTGTCCACTTCCAGCGCGTCGGCGATCCGAAAGAAATCATCCACATCATAGCCGATAACGCCAAGCGGGCACAGTTGCGGGTCCATATTATCCGGCAGCCAGTTGTCATGCCACCGGGTGATCGGGTCCAGATGAGTGACCCTGACGCCTTCATCCGCAGCCATAGCCAGCATGTCTCGAGTCGAAATGCCCGCCGCCCGCCAGAGATCATAGCTCATTGGCGAGATCGATAGCGCCGTACATCCAGCGACGCGCGCCGCCTTTACTTGTTCGCGAAAGGGCAGCGCGCGCACCGTCCCGGACCACATCATCCTCGTCATCTGCCGTTTCTTTCAGCGTCCCGAGAAAAATGGGGCTTGCGACCGGATCAATGGCGAGGCCCCGCATGTGTACAACCGAATCAGCCTACCATCAAAAACTGTATCTCATCCGCAGACTAAAGGTGCGTGGCAGTTCATAGCTGTCCACCGTGCAACCGCAAATCGAAGTCACGTCGAAGATCGTCGTCTTGATCCGCTCGTTCGTCAGATTTTCGATGTTAAAGCCGATGGTCCACTTCTCCGTCGGGTCCAACCAATCGAGACCCACGCCGAATTTCGAACGGCTCTTGTCCTTTATCGCCGAAAAATTGCGGATCGAGAAGAACATGGCATCGCGATAGGTCATGGTCGCAGTTTCGGACAGCGTGCCACCCAGGAACCTGTGGGTGTAGCGCGCCGACAGGCTCGTGCGCCAAGGTGGCGTATACGATGGCTGGACCGAACTACGGATCACGGAATAGGTCACATCGGTTGGAACGTCATAGACCCGCGCATGGGTGTAGGACGCACCGGCAACGATATTCAACCCGCGCATCGGCCGAGCCTCGACCGTCAGTTCCCCGCCGGTAATCTTGGCATCGTTGTTGATGACAATGCCGCCAACGCCTGCAAACAGGAACGCCTGATAATTCTTGTAGTCATAATGAAAAACGGAAGCATTCACGCGCAACCGGTTGTTGAGCCAGGATGATTTGAAACCGCCTTCATAATTTACGAGCACTTCCGCCTTGTAGGGCGTCAAGGCCACCGGGGTCCGGATGCCGCCGGGCAACTGGGCGTTGAACCCGCCCGCCTTTACGCCGCGGTTGACACCGGCATAGATCAGTATGTCACTGGTCGGTGCATATTCCAGCTGCAGCTTGCCGGTCCACAAAGGCTCGCTGGTCCTGTCAATATAGGCCGATCCATCAAGGTTTGGCCCGATATTGGCAATGAAGCCTGGATCGCCGACACGAAGGGGAAAGTACAGTTCATTTGTCTGTGCGTACAAGGCTTGCTGGAACACGACGCTCTTTTTCTCACGCGTGTACCGCGCACCGGCAATAATTTTCCAGTTGTGGGCAAAAGTCCAGTCGGCCTGACCAAAGCCCGAAAAGGAATTGGTGATCTGGCGCGAGAGCGAGTTGACCGACTGCGCAGCAAGCCCGATGCCCAGTGCGCCCGACGAAATGTTATGTACGTGCAAATAATAAAGGCCAGCCTGCCAGTTGAAGGTGCCCGATTGGCCGTTCAGCCTCGCTTCTTGGGAGAATGCCCAGGAATCGGTCGCGGAGCTTTGATAGGTCAGTCCCACCGGACCGCCGGTAGCATTGGTGTGATCGCGCTTCTGGATCGCCTTATAGTCTGATACCGACGTCAGCGTCACATCACTCGAAATCTCCAGGACATTTTTCATGTCGATCCCCGAAAGGCGGACATAGCCGGGATCGGAAAAGGCATGGGCGCTGGAAATGACGAAATTTTTGCTGGGTTCCTTGTAACCGAAATAGTCGCCGCCCGGCAGAGGGCGCGGCGGGCCGGGCGTGAATATCCCAGTATTTTGCGGGTCCCAGCCGGCATCGACACCGCCCGGGCCGATCGACAGGCGGGTTTCATCAGCCCCGGCCTTTAACGTGTCAATCCATGTGCCATTGCCATCGAGCACCGCAATTGTTTGCCCCTGCTCAAAGGGCGCCGTCGACATCCGCCGGCGCGAGATGAAGCCGGTCAACTGGCTGCTGAAATTCTCCGACGGGCGAAAGGCCAGAATGGCGCGCAACGAATAGGTGCGGTCGTTACCCAGATCTGCGCCATCGCCGCTGACCGGACCCAGCGTCTGACCGAGAGGATATTTATTGATGAGATAGGGGTCCTGTTTTTCGAACTTACCGGCGACGCGAAAAGCCATCTTGTCTGACAGGGGACCACCGACCGCGGCTTCAACCGTATAGCGCAACGGGTTGGTAGGGCTGTCGAGAACACCGGCCTGCACATCGACAAAACCGGAGAAATCATCGAAACTGGGTTTGCGGGAAATATACTGGACGAGGCCGCCCGTCGCATTGCGACCAAACAGCGTCCCTTGCGGTCCCTTCTGCACTTCGATCCGTTCGATATCGAGCAGGGCGAAATTCTGTGCGCCCTGAAAGGGCAGATAGCCGTCATCGAAATACACCGCATTGGGTGATTCCACGACATCACTATAGTCATTCTGGGTTACACCGCGGATGGATACATTTTGGTTCTGACCGCCGACGCTCCCGGAAATCGAGACGCCTGGCGTAAACTCGCCGATCGCGGTGCTGCTTCGGATGCCCAACTGCTCCAGTCTGTCGGACGTAAACGCCTGAATCGCGATCCCGACCCTCTGAATATTTTCCGAACGCTTTTGCGCGGTCACGACGATATCGGCGATACCCCCGCTATCTTCACTATTTTCACTGCCCGAAGTCGCCTGAGGAGCCGCGACATCCTGCGCATATGCAGAGTCAGCGACTATTGTTGCGCCCACACACGCGCCGAGCACAGCTATACTGCTATATTTCACTTCAGATCCTCCCTGCTTTGCTTATCCTGACATTTCGTTCGTTTCATTGCGCGGACAGGACCGCCCCCAACAGCAGCGTCGTTTGACGTCCGGAAGACGGTCGGACCGGGCGCTCATCTGCCATCCCAAGATGGCGAAAATTCTGATACCTGTCCATATAAAATGAACATAATCATTAAAAATATGGACATATCCATTTATATTTGGCATTTTGGGCGCGCTCTAGGAGATATCTGTATAGAAATTTGGGCGTCGCTCTTGGCATCACACGCGGAGCCATGCCCCAACAGTCGAGAGGAGTGACCGATGAACGACACCGTCACCGTCGAGCGCGTTCGCGAGCAGCAAGCTAGTATCTCGGGCGTGAATCATGTGGCTCTGCCGGTCCGCGATCGGGCCGAAGGCTTTCGCTTCTGGAACCGGATTTTCGGCGCGGAACTGATCGTATCAGCCGATGCCGACAACTTCACCTTCATGCAGATGCCTGGCGGGTTTCAGCTTGGGCTTGCCGAAATGCCCCAGGACTGGGAGCCATTACGCCCCGAGGAGTATCCCCATCTGGCCTTCGACGTGCCCCCAGGCATGATGGACGTGCTCAAGGATCGCCTCGACTACTATGGCATCCCAACTCATGATATCTGGACGCGCTTTCGCACCGAGGCGCTTATGTATTTTCGCGATCCTTCGGGCAATTTGTTCGAACTATATTGCCACGAAGGCTATGAAAAGGCAGGCAGCATTCCGGTCGGCTCATCGTATGGTGGGGATTTCTTTCCGGATTTGCAGGCGCTGAATTACACGGTCTGGAACGATCCGGGCGAATGACCGTACAGCGCCCCGACTTCGACGCGGCGCGCCTCTTCCCTGATGATTTGGCCTGGGCGAACCCCCCGAACGAGGGGTTCGCCTTTTCTTTTGCGGTGGCCTAGGGTTGAGACTCAATCAGAGCCAGAAAGCCACAGCGGCAGCGAGGCTTACGGCTGAGAGGAAGTTTCGTGCAAGCTTGTCGTAGCGAGTAGCGATCCGGCGGAAATCCTTGAGGCGGCAGAACATAGCCTCGACCCGCCAGCGATCTTTGTAGCGGCGTTTGTCATATTGGATCGGGCGCTTGCGGTTGCGGCGGCCGGGGATCACCGGGGTCGTGCCCTGTTCGCGCAGGATGGTCCTAATGCGATTGGCGTCGTAGCCGCGGTCGGCGATCACCCGCTTCATTCCCGCTGTTTCGTTGATGAGCAGGTCGGCGCCCTTCACGTCCGATGTGTTGCCGGGCGTCAGGACGAGACGAAGCGGCCGTCCGAGGACGTCGACAAGGGCGTGGATCTTTGTTGTCCGGCCGCCACGCGAGATCCCAATGGCATTGGCTCGCGCCCCCCCTTTGCCCCACCGGCGCTACGGTGAGCCTTGATGTAGCTGCTATCGATCTGCCCGGTCTCGGCGATCCAGCCTTCTTCGGTCAGTGCAGCCAGGATGCGTGTCCAGATGCCCCGCCGGCTCCACCTGTTCCATCGGTTGTAGACCGTCGTCGCCGGCCCGTATTCGGCGGGGCAATCTGCCCAGCGACCGCCGCACTTGAGCATGTGAACGATGCCGGAGATCACCCGCCGGTCATCAACACGTCGTGCTCCTGGCTGGTTCTTGGGCAAGTGGAGCTCGATTGCTGTCCACGCTTCATCCGATAGCCAGAACAACGAACGCGACATCCCCAAGGCCTCCTCTTCAGCGAAAACGCCTTGAATCAATGAGACCAACGATTTTCAAGAGGCTGATTGAGTTTGGACCCTAGGAAACGTTCGATCTCGGGTTTGGACAGCATGCGCTCCAGAAATCCTGAAGCGACAACCAGAACAAGCATGTCGTCGCCATATGACGTTTCCAGTTCCTTGTAGTCGGTGTTGAGTTCCGCCATTTCGCGTTCGAGTCGTTCCATCTGCTCGGGAGACAGGCCAGTCGCCATTGCGTGCCGTTCCGGCTTGTGAAGGTCGTCCGATTTCGTGGTCGCGAGAAGCGCTCTGGCGTAAGATGATGTGAAGTTGTTCGCCGAGATCATGAGTTCGGCGACTTCGAGCTGACGGATCGCCTTCATCTTGCGCAGCTTCTGAAACGCCACATGCCCGACCGGCTTGTCCTTGAGCAGTTCGGCCACGTCCCAGCTGATTCCATTGAGTAGGTGCCGACGCTGCCTGATGACTTTGGTGTCGACATCGAGAGCACGAGCGAGTTTTTCCTCCGAAACGCCACGCTCCAGAGCGCGGACGATCATGTAGTGCTCCTGGATCACCGCCAGCCGATTGACGCGCTTGTTGTAGGTGAAGGCCACCCAGAACGTGTTTGAAATTCGTGCATGTTGTTCGGACGCGATGAGTTGAAGGCCGCCCTGCTTGATTGGATCCATAATTCATCATATATGAACGATTGAGAGTTATTTATCGTCATATATGGATGATTGTTATGAGCTCGCCCAAATCAGGTAACGCCCTTAAGCGGCTTGGCAGAGATCTGCGCAGCGCGCGCTTGCGCAGAGGCATCTCTGTGGCCGATCTGGCCGTGCGCGCGGGCACTTCGCCAAGTACCATAGCCCGCCTGGAGAAAGGAGATCCTGGCGTCGGCATAGGCACGCTCAGTGACGTTCTGGTGGTGTTTGGTCTTACCGACCGGCTGGCCGATCTGGTCGAAGTCCGCAAAGACGAGCTTGGAATGGCGCTCGATGCCCAACGGTTGCCCCACCGGGGCAAGTCGTCAGCTGGCACCCGGCGTGCCGGCTCGCGGAAAAACCAGTCTCTCGAGAACGAGAGTAACGACACCGATCAGAACGGCGTGGCATTCTGATGGCCGATTTTTCCGCACAGGTCGCGCTTGGCGAGAGCCTGACGCCGGTCGGACAATTGCGCTTCACGCAAACTGGGCCGCGTCAGTTTTCGACCTTTACCTACGATCAGGAATGGAGCGGCAATCCGCAAGCCTTCGCGATCGAGCCAGCACTGCCGCTCGAAGGAGGTCCGTTTCACACGTCCGGCAGACCGGGCCACATGCGCGACGCGCTGCCGGGTGTGTTCTCGGATGCCGCGCCGGATGACTGGGGGCGTCGCCTCCTCGAACGCGCTTATGGCAATGGCCTCTCCGAGTTCGAATATCTCACGCTAAGCGACGACATGTGCCGGCAGGGCGCCTTGCGCTTTCTCGATGCCGATGGAGAAATCATCAGGGGCAACGCGCCCGATGCCGTGCCGCGTTTGGTCGAACTCGAAAGCATCACGGCGATCGCCCGGGCCTATGAACAGGGCAAGGAAATCTCGGCGGAAGAGATGCAGGCGCTGGCCGGTGCAGGCGGATCAGGCGGTGCCCGGCCCAAGGCCAATGTTCGTGACGGGGACGCTCTCTGGATGGCCAAGTTCACTTCGGTTCACGACCAGCGGCCGATCGAGCGTGTCGAAGTTGCCACGCTCCGGCTCGCGCATGACTGCGGCATCCGGACGCCAAATGTCAGGCTGGAGCTCGAAGATTCGCCCTTTCCAGTGGCGCTGATCGAACGTTTTGATCGGCGCGGAAGCGCGCGTATTCCTTATATCTCGGCGCGAACAGCGCTCGGCAAGACCGGAACCGATTACGGCTCGTATACTGAGATCATCGATTTCATGCGTGGCCATTCAGCAAATCCACAAGCGGATTTCGAGGAACTCTATCGGCGTCTCATTTTCACGATCCTGGTCTCGAACAAGGATGACCATCTCAAGAACCACGGTTTTCTCTATGTGGGGAACGGACAATGGCGGCTATCGCCGGTCTTCGACGTTAATCCGGCTCCCGACCGCAATCCGCATCTGGAAACGGCGATCATGGAAGGTGGAGTGCATGACCGATCGATCGACCTTGCGCTCGAAGCCGCCCCGTTCTTCGAGATAGCAGAAGAGGATGCGCGCCAGACGATCCGGGAAATGGCGTACAAGATTGCCGACGGCTGGCGCGACGCACTGCGCGAGGTGGGTGTATCCGGCGCTCTGGCTAAGGATTATGAACCAGCCTTTGTACATGATCAATCCGATGCGGCGCTGACACTTTGATGCAGGACCGGCGGCGTGAATTCGGTGAACGCCCGTCAGGAAGGCAAGCTCCATGAAGAGGTTCCTACAACGATTGCTAGGAGACGACGCCGACAACGACAAGACGCGAAGACCAGAAGGGATGCGCCGTCTCGAAATCGAACCCTTCAGTCATGGCCTCGTGCGTATTCCGGCGCTCGACTTCTTTGGCCCCCATGCCGCGTCCTCGAATGGACAATATCATCTGATCTGGCAGGACCGAAATCCCGAAGGGACCATTGGCGGCCATCGCTATGAGGGACATGGAACGTGGTCATTACTGACAGACAGCGGTGCGCTGCTGGCTAAAGGGCGGCTCGAACGTCCGCAGGACGGTCATGTCGCGGACGATGGCACATTCATTCTGAGCGACTGGATGTTCGGCGACGGACTGAAAGCGCGACTTCTGGCGTTCGGGGTGGACGGACGGAAACTCCTGGAACGGGAATTTTCTGCCAACATGGCAAGTTCCGGCCTGTCTGATGATGGTCGGTTCGCGATCTGTCAGACTGCCAATGCTCCGGGCAGCCCGGACAGTTGCCGCTACTTTCTGCTCGACCTCGAAAAGGGTGAGGAGATTACGAGCTGGGAACAGGAGACCGGCTGGGCCGATGGCTATGAATTCGATAGCGTCAACGAGCGGATCTATCTGAGCAAAGAGGGAAAGGACCGCGTCGCTTATGGTTTCGACGGTAAGATGGTGGACCGCGAAGGCTGGCAAAGGACACGCATCGCCGCCGGCGACCTCGGTGTTATTCGCTCGGTCCTTGAAGGAGTAGGGCACAGCCTGACGCACGATTTACGAACAGCGATTTTCGCGGGATTGGATGTGGTGGCCGAGAGCGATGACATCTGGTCTCAGGCGAAGGCCCTGCGATTGCGCGGAGAAATGCACGAACAGGCCGGTGAAGTTGATGAGGCAATCGCTTCATACGAACAGGCGCTCGCAATCGATCCGCAGGTCGGCGTGTCGAGACGCTTGGGCAAGTTGCAGCGGTCTACATCGCCAGTCAGTAAGAAGGCTCGAACTGCCAAGGTCAGCCGCTTCGAAAAACAGGCCGAAAGACTGGGTATAGAGCATGAAGTGGTCATGCTGGAGCAGGGCTTGAACAAGGAATGGCGAATGCAGCCTTCCGGCGCCATGACTGCGGTCGAAGTTGCTGCCCTCGAACATTATCGTGCCGAAGGCTGGGAAGGTGTAGCAGCGGAAGACGGGCTTATTCTGACTCTCATCAAGGCCGCGTCCTTCAAACCCTTGGCAGACCGCAACGCCGACACGTTCGTCGAAGCGCTGTATGCGCAGAACGTTGCGTTCGTCGAAGACCGTTTCGATCCGGCTAGGATGATCGACTGCATTTCAAAGTCGACCCGAAGTCAGATCGAAGCCAACTGGAGGGTCATCGCGGCGACGGCCGGCGATACGCCGGCATTCTATCCTGCGGTCCGCAGAGAGCATGTGCTCGGTCTCTATGAAAGTCTGGGCACCAGGCGGCTGGCACAAATTGCCGAAATTTTTGCCACCGCGCCCTATGATTTACGCGCGGGCTGGCCCGACCTGACACTTTGGAAAGAGACGACAGTCAGGTTCATCGAGGTAAAGGCTCCGGGGGATTCCATGCATGCAAAGCAGGCACGGCTGATCTCCACTCTCTTGCTGCCGCTCGGATTTGATGTCGCGCTGGCTGAAATCAGACCGCTGTAAGGTTGGCGATCGCGCAAAGGGTGCTTGACGTGCTCAGCCGAGATGCAGGCTACGGATCGCGGAATTGGCGCAGTTGTGATGCGCGGGTCAGGCGGACTCCACTGCATGCGCCTCGATCGCCACGCCAAGGCGCTTGCGCACCGCTCCAAAAATGGCCGCGAGATTGTCCATGCTCGGATTGCCTTTTTCCGACAGCATACGGTGGAGGCTCTTGCTTGGCCGGTTGGTCTCGGCCGCCAAAGCTTCAAAACCAACCGATGCGTTCACCAGGTCACGTAGGATCAGCCGCGCGACATGCGGCTCGCCATTGAGGAAGGCCGTCGCAGCCTCGTCAAGCATGGCCTTGGCGAAAGCGGGATCGCGCGCGGCGCGCTCCTTTACCGTTTCCTTGAAATCCCGTGTCAGCACCATGTCGCTATTCTTGGCATGTTCGACAGATTGCCCAGTTCCAGCCTGACAATCGCTGTCGCAACCTTGGCCCCGGCCTGAGAATCGAGATCATCGAACCAGGATCGGAACGGGCAGGCCCCATCCTCGCGGATATACTCCTGTACGATCAACTCACAGCCTTTCAGGTAACGTATATGTTACCATTTGTCCAGCTCCCATTGTCGCTCAGGCCACGAGCCGCAGCCGGTCGAGCTTGGCGGCGCCCTGGGCGAGCAACTTGGCAATCTCGTCGGACGTGCGTCGCACGGCCAGTTTCAGCGCTTCATCGACGTGGATGTAATCCTGCGTCACGTTCTGCGAGGCGTGTCCCAGCATCGCGCGGATCGTCAGTTCCGAGAAACCGAGTTCGGCGGCAATGCTGGCAAAGGTGTGCCGCAGGACGTGGGGCGTGACGCCCGTGATTCCGGCAAAACCGCAAACGCGCTGCAGGCAGGCGCTTACAGCCGTGAAGGGGCCATCGCCCGTCGTTGCCGCAAACACATAGGGATTGCCGGCGATCCGGGGCTGCGCCACGATCACCTTGATCGCTTCCGGCCCGATCGCCCGGACCTGCTCGCCGGTCTTGGTGTCGGGAAAGGCGACGAACCCTCCCATCGGATTGACCCATTCCCGCTGCATGGCTTGGCCTTCTTCGCGGCGATAGCCGGTTAGAAGCAGCAGACGGATCACGGCAATCCCGGTCGGACTGACGCCCTGTTGTTCTGCGTAGACCATCGCTTTACCCAGCGTTTCGATCTCGGCGACGCTGAGGCGCCGTGTTCGCTTGTTTCCGGCGAGCTTCTTGGCCCCCTTTGTCGGGTGCTCGGCGAGCAAGCCCTTATGCTTTGCATGCCCCAGGATCGCCTGGATCGTGGTTAGGCAGCGCGCAGCGACCCCGCGGCCGCCGGTTGCCTTGCCGCCGCGACCGCCGGTGCGAGGCTTTCCGGTCTTTCCCTTCGCTACATCGTCCTGCATCGCTTCGACATCGGCAATCGTCAGATGGCGGGCAATGCGCTTGCCGATCAGTGGGTTGATGTGGGTCCGAATCCGGCTCTCATCCATCGCAAGCGATGACTCCTTGATCGGCCGGTTGCGGCGACCGAGAATCCTGCCTGCGCGCGCTTCGGTCAAATACCATTCGCATAGCTCAGAGACGTTCATCTCGTTGCGCGCGCGACGCGCGTCTTCGGCCGGATCTTCCCCGGATGCCACCGCTCCGAGTTTGATTTTCGCGAGATCGCGCGCCTGGTCCACCGTCAGCACGCCGAAGCGGCCAAGATTAACGCGGCGCTTGATGCCTTCGGCGTTCCGATACTGGATAATGAACGTCTTGAGCCCCGATGGCAGCACCCGAATACCGAACCCGCGTATTTCATTATCCCACAGGACGAACTGCTTTTCAGCAGGGGGCTTGAGCGCATCGATCGTGCGCTTGTTCAGCTTGGCTGTCGGCATTGCCGCCTCCATTTGGAGACAAAGCGCCAGAGAGCCGCTTTTGTCTCCATATTGTCTCCAGAATACGCCGTTTCGTGGCGAATTGCAGGATATGGCGGCGAAGAAGAAAATCAATATCTATTTGAAATAGCGTAGAAAATGGTATAACAGAAAACTGTGGCGTAAGGTTAGAATCGGATTGCCAAGGTTGGGGTCGAGGGTTCGAATCCCTTCGCCCGCTCCAGTTTTTCCAGGGCTTAAAAGCCTTCCGACTACCTCTCCAAAAAACATCCCGCCATCATCGGTCAGACCGTCGTGACGCGCATCATCGCCGTCCGATTTATACAAAAGCGCAGCAGGATCGGCCGGCTTTTGCCAGGCGATCGAACCGGCTGATGGCGGCCATCGTTGGTTTCGATTTCAAACTTCAAGCGGATGTCCCCAGTTGTTGTTCTCAACAATTGAAGAGTTTCCAGATGACCCGAACCGCCGCGGCTTTCACCGCCGTCCTTCTCCTGTCGCTCTCATCCACGCCCGCTACCGCTCAACAGGTCGACCGCACTTCTGCGACTGCGGCTCAGGCGGGCGACATCCAGCGATTCCGGCTGGGAGACCTGCGCATCACGGCACTGTCCGACGGTACCGTCCCGCAAGATCTCCACGAGTTGCTGCTGGGGATCACGCCCAAGGAAGTCGACAATCTGCTTGATCGCGCATTCCTGAAAAACCCCGTCGAAGCGTCCATCAACGCGTTTCTGCTCGAAACGAGTGAAGGCCTGGTGCTGATCGATGCGGGGGCAGGCGAAGTGTTCGGTCCGGGTTATGGCGGTCGGCTCGTCGACAGCCTGGCCGTAGCCGGGGTCGAACCATCGCAGATCCGCCATGTCCTGATCACCCATGTACACTCCGACCATTCCGGCGGGCTTGTCGTCAAGGGGCGTCCCTTATTCCCCAACGCCGTCATTCACGTCGGCAAGCCGGACGTGGATTTCTTTCTCGGCGCGCGTGGCGCGGAACGGCTAGGCTACGCGGAGCGCTACTTCAGCGAAGCAGAGACGGCGCTTCGGCCCTATCTGAATCGGGGGCGGCTGAAGACCTTCGAGGACGGCGAGGAAATCCTGCCGGGCGTTACCGCGGCGATACATCCCGGCCATACGCCCGGGGCCGCCTTCTTCACTGTGCGCAGCGGCCCGGCTGCCATGGTCTTCATCGGCGACACCGTACACGTGAGCGCCGTCCAGCTTCCGCGCCCCGGGGTGACCATCGTCTATGACTTCGTCCCGGATCAGGCGAGCGCCGTGCGCCGGCAAGCGCTCGACCTTTTCGCACAGGAGCGCACCCTTGTCGCCGCGCCACATCTGCCTTTTCCCGGGATCGGTCACCTGCGACGCGATGGCGAGGGCTACGCCTGGGTTCCCGCCGAATATGTCGATCGCGACTGAAGGCAGCATGGGGCGGCGATCAGCTTCGCCCCTGCTCCTGGGCGGCGGCGAAGATTTGCCCTCGCAACCAGCCATGGCCCTCGTCGTCCTGATGCCGGGGGTGCCAGAAGGCCGTGAGGCCCATGGCGTCGAGCGCGAACGGCGGCTCCATGATTTCTATGGCGGCTGCGTATTTGGCCAGGAAGCGGCGCGGTAGGGTGCACAGGCAGTCGCTGTTGGCGACGACCAGCGGCGCCAGCGCATAGGTTTGCACAGACACCGTGACCCGCCGGCGCCGGTTCATCATGGCCAGAGTGTCATCAACGAGACCGGAGAAGCCGCCGCCTTCAGCGGAGATGAGGACGTGATCCAACGCACAAAATTCGTCGAGACTAAGTGGTCCTCGGCCTCGCGGATGGCCGGCGCGCTGGGCCACGACGAAATGCTCTTCGAAAAGTGTCCTGCTGAGCCACAGGCTGGACGCCCTTCCCGACCCCACGAACATATCGATCGAGCCATCCTCCATGCCCTCGGACATTCGCTCGGGGTCCGGAGCGACCACCGCGATCCGGATGTTCGGACCTGTCGACTGAAGTCTGCGAACCAGATCCGGGATCAGCATGACAGCGGGATTTTCGTAGAGCGCCAGTCTGAAGGTGCGCTCGCTGGTCGTCGGGTCGAACGCCACGGGCTCGCCAAGGCGGTGCAGTCGCGTGATCAGGTCGCGGACGAGCGGATCGAGCTGATCCGCCCGCGCAGTCGGGACGACGCCTCGGCCAGTGCTCGACGGCGTGAACAGCATTTCGCCGAACAGGGTGCGCAACCGCGTCAGCCGCGCGGACAAGGCGGGTTGGCCGATGCCCAGCTGTTCGGCCGCCCGCGTCACGTTCCGCTGGGCATACAAGGCCGCGAACGCCCGCAGGAGTCCGATGTCCAGGTCCGGCTCACTCATCGATCATCGGCCTGACCGGTCTTTCCAGGGCGCCCCGCGCCTCCGTCGCTACCGCCTGATACAACTTCACCAAAGGATATTTTCCTGATGTTTCGCCTTCTCACCCTAAGCCTCGCCGCCGCGCTTGTCAGCTTGTCGTCGCCGGCTCACGCGCAGGTCCGCACCGCTTTTCCCGCGGAGCGAGGCCTGAGCATCGCCGACTTTCCCCGGCTCGTGCCGGTGGGCGAAGGCGTCTACGCCTATGAGGCGCTCAGGAAGCCGGGCTTCACGACCGTGTCCATGATCGTCGTCGGCTCGGACGGGGTGCTGATCGCCGACGGCCAGGAATCGAATGACGCGACCCGCGCGATGCTGGCGGCCGTCGCCACGGTGACCGACAAGCCGGTCCGGTGGATGGTGGTCGGTTCGGTGCACGAGGATCATACGGGTGGGACCGGAGCGCTTCCCGCGGACACCGTCCTTGTGGTCCATCCCGACGGCCTGTCCCAGATCAAGAGCGGCGGCCGAAAAGTGAAGATCGGACCGAGCGCGATCGGCGAGGTCAAGTCGATCGATCTGGGCGATCGGGTCGTGGATATACTGTTTCTCGGCAGGGCCCACACCGCGTCGGATCTGGTTGTCCGCGTTCCGGATCAGAACCTGGTCTTCATGAGCGAGGTCTTCATGAACCGGGTGTTCCCTCCGATGAGATCGGCCTTTCCAAAGGAGTGGGAAGACGCCCTGCAGCGCGCGCTCGACCTCAAGGCCCACCGCTATATCCCGGGACACGGGTTTGTGGACGGCCCCGAGCGGTCGCGTGAAGAGATGCAGGCCTTTCGGGCTGCGATAACGCACATCCGCTCCGAAGCCCGTCGTCTCCACGGTCCGTCGCCCGACGACCGCCCGGATTGGGGTGAGTACGCATCATGGATGCTCGCGGACAGTCAGGGACCCATCGCCCTCCAACGCCTCTCGACGCTACGCGAGTGAGGTCCGCGTCCGGCCGGGCCGAGTACGCCGTCCCGAGTTCGAAACTTGACGTAACGATATGATATCTCATATCCAGCACCCTTAACGTCAAGGGGAATGCGTTGTGAGTGCGTCTAACGATCGAGCGAGTTTAAGAATCAACCTTCTCCCCACCTTCGGCGCCCTCGTCATGCTCCCTGCGGTCGCGTCGGCGCAGCAAGTGTCCGCGGAAGGTGGCGAGTTCGATCGGACGGCAGGGAATGATGTCATCGTTGTTACGGGACGCTCGCTCAGCACTCCGGACCTCATGCCACCCTTGCCCGTCCAGGTTCTTTCCGGGGATGACCTCGCGCATCGCCGCCAAGGCGGCCTCGGAGAAACGCTTGCTGGATTGCCCGGCGTGCATCTCGATAATTTCGGCGGAGGCGCGTCGCGTCCGGTCATCCGGGGGCAAACCGTCCCGCGCATCGAAATCCTGAGCGATGGCGCCAATCTGTTCGATGTCTCGTCCGTTTCACCGGACCACGCGATCACCACCGATCCGCTCCTGCTCGACGAGATCGAGATACTGCGGGGGCCTGTGGCTACCCGCTTTGGTGGCAGCGCCGGAAACGGCGCGATCAATCTGATCGACAGCAAGGTTCCCAAGGCCCTGCCGGTAGGTGGGCTGTCCGGGGCGACCGAGGTTCGCTTTGGAACTGGGGACGAAGAGAAGACTCTTGTCGGCCGCGTCACCGCTGGCATCGGTCCTTTCGCGGTTCACGCCGAGGGGTCGCGACGCAGGAGCGATGACTATGATGTGCCCGGCGCCTTTGGCAGCGACACGCTGCGGGATTCGTTCGCCGACAGCGCGAGTTATAGTTTCGGCGCTTCATGGATCACGTCGAAGGGGTATCTCGGCGCAGCATACACGCGGCAAGACAGCGAATATGGGCTTCCCGGCCATTCTCACGAAGGCGGCGTCTGCCATTTGCACGGCCTGGCGCTGCATTGCGAGTCTCACGACATCTGGGAAGATCCGTTCCTGGGGGCTGATGATGGCCATACGGCCTTCATCAAGCTGCGCAGCGAACGCGTCGATATCCGCGGCGACTATGACGACCTGCTGCCGGGGGTCGCCCACACGCGACTTCGCCTCTCCTATACTGACTATGTTCATGACGAGGTC
Source organism: Tardibacter chloracetimidivorans (assembly GCF_001890385.1). NCBI lineage: Bacteria > Pseudomonadati > Pseudomonadota > Alphaproteobacteria > Sphingomonadales > Sphingomonadaceae > Tardibacter > Tardibacter chloracetimidivorans. The sequence goes on along the minus strand of NZ_CP018221.1, from coordinate 2,680,663 downwards.
GATGGCGACGTCCTCTTCTCCCGCTATTCGAATAAGGTCTACGATGGCCGCCTCGAACTCACTCACGTCCCGTTCCTGGGATTTTCCGGCACGCTTGGCGTTCAATATACCCATGGGACATTTTCCGGCCTCGATTACAACGATGCTCATGAAGGTCGCGTGCCACGCGAGTTCGTCACGGAAGGCGCTGCGCTCTTTCTGACGGAGCGTCGCTCTTTTGGCCGGCTCGACGTGGAGATCTCCGCGCGGAAAGACTGGCGGGAAATTACGATCCCGTTCAAGCTTGAAAACTACATCCTTCCAAGCTTGCTCGCGAACCTGCCGCCCGCCACATTGGATCTGGCCACCAGGACTTACCAGAACGTCCATCTCAGGAACTGGCCCCGATCAAAGGCGGAGCCTTTCTCCGCCTCGCTCGCCGGTACGTTGAATCTCGATGACGGCTATTCGATCTCTGTGTCTCTGAGCCGGTCAGAACGCATGCCGAGCGTCAGAGAGATTTATGCGTCGAGCAACAGCCTTGCCACGAACAGCTTCGAGACCGGGCTCATCAAGGGTTCCGGAAGCCTTCAAAAATATCCTGATACCATCGAGACCGCAAAGGCGGTGAATCTCACCTTGCGAAAAGCAACGGGGCGCACTCGGTTTGAGCTTGGCATATTCTATCAAGATATCGACGACTATGTCTTTGCCCGGTTCGTGGATGAAGAGAGCCTCCAGTCCGGCCTCCTCTACCGCTATCTCGTCTACACGCCGGCCGATGCGACCTTCACGGGCATCGACGGACAAATCAGCCACCAGTTCAGTACTGAATCCCGCCTCACCGTCTTTGGCGACTATGTGCGCGCGACGCTGAAGGAACAGGATGACCATCTGCCGCGCATCCCGCCGGGACGGCTCGGGGCGCGTTACCAATGGACGCGCGGCCCGGCCTCTGCCGACCTTGAGTATTATCGTACATTTGCCCAAGATCGCGTCGCATCCTACGAGACGCGGACCGAAGGCTATGACATGCTCAACGCAACCCTGTCGTACCGGCTTGACGTTGGGCCGGGGAAATCGGTTGAGTTCTATGCCCGCGCCACCAATCTCACGAACGAACTGGCTTTTGCGCATACGTCATTCGTGAAGGACCAGTCGCCTTTGCGTGGACGCAACATCACCTTGGGAATGCGGCACCAGTTCTGACGCATCAGCCGCTGTCACGTGCGACAGGACATCCGATGCACCGGCAACGGCAGCTTGGGACATCGGGAGCCGGGCGGTTTAACGACCGGTGTCGCCACCGCTCATGCGCTTAATGGGTCGTGACCCTAGATTACGCGATCGGCCTCGACGGTCCAAACCGGGCTGTCGAGGCCATGCGCCGCGCGGCGATGCAAGCTCCGGTCGGCTTGCGCAAGCCGCTCAACCGCGCGCTGCAGATCAGGCTCGGACAGGGTGAAAGGCAAGCGCACGAAGCGCTCGAACGCACCATCGATCGCGAAGCGCGGTCCTGGCGCGATACGCAGGCCCAGGCTTTGGGCCATTGCCGCGAGCGCAGAAGCGTCCGGGCGCGGAAGCTCCGCCCAAAGCGCGAGCCCGCCCTCGGGTACGGGCGCGCGCCAATGCGGCAATGCGTCGGCAAGCAGTGCGATCAACCTGTCGCAACGCGCCCGCATGAGGGCGCGTCGTTCGTCCGTCCGCCGATCCCTTTCCAGCATCACCGTGACGGCCAGTTGCTCCAGCACCGGCGTCGCCATGTCCAGGATTGCACGCAGACGACCAAATTCGGCAATGCGCTGTTCGCTCGCGCGAATCCATCCGATGCGCAGACCGCCCCAGTAACGCTTGCTGGCCGAGCCAAGGCTGATGATCATGTGGCCGTCGGGATCGTGCGCCGCGACCGGCGCGGGCGCGGTAGCTGCCAATCCCGTTTCGACCATGGTCTCGTCGATCAGCAGCGGTGTCCGCGTGCGAGCAGCGAGCGTCACCAACTCTCGCCGCGTCGGTTCGTCCATCAGCCGCCCTGTGGGGTTATGAAAGTCCGGCAAGAGATAGGCAAAGCGCGGCCCGGCCTGACGGAAAGCTGCGTCCATTGCGTCAAGATCCCAACCCGCCTCGGGAAGACTGATTGGCACCGGCTGGCAACTGTTGCGCACGATCGCGCCCAGGGCATTGTGATAGGTCGGGTGATCGACCGCGACGCGGTCGCCCGGCCCCGTCAGCGCACGCAAGACGAGCGTGAGGCCATTTTGCGCGCCGCTCGTCACGATGATCTGCTCCGGGCGGGTCGGGCAACCGCGTCTTGCATAGTCGCGTGCGATTGCCTCCCGCAGGCAGGTCAGACCCATTGCCTCGTAGCCGATACCCGAGAGCCAGGCGGGAAGGCGGCGCAGGGCCTCTTCATAAGCTTCCCAAAGACCCGCCGGCGCAGGAAGGGCAGCGGCAGTCCAATCGATGAGCGGGTCTCCCTCTTTCCCATCATCCGCCTCCACGGCGGAATCGCGACCTCCAGGGAGATGCGTGACGCTCCCCGATCCCCGTCGGCTCAGGAGATAGCCATTTTCCCGCAACTGCCCGTAAGCGGCCGTCAAAGTAGTCCGACTTACGCCAAGCGCTTGTGCGAGTTCGCGCTCGCCCGGCAGACGCACGCCCAATCCCACGCGGCCGTCCATGATCAGCAGTTGCAGCGCTCGAGCCAGAAGGCGGTAGGCCGCCTCGCTTTTGCCGTCTCCTCGCCAATGCCCGAGGAGACGTGAAAGGGAGCCGGCTTTGAGAGACGCAGGAAACATGGGAAGGCCAATATCACGAAAGTGGATATTTCATATAGGGCCACTTTGGCTCATCTGGAGTCCATGTTCGGCCACGATCGCTTTCCCGCTCGCATCGTCCAACTTCTTGCAGGGTTGTGCCTGTACGGCATTTCGATGGCCATGATGGTTCGCGCCGATTTGGGCCTCGACCCATGGAACGTACTGCACCAGGGGCTTTCTCCACGGATCGGTCTCAGCTTCGGACAGACGGTCAACCTCGTCGGGCTCGCTGTTCTTGTGCTCTGGTGGCCGTTGCGACAGAAGCCGGGACTAGGCACGGTGCTCAACATCCTGGTGATCGGGACGGTTACCGACATAGCGTTGGTGTTGCTTCCAACGCCCGAAGCCTATGTCGCGCGAATCGCGTTGCTCGGCTTCGGCGTCATCCTCAACGGCATAGCGGGCGCTGCTTATATCGGCGCAGGACTGGGTCCAGGCCCCCGCGACGGTTTGATGACCGGCTTTTGCCAACGCCTGGAGCTACCGATCAAGGTCGTGCGCACGGCGATAGAACTGGCGGCGCTCGGCGTCGGCTGGATGCTGGGTGGGACGGTCGGTTTCGGCACGGTGCTGTACGCGATCGCTATCGGCTGGGTGGTCCACCACGCCTTGCCAATTTTCACGATCGACAAGCCTCGCGGCAGCTCTTCGGCAGTGCCAAGCTAGTTGTTGAGGCATCGACCACACGGCAGCCTCAAATCCACAACCAGCTCGAAATCGCCGACGCCGGCGTATCGGACCCGCCGTTCAGTTCTGCGGCGTCAAGCCCGCCGCGGCGATGCCCGCAAGCGCGCAAAGTTCATCATTGTCAGATGTGTCGCCGGTGATGCCCACTGCGCCGATCGGGGCGCCGTCGTCACCGGCCACGATCACGCCACCCGCTGCCGGCACGATGCCGTGTGGCGAAATCGGTCCAAGCGAAGCGATGAAGCTGGGCCTTTCCGCCGCCATCTCCCCGATCCTGCGGCTGGAGATGCCCAGAGCGAGCGCACCCGCCGCCTTGCCGGTCGCGATGGCCGCACGCAATGTCGACGCGCCGTCCTGGCGCTGAAAGGCAAGCAGGTGCCCACCGGCGTCGAGGACGGCGACGCTTAGCGGCTTGAGGTTCAGTTCCGCGCCTTTCGCGAAGGCGGCGACGATGATCTGGTTTGCCTGGTCTAGGGTGATACGGCGCACGAGATTCTCCCATTATTGGTGCGTGATGCAAAAGCTGCCGGAGCGGGACCGCCGGTCGCCCAGTCGATCAGTTCGACGACATGAACCACGGTCAGTTCGGTACGCGCGCCGATCTGGGACGCACAGCCGATGTTGCCGGTTGCGATGACGTCGGCCGAAAGCCGCTCGATATTGGCGACTTTCCGGTCGCCAAGCTGGCCCGCGATTTCGGGCTGCAGGATGTTATAGGTGCCCGCCGATCCGCAGCATAGATGCGCTTCGGCCGGTTTGCGGACATTGTAGCCGGCGCGAACGAGGAGACGCGCGGGCGCGTCCACCACCTTCTGTCCATGCTGCAGTGAACAGGCGGCATGATAGGCGACGGTGAGCCCGCGCCCGTCGCCCACTGGAAGATCGATGTCGTTCAGGAATTCGCTGATGTCCTTCGTCATTGCCGAAAGCCGCGCCGCCTTTTCGGCATGGAGGGGATCGTTGCGCAGCATGAAGCCATACTCCTTGATCATGCTGCCGCAGCCCGACGCGGTCACCAAAATCGCGTCCAGCCCGCCCTCGTCGATCAGGCGCTGCCAGGCGTCGACATTGCGCCGCGCATTGTCGCGGCCTTCGCCTTCGCGGCCCATGTGGTGGACCAGCGCGCCGCAGCAAACCTCCCCCGGGGCGAACAGCACGTCATAGCCCGCGCGATTGAGCAGCCGAACCGCCGCCTGCCGATACTCGGGACGAAGGACCGGCTCGGCGCACCCCTGCAGCAAGGCGACGCGCCCTTTTGATCCGGGGACCGGCGCATCGGCGATGGCGGCCTGCGACGGCACGCGGGCCGGCGCCAGCGTGAGCATAGCGGCGAAAGGGCGAAGCGCCTTGATCCGCCAGAGCAAAGGCGCGCCGGGCCGCGCCAGGCGTGCGAGCGACAGCGCGGCGCGAAACCGCCTGGGATGAGGCAAGACCCATGCGAGCAGCGCCCGTATCAGTCGCTCGCGCAACGGCCGACGATAGCGTTCGTGGATATAGGCGCGCGCATGATCGACGAGATGCATGTAGTTCACGCCGGAAGGGCAGGTCGTCATGCATGAGAGGCACGAAAGGCACCGATCGATGTGCTTGACGACCTCGGCGGTCGGCGCGCGCTCCTTCTCCAGCATGTCCTTGATCAGGTAAATGCGGCCGCGCGGGCTATCGAGTTCGTCGCCGAGAAGGACATAGGTCGGGCAGGTCGCGGTGCAAAAGCCGCAATGCACGCATTTGCGGATCACCGCTTCCGAACTGGCTACCGCTGGATCGGCAAGCGCCGCCTGGGTGAATTCAGTCTTCATGGCCGATATCCCCCGAAGCGCCCGGTCTCGAAAATGCCGTCCGGATCGAATGCGCGCCGGACGCGCGCCTCAAGCGCCGCCACACCGGGCGCGGGCGGATGAAAGGTCGGCACGGCCGCCCGCAGCGAAGCGGGGCCACGCACCAGCAGGGCGTGCCCGCCCGCATCGGCCGCCGCCGTGCGTACCAGCGCCGGATCACCGTCGAAAGCGACCCAGACGAGACCGCCCGCCCAATCGAACATCCACCGCGCGCCCGATGGCCGAAGCGCGGCGACAACGGCGCTCCCTTTGCTGGGCGGTACGTTCACGCGCCAGAGCGGATCGTCGCCACCCAGCGGCTCGACCGTGCGCATGCTCTCCCAAAAGCTGTCGCTCTCGGCGTCGTCCAGCGCCTCCACCCGGCCATGGTCCGCCAACAGCCGGTCGAGCAGAGCCCCTCTCGCCTGGACCGACGGACCGAACCCCTGGATGCGCAGCCCCGTCAACGCAGTGCCGCCGCGCAGATGCGCCGGGATGTGCGCTGCGGCTGCAACCTCGGCCTGCGATCCCAGCGCCGCCGCCATCGCCCTCACCGCCCGGTCGGGGTTCAGGCCCGCAATGACGCGCGTCGACCGGCACAAGGGACGCGGCAGCACCTTTAGCGTCACCTCGGCCATCGCAAAAAGCCGGCCCCAACTCCCCGCAGCCAGCTTCGGCAGATCATAGCCCGTGACGTTCTTCACGACGCGCGCACCGGCGCGCAGCGCCTCTCCACGGCCGGAGACCGCCTGGAACCCGAGCAGGTGATCCCGGGCCGATCCGCAAGACAGGCGCTGCGACCCGGCGACGCCCGCAGCCACGATGCCGCCGATCGTCGCATGCCCCTCGGGCCGCCCGAAGATCGGTCCGTGATCGAAGGGATCGAAGGCGAGCATCTGCCGCTCGGCGGCGACCAGCGCGTCGATTTCCGCAAGCGGCGTACCCGTGCCGACGGTCAGCACCAGTTCTGCGGGGTCATAGTCGATCACGCCTGCAAAGCCGGTCATGTCGATGGGAACAGCGTCCTCTCGATGCGCGCCGATATCGGCCTTGCTCCGGCCCCCGGCGGGCGCGAGCGTTCGCCTGTCGCGCCGCGCCTCCAGCACGATCTCGACGAGGTCCTCGACGCAGGTCGGACGAAGGGCAATGGCGCTCGCCATCAGAAGCGCGGGATGTCCGGAAACGGCACCGCGCCATGATGGACATGCATCCGGCCCAGTTCGGCGCAACGATGCAGGGTGGGAAACACCTTGCCCGGATTGAGCAGCAGTTCGGGATCGAACGCGCATTTCAGACGCTGCTGCTGCTGGAGATCGGCCTCGGAGAACATCACGGGCATCAGGTCGCGCTTTTCGACGCCGACGCCATGTTCGCCGGTAAGGACGCCGCCGACCTCGACGCACAGCTTCAATATGTCGCTGCCGAACGCCTCTGCACGGTCGAGTTGCCCCGGGATGTTGGCGTCATAGAGGATCAGCGGGTGAAGATTGCCGTCTCCCGCATGGAACACGTTGGCGACCTCGAGATCATATTGCCGGGAGAATTTCTGTATTTTCTCAAGAACTTCCGGCAGCCGCCGCCGGGGGATCGTCCCGTCCATGCAATAAAAGTCGGGCGCGATCCGTCCGACCGCGGGAAACGCCGCCTTGCGCCCCGCCCAGAAGCCCATGCGTTCCTGCTCGTCGCTCGAAAGGCGTAACGTCGTCGACCCGTTCGCGCGGGCAATGTCGGCCACCTTGTGGATAAGGTGGTCGCATTCGGCGGCGACGCCGTCCAGCTCGACGATGAGCAACGCCTCGACGTCGAGCGGATAGCCGATATTGACGAACGCTTCGGCGGCATGGATCGCGGGTCGATCCATCATCTCCATGCCCGCCGGTATGATCCCCGCCGCGATGACGTCGGCAACGCAATTGCCTGCGCCCTCCACGCTCGGAAATCCGATCAGCAGGGCGCGCGCGCCCTCGGGCTTGGGCAGGATACGCACCGTAACCTCGGTCACGATCCCCAGCATACCCTCGGAGCCGACCACCACGCCCAGCAGGTCCAGACCGGCCGGGTCGAGCTGGCGGCCGCCAAGCCGGATGATCTCGCCGTCCATCATCACCATCTCGACGCCGAGCACATTGTTCGTCGTCAGTCCGTATTTGAGACAGTGGACGCCGCCGGAATTCTCCGCGACGTTTCCACCGATCGAGCAGGCGATCTGGCTTGACGGGTCCGGCGCATAATAGAACCCCCGGTCCTCGACCGCCTGGGTGACCGCGAGATTCGTCACGCCCGGCTGGACGACGGCCAGCCGATCATCATAATCAATGTCGAGGACGCGATTGAACTTGGCCATTCCGACAAGCACGGCGTCGGCCAGCGGCAGCGCCCCACCCGATAGCGAAGTACCCGATCCGCGCGGCACCACCTTGACGCCCTCGGCATGGCACCACGCCAATATCCTGGAGACCTGTTCGGTCGTTTCGGGAAGGACGGCCACCATCGGAGGCTGGCGGTATGCCGTCAGCCCATCTGACTCATAGGGGCGCAAGGCGTCCACGTCGTCGATGACACCCTCGCCGGGAACAATCGACCGGAGCGCGCGCACGATATCCGCCCTTCGGGCAAGGACGCCGGCGTCAGGCGGCGGCATGACAATCGACATTGTTCGCACCTCTCCGGACGCTGGCTCTGTTGCAAAGATTGGCGGCAGTCACAGGTAGGCTGTCGCTCTGCGCCGATCAGGCGGCTGCTGCGAAATGGTGGTTGAGCATGTCCATGGCCTCCGTCAGTGCCGAGGGCCCAATGCCGAAAGCTCTCTCCACAAGGCGCACCTCTCCCCTGATGCCGGGCTGCAGGCACCAGGGACGAGCCTGTCCTTTGCGCAGGGCTCGCATGACTTCGAATCCCTTGATCGTGGCATAGGCCGTGGGGATCGATTTGAAACCGCGCACCGGCTTGATCAGCATCTTGAGCTTTCCGTGATCGGCCTCGATCACGTTATTGAGATACTTCACCTGCCGGTGGGCCGTCTCCTGGTCCAGCTTTCCTTCGCGCTTCAATTCGGTGATCGCTGCACCATAGCTCGGCGCTTTGTCAGTATTGAGCGTGGCCGGCTTTTCCCAGTGCTTCAGGCCTCGCAGGGCCTTGCCCAGGAACCGCTTCGCTGCCTTGGCGCTGCGGGTCGGCGACAGGTAGAAATCGATCGTGTCGCCCCGCTTGTCGACTGCCCGGTACAGGTAGGTCCACTTGCCCCGCACCTTGACGTAGGTTTCATCCAGGCGCCAGCTCGGATCAAAGCCACGCCGCCAGAACCAGCGCAGCCGCTTCTCCATCTCCGGGGCGTAGCGCTGGACCCAGCGATAGATCGTCGTATGGTCGACCGAAATGCCGCGTTCCGCCAGCATTTCCTCAAGGTCGCGATAGCTGATCGGATAGCGACAATACCAGCGCACCGCCCACAGGATCACATCACCCTGGAAATGGCGCCACTTGAAATCCGTCATCGCTCCATCCGTTCAATCTCCGCCAAGCATGCTCAAGCTTCACGATTTTTGCAACAGAGCCGCCGAAAGCTCTCGACATTTCCTCCAGCACACGCCCCTCCTCGCTTGAAACGCCTGGTACGTCTGGCACGTGGCCACGCCGGAATGCAAGCTGTGTAGCTTGAAGCCGCGAAAGCAGTCCATTGACAGTATTTCGGTCGAATCCGAGGAGCCCCAGAGCTTGAGACAACATATCAGCCCCGCCAGACATCCAAAAGGTCATCATGGCCGTGTATGCGGATATGTCATCCCTGTCCCAGAGCGATGAGCCCTGTCTGTGATATGGCAGGCCGTATTCCTTGCAAGCAGCCTCGGCGGCATCGAGATTAATGTTGGTACGGGACAAAATCGCACATGAGTATGGGGGCTTGAGATTCTCGGAAATATGCCCACATACCCAATCAGCCTGACTTGGCAAAGAGGGGAAACTTGACACCCTGACCTCACCCCCCTCCCCTTTTATCGCAACCTGGTTCTTTTCGATGCGATCCGGGTTATTGAATCTGATCAGCTGGGTTGCATGGTAAACGTTTCGCCGCCGTCGGGCTCAGGCATGGAACGCCTTGCGCAGCGCCGCGGCGGCCTGGTCGAGAAACTGGCGACCCTCATCGATGGCCCCCGCCATCGACACAAAGCCGTGGATCTGATTCCGGTAGCAGATGTATTCCACCGGCACGCCGGCGGCGGTGAGCCTGTCGGCGTATTCGGCGCCTTCATCGCGCAGGGGATCGAAGCCCGCGGTCATCACCAGGGCCGGCGCCAGGCCCGCGAAATCGCTGGCGAGCAGCGGAGAGGCGAGGGTGTTGTCCCAGTCCTCGGGCTTGCGCAGATATTGATTGAAAACCCAGGTCATGGCGGTTGCGGTGAGGAAATAGCCCTCGCCGCAGTCGCGATAGGACGCCGTGTTCGCGCCCATTCGGGTCGCGGGATAGATCAGCAGTTGCAGGGCGATGGGCGGTCCCTTGCGGTCCCGGGTCATCTGGCTCACCACCGCGGCGAGATTGCCGCCGGCGCTGTCGCCGCCCACCGCGATGCGGCTGCCATCCGCACCGATCTGGCCGGCATTGGCCGCCGCCCACTCCAGCACCGCGTAGCAGTCGAGCGGCGCGGCGGGAAAGGGGTGCTCGGGGGCGAGCCGGTAGTCCGGCACCAGCACGATGCAGTCGGCCTTTGCCGCGTAATAGCAGGCTTCGGCTCGATAGGTCTCGGGGCTGCCGATCACCCAGCCGCCGCCGTGGTAGTAGATCAGGATGGGTCGGGGTCCGGTCGTTGGGGTGTCGGGGGTGATGACTAGGGTGCGGATCGCGCCGCCCGGTCCGGGAATCTGTACTTCGCGGATGGACCTGGGTGCGGGCGCCTCGATGCCCACCATCTCGGTGAGGGCGGCGAAGCCGGCCCGGCTTTCGGCAACGGTCCCGGCGATCAGCGCGGGTGCATTGCTGTTTGCCGTCATTTCGAGAAGTTTCGCGGCCTGGGCGTCGAGGGACATGGCAGTCTCCGGTGATGATCGTGGGTAAGGGACCGCCCGGATTATACGGCCAGCATTTTTGTCTGTCAACGGCGGTCGGATTTTAGGCCAGCGTGGCGGAGTAAAAGTAGGCCACTGATTGTGGCGCGGATGATATGCAAAGGGCCCCGATCGGGGCCCTTTGCATATTTGGCGTTTTCGGCGGGGGGCTGGAGGCGGCGTGGGCGGCCTGGTTTTACTCCGCCCCGGCAGCGCGGCGGCGGCGCGCAGACTGCTGGAGGCGATAGCTGTCACCGTTCATGGTGAGGATGCTGACGTGATGGGTGAGCCGATCGAGCAGCGCGCCGGTGAGGCGCTCCGAGCCCAGAACCTGTGTCCAGTCCTCGAACGGGAGGTTGGACGTGACGATCGTCGATCCCCGCTCGTAGCGCTGCGAGAAGGTCTCGAACAACAGTTCTGCGCCGGTTGGCGAGAGGGGGACGTAGCCCAGCTCATCGACGATGAGCAGCTTCACCGCCGCCAGCTCGCGCTGCATCCTTAGCAGCCGCTTTTCGTCCCTGGCCTCCATCAACTGGTTCACCAGCGCCGCAGCGGTCGTGAACGCGACCGTGAAGCCTTTCTGGCAGGCCGCCAGCCCCAGGGCGAGCGCCACGTGGGTCTTGCCCGTCCCGCTGTTGCCCAGCGCGATGATGTTCTCCCGCCGGCTCTGTTGCAAAGATTGGCGGCAGTCAGAGGTAGGCTGTCGCTCTGCGCCGATCAGGCGGCTGCTGCGAAATGGTGGTTGAGCATGCCCATGGCCTCCGTCAGCGCCGAGGGCCCAATGCCAAAAGCTCTCTCCACAAGGCGCACCTCGCCCCTGATGCCGGGCTGCAGGCACCAGGGGCGAGCCTGTCCTTTGCGCAGGGCTCGCATGACTTCGAATCCCTTGATCGTGGCATAGGCCGTGGGGATCGATTTGAAACCGCGCACCGGCTTGATCAGTATCTTGAGCTTTCCGTGATCGGCCTCGATCACGTTATTGAGATACTTCACCTGCCGGTGGGCCGTCTCCCGGTCCAGCTTTCCTTCGCGCTTCAATTCGGTGATCGCTGCACCATAGCTCGGCGCTTTGTCGGTATTGAGCGTGGCAGGCTTTTCCCAGTGCTTCAGGCCTCGCAGGGCCTTGCCCAGGAACCGCTTCGCTGCCTTGGCGCTGCGGGTCGGCGACAGGTAGAAATCGATCGTGTCGCCCCGCTTGTCGACTGCCCGGTACAGGTAGGTCCACTTGCCCCGCACCTTGACGTAGGTTTCATCCAGGCGCCAGCTCGGATCAAAGCCACGCCGCCAGAACCAGCGCAGCCGCTTCTCCATCTCCGGGGCGTAGCACTGGACCCAGCGATAGATCGTCGTATGGTCGACCGAAATGCCGCGTTCCGCCAGCATTTCCTCAAGGTCGCGATAGCTGATCGGATAGCGACAATACCAGCGCACCGCCCACAGGATCACATCACCCTGGAAATGGCGCCACTTGAAATCCGTCATCGTTCCGTCCGTCCAATCTCCGCCAAGCATGCTCAAGCTTCACGATTTTTGCAACAGAGCCAGGTCGGCTACGTGCAGACCAAGTTGCTCCGCGACGAAAGCGGCGAGATCATGGGGTATTGCTCCCCTGTCCTGTATCAACTGCGCAAGCGTGACGCCCGGGTGCCGCAGGAGCGCGAGTTGCAGCGCCACGCCCAACTGATTCCGTCGCTCCCGTCGCGCGCCAATGATCTCGATGTCCGCAGGCTCGAAGGTATAGAGCCGGGCCAAACGGTCGCGATCGGTCGGGATGGCGAGGATCTGATCGCGTTCGCTCTCGGTCAGGAGTTGATGCTTGCGCTTCGCCATGCCGATTCCCGTCCACAAAAGGTCATTTGTGCCTATGGACAGTGGGGAGTAAAGAGACATAGTATGTGGACGGATATGGATGGGGCGAAGCTGTAAATGTCAGCGCTAATTGGCACGTCCTGTCAGCGGTAAGTGGCACACCGGAACGGCCGGGTTTTGGGTGGTTAGCTGTCGTTCCGCTCTCGCCGGATGTTCGACAATCCCCGCGAGATCTTCAAAATGGCTCCGGCTGTCAGTATCGCCATCAAGCAAGAGGCCATAGATGAAGGCAAACCCTGGACGGCGGGTGGCACGTTCGACACGTAAACGTACATCGAGACTGCGATAAGCCCGCAGAAAATTGCCAGTTCACGCCCCTGAATTGATCGCAAAAAACTGAACATGAGCAAGGTCTCCTACTCTCCGGAGCGCTCTTTTCGGCTCGGCGCGTCCGCTAGCTCGCCGCAGATACCACAGGTGCTAACGGGCATGTAATACCCCAACAGCGCGGGCGTTTGGGATGCACCATCCCAATGTCCGCTAGTGGGGCGATTGTGTTGAAGAAGTCGGTGTTTGGGTTCGGAGGCAGGCTGGCACTGAGTTGCGCTGGACAGTGCTGATTGGCTCAGGCGGGTAGCGGCCGTGTCGGCATCGGGATGAGCTTGGCCATCTTGCGAAGGTTCTGGGCGGTGGCCGCCATGTGGAACTCGTCCCTGGCACCATTTGGACCTCGCAGGCGCAATCGGTCGAGCTTTAGGATGCGCTTGAGGTGCGCGAACAGCATCTCGACCTTCTTTCGCTGGCGGCGGGACGTGACGTAGGCGTCGGTGGTGGCGATGTCGCGGGCGAGATCGCGAGCACCCTCGTGGACTGAGCGGGTGACCTTGCGAGCCGGCACGTTGGGCGTGCAGCGTTGCCGCATGGCACAGCCGCTGCAGTCCTGCTGTTGGGCGCGGTAGCGGATGAAGCCGTCCTGGCCGACATCGCCGCGGGCCATCGCGAAGTTGCGGTTCCTAGGGCGCAGGCGCTTGCCGCCGGGGCAGACGTAGCTGTCGTCCTCATGGTCGTAGGTGAAGGCATCGCGTTCGAACGTGCCGTCGCGCCGGGCGGATTTGTCGAATACCGGGATGTGCGGGTGGATGCCGCGTTCGTGGACCAGCCAGGCAAGCATCTCGGCCGAGCCGTAAGCTGTATCGGCCGCAAGCCGCTCGGGCCATACACCGAACCGGTCCTGCACCCGGGAGATCATGCGCTTGCACGCGGTCACCTCAGCCTGGCGCACTGCGGTGCTCGCTTCCACGTCCATGATGACGGCGTGGTCGAGATCGATGAGGTAGTTGGTCGAGTAGGCGTAGAACGCCGGCCCGCGATGCGCACTGGTCCAGCGAGACGCCGGGTCGGCCGGTGCCAGATACTTCGGTACCACCGGCGTCGCTGCGCCGAACGCGGCATCGTCAAGAACGGCTCTGTTGCAAAAATCGTGAAGCTTGAGCATGCTTGGCGGAGATTGGACGGACGGAACGATGACGGATTTCAAGTGGCGCCATTTCCAGGGTGATGTGATCCTGTGGGCGGTGCGCTGGTATTGTCGCTATCCGATCAGCTATCGCGACCTTGAGGAAATGCTGGCGGAACGCGGCATTTCGGTCGACCATACGACGATCTATCGCTGGGTCCAGTGCTACGCCCCGGAGATGGAGAAGCGGCTGCGCTGGTTCTGGCGGCGTGGCTTTGATCCGAGCTGGCGCCTGGATGAAACCTACGTCAAGGTGCGGGGCAAGTGGACCTACCTGTACCGGGCAGTCGACAAGCGGGGCGACACGATCGATTTCTACCTGTCGCCGACCCGCAGCGCCAAGGCAGCGAAGCGGTTCCTGGGCAAGGCCCTGCGAGGCCTGAAGCACTGGGAAAAGCCTGCCACGCTCAATACCGACAAAGCGCCGAGCTATGGTGCAGCGATCACCGAATTGAAGCGCGAAGGAAAGCTGGACCGGGAGACGGCCCACCGGCAGGTGAAGTATCTCAATAACGTGATCGAGGCCGATCACGGAAAGCTCAAGATACTGATCAAGCCGGTGCGCGGTTTCAAATCGATCCCCACGGCCTATGCCACGATCAAGGGATTCGAAGTCATGCGAGCCCTGCGCAAAGGACAGGCTCGCCCCTGGTGCCTGCAGCCCGGCATCAGGGGCGAGGTGCGCCTTGTGGAGAGAGCTTTTGGCATTGGGCCCTCGGCGCTGACGGAGGCCATGGGCATGCTCAACCACCATTTCGCAGCAGCCGCCTGATCGGCGCAGAGCGACAGCCTACCTCTGACTGCCGCCAATCTTTGCAACAGAGCCGCGCAGCGCATAGCCTATGCCCTTGATGCGGGTGCCCCAGCCACTACCGCGCTTGCCTCCCTTCCGGCGGTGCCGTCGTCGAGCGAACCTGAAGAGGTACCGCCTATCGTGCCTTTCTCGATTGAGGAGCGATCATGACCGATTTCAACGATCACCTCTTCCCTGCGTACCGCGAACAGGCCGACTTGCCCGCAGAAACGCGCATAGACTGGCTGCGACGCGATCGCTGGGTGTCCCTGCCCCAATCCGTGGCGGCGTTGGGCCGGCTCGAGGATCTGCTGACATACCCGCAGCGCGGTAGGATGCCTTGCCTGTTGCTGTTTGGATCGACCGGGATGGGCAAAAGCGAAATCCTGAACCGGTTCGCCGAGCTCCATACGCCCAAATATGATGAGTGTGCCGGGCTCACGGCGATGCCGGTGGTCGTGGTGCAAATGCCCCCGCAGCCGACGGAGGAAGAATTCTACACCGAACTGATGCTCGCCATGAACTATGCCGAGCTCAGCCACGTATCGTTGCGCACGCTGCGCGCGCTGGCGCGGCGAACTCTGGCCGAATTCGGCACCAAGGTCCTGGTCCTCGATGAAATCGACAAGATGCTGGCAGGCTCGCCGCGTCAGCAGCGCATCTTCCTCAACACCGTTCGTTTCCTGACCAACGATCTTAAGATCCCGATCGTCTGCGCCGGTACCGAGGACGCCCGTATCGCCGTTCTCACCGATCCCAACCTTGCCGACCGCTTCGGAGCGTTCGAGCTCGTTGCCTGGCGCAATGACCACGCTTTGCAACAATTGATGGCGAGTTTCGCTGGCCTGCTCCCCCTCCGTCGCCCTTCTCGTCTCGACACCAACGAAGTGCGGCAACATGTTATTGCGCTCACTGCGGGCGTGACCGGTCGAATCTTTCGTTTGATGGAGGCCGTCGCAATAGCTGCTATCCGCGATGGCCGCGAGATGATCGACGCCGGCAGCTTCGACGATGACCAACTCTTGCTGCCGCTGGTCTCGATGCAGGTCATCGCCAGCACCAAACGGGCCTTGCGCCGACGCGCGGCATGAACGCGCACCTTGCGCCCTTCCCCGACGAACTCCTGACCTCCTGGTATGCGCGCCGAATCTACCAACGTAGGGGACGCACACTTGCCGATCCGACAGCTGTCCGCGACCGCACAGGGCAATGGTGCCACCCGGACATCCGCCCGACCACGCGGTGGCTCAATGGTGCTGCCCAAACGTTCAACGTCGCATCATCCCAACTGGCGACAAACGCCTTGGCGCAGCGATATCCTGCACTGCCACTCGACTTTATCGCTTGGGATCGGCCGCCATTCGCAACCGAGCAAGAGTGCTTCCGATCAGCGCCACGACTGAGATTATCCTGGTGCAACCGATGCCTTGCGGAAGATTTTGCCGCACATCGACCAGCTCATATCCGGCACCATTGGGTATTGGCCGCCTCATGCTTCTGTCATCGGCACCGCTGGCCGCTGGAAGAGCGGTGCAGCGTGTGCAACGCTTTCAACTGGCAAATCGTCGGGTCAGCACGCGGGCCGTTGCGCATGCTCTGCGCCGAGTGCTGGAGACCTCTTGAGCGCTCTTTGCCCGCAGTGCTCTCCGCTGGCGCCGACTTGCAGGAATGCTGGGATCGGGTGATCGCATTCGAAACCGAGGTTTTCACAGCCCTTCAAGGCAAGACCCCGGACCAGTTCCGCTTCAACTTCACCTCCGCAAGCCAGCTCCTCGGTGAAGTGCGCGATATTTCTCGGCTCCTGGCGCGCAACTATTGGGGTTACACACGATCGAACATCCCGCTCAATGCGTTCATATCGCCAGCGATGACCCCCGGCCGGTTGCGGCCGGATTTCTTCGAGAGTGAAGCTCCGTTCCCGCTGGCTGTCGCGAGCATGGCCAAACGTCGCTGCCTCCTCGCCGCAGTCTGCGCGATCCTGGACCCTACCCACGCAACCGGAGTCACGCTATTCGGCTCAAACCAACCCTCAGCCATCGAAACCTTCGTGTCGACGGTGGACCCCTGTGAAATCGAACGCTGCCTGGCGCCGGATGGCCGATGGTCCCAGACGTTTGTTCGACAAGTCCGTGCCGCTCAGCAGCGCAAAGCACGAAAATCTCGACGCGCAGCTACAGCGGCGGGCTCAGGCTTACCTCGGATGTCTGTCGGATAGAGATCAACGCTGCTTTGTGCTGGTTCAATCCTTCAATAAGTGGAGGCTCCGGGCCTGTGAAATCACCCGTTTGACCCCTTGCGGCGACCACACCAACCCTCCCCGCGCCGTCGGCTCTCGCAGATCCTTGCTCAACCAGGATGCGATGTCGCGCAACGTTGCCCCCGGATGGGTTTTCATACGGTCCGCCACAAGCAGGGCTACCCGAGCGTCTGGGGGCAACCGCGGCGCCGGATTAAGGATTTCCGGGGCTGCGTAGCCGGCGTTGACCAAAGTTCGGCACGCCTTCACCAACGTACGCTCGGTGAACGACCGCGTCGGCGGGGTGATAGCCCGGATGTGCCTGAGCACGAGGCCCCACGGCAAGTGCGGCCTCAGTCTCTGGACGATCGGCAGCCAACGATGGCGCCCATCGAGCAGCTCGTTGAGATGGCGCTCTTTGAGGCTATAGCGAATGTCCTCAATTGCTGCAGCATCACGGGCGCGCATCTTCGGGTTTCCCGGTTTTGCGCCGCGCGCCCCGGCAGCCTTCAGACCCGCCCGCGTACGCTCCCTGATCAGTGCGCGCTCGAATTCAGCGAACGCGCCGAGCATCTGCGTCATCAGCATGCCTTGCGCGCTCGACGTATCGATCGGGTCGTTGATCGAACGGAAGTAGCCGCCTTTGGCGCGCAGTGTCTCGACGATCTCGAGCAAATGCGACAGCGAGCGCGCCAGGCGATCGATCCGGACGACCAGCAATGTGTCCCCGGGCCCTACCCGTGCGAGCGCTCGTCCGAGGTTCGGCCGACTTCGGCTTCCTCCGCTCGCCTTGTCTTCCAGGATCTCAGAACAGCCAGCGGCACGCAGCGCGTCGAGCTGTGCCGCCGTGTCCTGCTCGTCCGTCGAGACGCGCGCATAGCCAATCAAAGCCATCTGTCACAATCCATAGAATGGGAGCAACCGAACGGTTGCCCCCGTGTGATAGAAAATCAGCCTGTCGAACGACAGCACAAATCGCGGGAACGGCGTCTGATCCTTTCTCCTGGACGTGATGGTTCGATCGCCGCGATGGTCCATGGATGGCGAGGCTTTTCGAAATCGCGACTGAAAGCGAAAAGGCAGGAAATTGGCGCATATTTGCGCGATGCGGCCCTCATTGAGCAGCCAGTCCGGTCGTTTAGGGCTCAGAATCCGGCGGTTTGGGAACCCTCAGGCAGCCTAAATCACGCTAACCTCGAGAGTCCGGTCGTATAGGGAAACCGACAGCGATGCTTACGGCACCTTATATAGACTCGTCAAATATGCTTATGTGATAACTGCAATTATCGAATGTCCACTTTCGGGAGGTCACGGATGTAGAAACGAACTGCTGACTTTGGTTTCCCGCCATGGCATTGTCGCCATCCTATGACGCGGACAGACAACCTGCGCGCCGACGACAGCCTGCTCCTGCTCGGGCGCCTCGATGGCCGATTGCACGGTAGTCCATGCGCCGACATCTTTCTCGCGCGCTCGCGCCTGGAAGGCGCCACCGTCCTGGCCGGCCTCGCCGGCGTGCCGATCGCGGTGCGCGACCTGCAGGACTGGATCGCCGGCCGCACACCCCCTCCCCGCGCTTCCGAAGGCCTCAACGATCCGATCTCGGTTGCCGCCGTCTTCCACCTTGCGCTCAGCCGCGACGAGGATCTCAAGGATTCGCTCGGCCGCGCCACGCTCAACGTGCTCCGTACGGTACTCGATGACCGCACCGAGGCGAAGGTTTATGCGGCCGAAGACTTGGCGCACTTCGGGCCGATGTGGCGACAGCTGCGAACCGTGGCGGACGCCCCCTTCCCTTCCGGTGACCTCCTCTCTGTCGCCAACCGCATTTTCCAGCTGTTCGCGCTGACCGAACCAGCGGCACCAGGCAGCTGGGATGTCGTCAGCGTCGATGGTCGCGCTCTCGAGCTGCCTCCCCGTGGACGCGATCGAAACTGGC
This sequence comes from Tardibacter chloracetimidivorans, assembly GCF_001890385.1. NCBI lineage: Bacteria > Pseudomonadati > Pseudomonadota > Alphaproteobacteria > Sphingomonadales > Sphingomonadaceae > Tardibacter > Tardibacter chloracetimidivorans. The sequence goes on along the minus strand of NZ_CP018221.1, from coordinate 2,662,031 downwards.
TGATCGCCGCCGCCGTACCGCGGATGCTGTGCCGCGCTGGCTTCACGACCCGCGTGATCCCCTCGTTCATCCTGATGTCCAAGTTTCTGCCCCCCTCCCCCGCCGATCTGGCAGAGACCTTGGCCCAGGCGATCGGTCGGACGGCGCATGCTGGCTTGCGCGACCTCGACGCGATCGAGCGTGCGGCGTCGCGCATCCAGACCGATCTGGCCGTCACGAAGCGGAGCAAGGCCCCTCTCCTTGCCCGCCTGCAGCTTGCCTATCCGGGCCTTCAGCCGGCCGCTGTCGCGCGCCTGTTGAAGGTCACCCCGCAAGGCGCGCGCAAGCTACTCGCCTCACTTGCTCATCCCTCTTGAACCACAGACACCGTGCAATCCAAGCCACAGAACCCTCCGTCCCGGCATCACTTCATCCCGCAGTTCCTCCTCGACCAGTGGAAGGATGGCGACACCCTGCTGCGCTATCGGCGCAATCGGATCGGGGAGATCGAGAGCAGTCCTGCATCACCCAAGAGCGTCTGCTTCGAGCGGGACCTGTACAAGACGATCGGGTTCCCGCCCGAGCATGCCCAGCAGATGGAAACCCTGTTCATGCAGGTGATCGATGACGCTGCGGCCAAGGTTCACGCGCTGCTCCTCGACGGCAAGGTCAACTCGCTCAGCGACGCGCAATGCTCGGATTGGGGCCGGTTCGTCATGTCGCTGTGGTTCCGGACACCGCTGGATATGCGCGGCATGAAGGACGCCGTCGGCGCTCTCGCAAGCGCAGAGGCCGCGAAGTCCGTGCTGCGCGGCGAAGATGGGGCGCTGCCGCCCGAGGCCGTGAGCGCGCTTCAGATGGAAGTCCTGCGCTTGGTCATCGACGACGCGGATCGCGGACGAGCGTTCATCAACATGGACTGGCGCATAATCAAGACGAACAATCGCCGGGAATTGTTCGTCTCCGATTGGCCGCTCGACGTGCCGGTCAGCTTCGCCTGGCTTGGTAGTGCCTCATCCTATGTCACTCTTCCGATCGGACCGGAGACCCTCTTCGTTGCTGCCGGGTCCACTACGCTGGCAAATCGGATCGTGAGCCTACCCGAGCGAGAACTGATCACGCGGCAGAACCGGTCGACCGTGGGACATGCCCAGGCGTTCGTAGGCGCGAGGACGCGTCAAGCCGGCGACTTCATCCGCGCGAACTTCGGCCTGCGAAGCCGCCACTCCGTGACGCAGAGCATCGCCGACAAATATAAGCGGGACGCCATATAAGGCGGCGACCTCGCCAGACGCCGCGCTCCATCACCCTACGACAGCAGCCCCTCGATCGCCTTCAAAAGCTCGGCGGGCGACGCCTCAGCCTTCGGCGGCACCTTGATCGTCAGCCCCCCTCCCCGCGCTTTCGTGTAGCGCAGGATGACCTTGCCCCCCTTGCCGGTGATCTCCTTCTCGGCGGCAGCCTTCACGGCTGGCGCGACAGTCGCCTTCACGAGCCGCTTCGCGACTTCCGGCCCGCTCAGCTTCAAGCCTTTCTGGCTGCGCTCTTCCTCGATGCGTTCAGCCTCTTCGCGCATCTTCGCCAGCGCCTTCGGATCTCCGGTAAGCGGCTTGATGTCACGCGCGACGCGTACCGTGATGTCGTGCGTATCGGAGAACGCCGCGACAACTGGTTCGGGCAAGCGCGCAACGTCGAGAAGCCGGCTCAGCCACGACTTGGAAAGGTTTAAATGCTCGGCCATCTGCGACTGCGAGCCCTCGTAGAACTCCGCGAGCGCCACCGTATATTCCTTGGCCCGCTCCCAATCCGAGATGTCCTTACGCGAGCGGTTCTCGACATCTGAAACCCGGAACGCCTCCTCGTCCGTGACACTCTGGATCGTCACCAGATACTCGAACTCCGGGTGGTGATGCGCTCGCAGCCATTTCACCGTCCACCAACGGCGGACGCCGGCGATGATCTCGAAGTCGAAGTTCGGGTCATCTTTCAGACGCCGAACGATAGCGGGGATCCGTTGCTTCTTGGCGGAGAGGAAGGAGTCGATGAGATCGCGGCAGCTATCTTCGTTCAAATGATCCAGATCGCGATTGTGCATCCGCCATGGGCGGCACCGCTCCGGATCGACCCACTCCGTCCGGTCGGCGACCGTTTTCCCCGTCGCGATGCGCGCGAGCGTCTGGCTGCGACTTGCCATGATGCCGTCCGCAGGGGTCGCCTTATCGAGGTTCTCCTCGTCGTCGAGCCCCTCTGTGAACATCGAGCCGAAGCCCTTGTTGCCCTTGCTCATCGGCCCGTTTCTCCTTCTCTCTTGCCCTCGCCGACGGGTGCCAACAGGCCAGAGTTGCCACGTGGCAACTGCGCCGCCCCCAGGCGCTTGCACTGACGTTCCTGCCGTGTGCGATCTGACATGGTATTCCTACCTAACATATTGCTTCTATTGGGTTCTTCCACTTTGTTGTCACGTGGCAACTCGGTGATCCGGCTTCGTCTCACTCCCCGATTGCCCGTGCTCGCCGACGTGAGAAATATCGGAGTTGCCACGTGGCAACTCTCCCTAAATTCGGCCCCCTGCCCTGCTCGCCCAGGTGCGCAGAACGTCCTGCTCAATATCCTGGCAAACGTCGCTGAGATGCTTCATGCAGCGGTTGTAGACCTCGTGCGACGTGACGGGCTTGTCGAGTTCGAAAACGGTTTTCATCCTGGAGCTGGCATTGTCGATTTCGGCGCTGGTGACCATCACCGACTGCGTCATTGAGCCACCGAAGACCTGCCGCATCATCGACAGTATCTCCCGGTGCATCGACTTGCTCTCGTCCACGCGGCTGCCGACCAGCCGGATGAAGTTGTAGGCCGGCCTTCCCCGCCCCGCGAGTTGCTCGAGCTGCTTCATCGTCGTTCGCGTCATGTCGATGAAAGATACCGTCGAGGCGAAGTCGACAAGGCTCGGCGGCACCGGAATGACCATGCAGTTAGCGGCCTGGAGCACAGCCATCGACACCATGCCCAATGCCGGCGGCGGGTCCATGATCACGACGTCATAGTCATCGACCACCTCATCAATGGCCTGCGCGATCAGGTCGATGATCTCCATGTTCTGATTTCGCGCCATGTGCCCGGCGATCTCATACTCGAGATTATAAAGTCGCAGGTTCGACGGGATCAGGTGGAGGTTGTGAAAGTGCGTCTTGCGGATAATCTTGCGAACGCCAAGCAGCTCCGGATTGTGAAAATGCCCGTAAAGCGTGTCTTCCTCGTCGAGGTCCACGTCGGGGCGATAGCCGAACATCATGGTTGAAGACGCCTGGCTGTCGCAGTCGATGAACAGGACCCGGTAGCCCTTGATGGCAAAATGCTGGGCGAGATGCAGCGCGATCGTCGACTTGCCGACGCCCCCCTTGAAGTTGCAGACCGAGATGATCGCCGGGGTATCGGTTGGCTCGCGCCAGGGACGCGTTCCAAACACCTCGCGCATATGATCAAGCTCTTCGAGCGTATACTGCAGCCTATGCCCGGAGCCCGTCCGCCCTCGAGCGGGGAGGCGGCCGTCGCGCTCCGCTTCCCGGACAGCAGATGCCGTCCGCCCGACCAGTGCAGCAGCTTTCGAAATCGGGAAGGTCGGACCCTTCTTCTGACCGGTTTCGGGATCAACCGCGCTGTCACGAATGCGCTTGAGGATCGTCAACGACTTTCTGTGGAGCACGTCCAGACCACCTTCGATGAGGTCGTCCGGCTGTGCTAGGGAGGGGTCGGTAGCCATCTCAGTCCGCTTCTGTGGGTTTGATGCGCCATGATAGCCACGTTGGCGGTTTCGAGCAAGAAAATGGCCACCAGACTTACAAGTTGACCGATGATCTCCGAGCCCCTTGCGCATGTGCGCGCTTTCTGGCCAATCGGCGGCGGCTGCGACCGATGATCTCCGTGCCTTTGCGTGTTGCTGCAAAGTCTGGCGCTGGGATTGTGGCGACAAACGGCTACCTGTGGATAACCACCGATGATCTCGGTACTTTGCGATGATCTCGGTGCGTATCAGCGATGATCTCGGTGCGAGTCGACCGATGATCTCAGAGCTCATACCTATTACTAGAATCACCCTATAAAAAACCGATTCGCGAATCGTTTTGATTTTTCGATTTTGGGTGAAGGAGGGCAGGGGGAGGGCGCAGAACGGCACCGACATCATCGGTGTTTCTGCAACTCTCGCGGCCTTTTCCCCTCCCAAACTGCCAACGGGGTTGATTTCACGCCTCAAACCTGTTGAGACATGCCCATCACAGCCCCCGGTAGATTCGGGGGGAAGGGCAGACCATGAATGGGGATCAGCATAGGCCGCTGGGGCATCAGTACGCACTAGCCATGCTCAACGGCGGCGAGGAGAGCGTCCGCAAGCTCGCCACCACCGCCGGCACCCAGCTCACCTTGGACGCATTCCTGCGCGTCCAGGACGAAGAACCGGTTCCTGCCTTCCTCCACTCCGCGCTTTGTGCGATGTCGCTGCCAACCAAGCGGCCCAAGGACGACACTCAGCCCATCGTCCGTGAGGACGGCAAATATGCGCTGGCCATCAATCCCAGGCCAGTGCTTCAGAATGTCGACGGCAAGTCCGTCATGCGAAGCCTTGGTGTGCCTTATGGCGCCTATCCACGCGTTGCCCTGATCTACCTCCTCTCTCAGGCGGTCATGAAGCAATCGCGGGACGTTTATCTTGGCCGCAATTTCACCGAGTGGATGCGCCGCCTTGGCTACCAGACCGTGTCTTATGGACCACGCGGGACGGCGAACCTGATGCGAGAGCAGGTGGATCGGCTGCTGGCGTGCGAGTGGCAGATCCGCTGGGACGGCACCGACACGGAAGACAACGCCTTCGCTGTCCGGGACGTCAAGATTTCCAACGAATATGCCGGTTCGCTCGACAAGAACGGCTCATTCGCGCGCGAAATCCGTATGTCCGAGGCGTTCTACTCGCACCTCATCGACCATGCCGTGCCACTCAATGAGATCGCCATCCGCGAGCTCAAGGGTACGCCAACGGCGCTCGATCTCTACACTTACCTTGCCTACCGGCTCCCGCGGATTGGATCCGACAAGGGCCAGGTTATCTCATGGGACCAGCTCGCCAAGCACCTTGGCAACGAGGCCGACAGCAAGCGCTTCCGACAGACCGTCCGCGAAACCATGCAGATCGTGTCGGCGGTCTATCCCAACGCAAATGTCGATCTCTCCGGGCGGAAGGTCATTCTTCATCCGTCACCGGCACCGCTGGAGCGCAAGCTCGTGGGGCCGCACCTTCGACTCGTCGGGGGCGAGGCTCCGAAAACGGCACCGAGATCATCGGTCAAACCGGCCCATGCAGCGAAGTCCGCGCCCGCGAAGGACGATGCGCCGACTCTTCCGTTCCCCGCCGGGTCTCTCTCATACGGCACGCGTGAGGCCGTCTTCCGCCAGATCGCGCTGACCAAGGGCCATCCGTGGTCAGTGGATGACATGGCGGCTGCATTCCGCAAGGGATGCCCCGATTTTAGCCGGCCGCGCACCGATTCAGAGTGGCTGCGGATCTGGGAGAAGTTCGTCGTCGCCTATGCTGAACGCCGCGCGAATCGAAGCGACGACTAACCGATGATCTCCGAGCCGTTCGCGTTGAGGCGAGCGCAGGCTGAATCTGTCTCCAAGTCTCAGACCGACCGAAAAGAGGAAAGGAGGGGCCGAGCGTGTAAGCAGGAGGTAGAATTATGCCGCTTACAGCCAGACGGCCATCGCAGGAGATAGTCGACATTGTCGGGGCCCTGGGCGGCACGTGGAGCGGCAATGTCGCGATGTGCCGCTGTCCCGCACACAGCGATCGCGATCCAAGCTTGTCGATTCGGCAAGGGGATCGCTGCATTCTCGTCACCTGTTTCGCAGGATGCTCGCGCGAAGACGTCCTGCGTGAACTGCGCCTTGTTCGCCCGGGTCGCCATTATCCGCCACCCGCCTTGGCGGACTCGCCGCGGCCGATGAACGTCGAAAGAATCTGGAATGAGGCGGTCGACGTTCCGGGCACCCTTGCCGAGCGCTACCTCCAGTGCCGGAACCTCCTCCCACCACCACGCGATCTTCGCTTCCATCCGCGTTGCCCTTACCTGCCCAAGCCGAAGACGATCTTCGAACCCGCTCTCCTGGTAGCGGTGCGCGAGGGAAACCGTCTGGTCGCAATTCAACGCATATTCCTGAACCCCGACACCGCCCATTACACGCGCAAGGTCATGCTTGGCGCCCCGGGGCACGGCGCTTGGCGGGGCGGGGCAGGGGGCAACACCCTTGCCATCGCCGAGGGCTTTGAGACGGCCGACGCTTTCGCGCGCCTGAGCAACCTCCCGTGCTGGGCTTCACTCGGCGCACGTCGGCTCAACCAGCTCGTCATTCCGCCCACGGTCACAACGCTCCTGGTCGCCGAGGACAACGATTCCGAAGGGCGCAGGGCAGCCGAAAGTGCCCAAGCGCATTACGCCCGGTCGGGCCTCATCATCGAACGCGCGCCCCCGCCGCCAATCTACAAGGATTGGGCAAAGGCGCTCGATGCCCGAGCGCAGCAGAGCCGCGTCTAGGCGCGAAGCGCCGGAGGAGAGGGGAGGGGGATCGAAAGGGTGTCGCTGCCGAGGGTGCAGCCCACTCTGGAGACCACACCCATGTCCGATCTCTTCGAAGCGGCCGCCCAGGCTGAGCGCGAGGCCGTGCGCCTCCTTCTACCCCGTCTGCGCTCCGACGAGGCCATTCAGCGTCGTCACCTCAACGACGCGATGACCAAGGCCTTCGGCGGTTCTGATGCCGACGGTCGCTGGACACAACGCGCCAGCTTTGAACTCCTCGAGCATGCCCTTGCCATCCATCTTCAGTCGAGCGCCCAAAAAATTGCGGCGTTCGGCGACGTCCGCGCGCTGATCGACTTGTCCGATCGCCTGCCCACTCAGACGGTTCGCAGCGAGGATCAGATCGAATGGCAGCAATTCTCGACACCTGTCGACATCGCTGCGGTTATGACGCTTCTCGCCAACGTCCAGCCCGACGACATCGTGCTCGAGCCGAGCGCGGGTAACGGCCTATTGGTCGCGCAGCTCCGTCACGTCGAATCGCTCCATCTGAACGAGCTCGATCCGCTCCGCCGTGGCCGATTGAAGGCGGCTTTCCCCTCAGCATCGATCACCGGGCACGATGGTGCGACCATCAATTCCACCCTCGCAAGCGTCGATCGACCAACCCTCATCCTGATGAACCCGCCCTTTTCGAGGTCGGTCGGCCGCGGCGCCGACGACTATGCCGCAGTCCGTCATCTGCAAGCGGCGCTGCGCCGTCTTCAACCGGGCGGCCGGCTCGTTGCCATCATGCCCGATTGGTTTGGCCCGAGCGCACGCATGCGTGAGCAATATGAGACGATCCTGCGCGACGTGAGCGTCCTGGCGGCCGTCCGTCTCGAGAAGTGCTACCTGAAGCATGGGACTTCGATCGCCGTGCGGTTGTTTGTCATCGACAAGGTCCCCGGCCGGTCGCCCCCCGCGCTCATCCAGCGTTCGTCCGTTGCCGAGCTGCTCGATATCCTGATCATCCCCGAACGATCGTCGGCGAAGCCCGATCGCGGAGCGTCGGCGCCGAAGCGCTCAGGTGGAGTTTCGCTCTTCCGGGCCGTCAAAAGCAGCCGTCCGGCGCCCCGCGCCTACCATGCCCCGGCACGCAACCACGTGCTCCCCGTCGAATATGCGAAACTTGAGACGCCGGCGCCGCTGCTCGAGCAGAGCGGCGTCTATCTTCCATATCGACCGAGCCGTATCAGCTTCGCGAGCGCTGGCGAGCATCCAACGCCGCTCGTCGAATCTGTCGCCATGGGCTCGATCCCGGCGCCGGTCCCAGAGTATGTGCCGGCGCTGCCCGAGCGCACCGTCGCCGAGCGGCTGCTCTCCGCCTCCCAACTCGAGACGGTCGTCTACGCGGGGCATGCCTGGACCCAGTGGATCCCAGGCACTTTCAGACCCGACAAGGAGGGTGTCGGCCTCGTGCTGGCCGAAGACGGCCATTCCTATCGTAAGGGCTTCTTCCTGGGCGACGGCACGGGGGCGGGGAAGGGTCGTCAAATCGCGGCCTGCATCCTCGACAACTGGCTCCAGGGCCGCCGCCGCAACATCTGGGTCTCGAAGAATGCGCCGCTCCTCGAAGACGCGCGACGCGACTGGACGGCCCTTGGCGGCCTTAACGGCGACATTCAGCCCATCTCCAACTGGAAGATCGATGAGCCGATCAGCCTCGACCAGGGCGTGCTGTTCGTCAGCTATCCGACGCTGCGTTCGATGCGTGGTGACTACGGTCGCCTGAAGCAGCTGGTTGACTGGGCCGGGGCCGATTTTGACGGTGTCATCGCCTTCGACGAGGCCCACGAGATGGGCGGCGTTGCGGGTGGGGAGGGCGCTCTCGGCACCAAGGATGGATCCCAGCAGGGAATCTGCGGCGTGCTCCTCCAGAACCAATTGCCCGCGGCCCGCGTCCTCTATGCTTCAGCCACCGGCGCCTCTGTCGTCAACAACCTCGCTTATGCGGTCCGACTGGGGCTCTGGGGCCCAGGGACCGCCTTCCCCGACCGGGAGCAGTTCATCAGCAGCATCAGCAAAGGCGGGATCGCCGCGATGGAGCTGGTCGCGCGCGATCTCAAGGCCACCGGCCTCTACATGGCCCGCGCACTGAGCTTCGCAGGTGTCGAATATGACATTCTGCGCCATGAGCTGACCGCCGCGCAGATCGAGATCTACGACACCTATGCGGACGCGTGGCAGGTCTTATGCGCAGCTGCGCATAAGATCGATTATCGCGAGGTCGCGATAATGTGAAGGAACGCGGCCTAAGCGCCGAATTCCTGTGTTGTTCGTGCGATGTTGCTGCGCATTATTTTGGTTGCGAACCTCGGCGGTCTCTGAACCAGCTGAGGATAAAAGCATGTTGAAATTGCACGACGAGTTGATCGCCGAACTCTCGAATTTGCTCACGACGCAGAATTACAACCCGGTGGTCGTAGCGAACCATCGCCTCTACGCCCGCGCGTTTCTCGATTATCTGGCCGAGTGCGACATGCAGGTAGAAACTGTGACGCCCGCGCAGGTCGATCAGTATTTTGCCTATGCAATTCGGGATTTCGAAGCCCAGTACGGCCGGCCTCCCTGTGCGCGCTGGCAGATGTTGCCCCGCACGTCGATCAACAAGCTGCTCCGGCTTGCCCAAGGCAAATGGCCGCCCGAGCCGGAGATGACCGAACCGGAAACCGCGTATCGGCAGGCGATCTGCTGCGAATACGAGGCATGGCTGCGCGACGAGCGCGGTCTGGCAAGCGCTACCATCGCGGCGCTTATGTGGGAGGCACGGAACTTCCTGCGATGGCGGTTCGAACGGGGCGGTGCTGCCAGCCTCGGCACGTTGAGCATCGTGGAGGTCGATCTCTACATGGACATGCGCGCGCCTGGATTACGGCGCAAATCATTGGCCGACGTCGCTGAGCGGCTCCGGTCGGTGGTGCGCTATCTGCATCGGACGGGACGTATCCCGACTGATCTCACGCCGCACATCATCGGCCCCATGCTCTACGCCTATGAAGACGTGCCCTCGACGTTGGACAAGAGCCAAATCGCCGCGGTGTTGGCGACGACGAAGAAGGACGGATCGCCGCGAGGAATGCGCGATTTTGCGGTACTTCAACTGCTTGCCACATATGGGTTGCGCGAAGGTGAGATCTGCCGCCTTCGGCTTGAAGACGTGAACTGGCGCGGAGAATCCCTGCGTATCCGTCACACCAAGACCAATGCGTACTCCTACATGCCGCTATTGGCGCCGGTTGGTGAGGCGCTGCTCGACTATCTGCGTCATGGGCGCCCCCAGGTCGAGGGGCGGGAAATCTTCATCCGATCCTGCGCGCCCTACATCGCAATGACAAACCTGTACGGCATGATCCGCGGGCGGTTAGCAGCCGCAGGCGTCGAGCCGCCGGGAAAGCGAGGAGCGCATGTCTTCCGCCACGCGCGAGCGGTCGAACTACTGCGGGCGTCGGTCCCGCAAAAGATCATCGGCGACGTGCTCGGGCATCGATCAATCGAATCCACCAATGCCTATCTCAAGCTGGCGACAGATGATCTCCGAGCCGTGGCGCTCGATGTACCCGGCTCGGAGATGCTGTCATGAGCGCCTGGCACGATCCCGATTGCACCGTTGTTGACGCCTTCTTGGAAAAATCGCAGTTCCGGCCGGGAAGCAGACCGACTTATCGCTGGTTCCTTCGCAGCTTCGAGGATGTAGCCCGACGTCATCCGGCGGTTGACCGGCAGATGCTCGACGTCTGGCTGAAGGAAATGGAAAAACGTTGGCGAATGCCGACGCTGCTCAACCAGGTCTGCATTGTCGATCGCTTCCTCGAACACCTCGTCGAAATCGGGCTGATCGCCGAGAATCCCGTTGCCGTGCTTCGTCGTCAGTACAACGCCAAACAAAACAAGCCGATCTGGCGGGCTCTCGCTTCCCCCAATCCCGACGAAGCCCTGGCCGCATTGCGACGGCCTGCGCCCTACGGCAGCGTGCTGGGGGACTTCATGCGCGAGCATGTCGCGTTGATGCGCAGCCGGGGCTATCAGTATGAGACCCAGGCTCACTGGCTATTGCGGTTCGATCGGTTCCTCCAGGCGAACCCCGAACTTGCCGGGGCATCGCTTGAGACAATGCTGGCGCGCTGGGCAACTGCCAAGCCGACCCGCAACCACGCGGCTGAATGTCAGAAGCTGGGGCGCATCCTGACCAAGGCGCGGTATCGCCTTGATCCCAGAATCCCGCCAAAACGCTTCAACGCCCGGTCGGAGCGGGAAGTGGCGCGCGAGCATCGACGGCCGCATATCTTCAGTCCGGCCGACGTCCGGCGGTTGCTCGATGTTGCCCGCTCGTATCCGTCGCCGGATGCTCCGCTGCGGCCTATGGCCCTCTACACGATGGTGGTTCTGGCCTATTGTGCCGGACTGCGCCGTAGTGAACTCGCCGGGCTTGATCTGGGTGACGTGGACCTTCAATCGGACACGATCACGATCCGGGAAACGAAGTTCTACAAGACCAGGATCTTGCCGCTAACCGGCAGCGTCATGGCCGAATTACGGGCCTATATCGATGCAAGGCGGCGCGCCGGCGCCCCGCAGGATCCGCGGTCCGGGCTCTTCTGGCATGACCACTTCAATGATCGCTATGCCCCGGTGGTGGTCTCAACGATGATCACCAACGTCATGCGTCGAGCCGGGTTCAAACCGCCCTTCGGGCGGACGGGGCCGCGTGTTCATGACCTGCGTCACTCAATGGTCGTGAACCGGATCCTCCAATGGTACCGATCCGGCATCAACCCGCAGGACAGGCTACGCTACCTCTCCACCTATATGGGCCACCGGGACATCAACTCCACGTTGGTCTACATCACCGTCACGCAGGATCTGTTGCAGGAAGCAAGCGAGCGGTTCCGCGCTGTCGGCGCCCCATGCCTCAACATGGAGGCGCTGTCATGAAAAAGAGCAATCCGTTCCCCGCGTTGTTGCGGGCGTTCTTCCAGGAATGGTTGGCCGAGCAACGCAGTGCTTCTGTCCATACGATCCGGTCCTACCGCGACACCTGGCGGTTGTTGCTTCGGTTTATCGCGGAGCGAAAAGGCGGCGGGGTCGCGCGGATCATGCTGGCCGACGTCTCGGCCGGCGAGGTGCGCGCGTTCCTCCACCATACCGAGCATGGGCGCAGGGGCACGATCGGTACACGCAACTGCCGGCTCGCCGCGATCCGCAGCTTCTTCAGCTTCGTGGCTGACAAGGATCCCGAATACATCGCGCAATGCGCCGAGGTCCTGACTGTCCCGCTCAAGCGGGAGCCCACTTCTGCGCCCTGCTACCTCGAGCCAGGGGAGGTTGAGGCAATCCTCGCACAGCCCGACCGGTCGACAATCGAAGGCGCGCGCGACCATGTGCTGCTCTCGTTCCTCTATAACAGTGGCGCGCGCATCCAGGAGGCGCTCGACCTCTGTGCTGAGGCGATCCGGTTCGAAGCGCCGACCTGCGTGCGTCTTTACGGCAAGGGGCGCAAGGAACGCATCTGTCCGCTCTGGCCGGAAACCGTGACGTTGCTCAAGAAGTTGTTGGAGCGACAGCCACGCGCAACAGGTGAGCGCATCTTCGTAAACCGATACGGTGAACCGCTGGGCGCCTCGGGAGTGCGGTTCAAGCTTGCCACTTATGTGGAGGAAGCGGCAAAATCCGTGTCGACGCTTCGGTCAAAACATGTGACCCCGCACAGCTTCCGGCACGCGACAGCCGTCCACCTCGTCGCTGCCGGGGTCGATATCACCGTCATCCGCAGTTGGCTGGGGCACGTCAGCCTCGACACGACCAACCACTACGCCCAGGCTAATCTGGAGACCAAGCGAAAGGCGCTGGAACAGGTGGGCGCGCCGGCGGCGAGCAACGTTCCTCCTTCGTGGAAGCGGGATGCAAGTCTGATGGAGTGGCTCGACACCCTGTGAAATAATGCGAAGGACGTGGCGGGGTGTTCCGCGGCTTTGCGGGCCTGCGCCGCGTTCCTTCACATTATCGCGACCTCGCGATAATCGATCATTCACCAGAACTTGGAGAAGGCGCTCGAACTGACCGGCATCGTCGATGCGCTTGAGAACGCGACTTTGAACAGCGGCGCCAAGGCATCCGCGCGCTCGCGGTTCGAGTCCACGAAGCAGCGCTTTTTCGGACAGGTTCTGCTCTCCATGAAGCTCCCCACCGTCATCGCCGCGGTCCACGAGCATCTCGCCGCGGGGCAGTCAGTCGTGATGCAGCTCGTCACGACGGCCGAGTCCATTCTTGACCGGAGACTAGGCGCGCTCAGCCCCGACGACCGCGCGGACCTCGAGATCGACCTCTCGCCCCGGGAATATATGTAATGCTGAGCTCAACATTACACATATTCTTTGCAGTCGCAGTTTATGTCGAGTGTGGCGGCGGGAGGCGCAGGTTTCCTTCGGTTTTCCATGATTTCACTCCAGATAATATGAGTGCGAGGGGGGATGTCCGGAGACTGGCTAGGCCCGCCTTCGAACGTCGGTGAGCATTGTGATCAGGGCATCGGATGGCGGCTTGAAGCGCCCGGGCTTGATGGCAGGGGCACCGTGGGCTGCGAGAATCTGCAGCTTCTCCTCCGGATCGGCGCGCAAATAGGTCTCGGTGCTCTGGATGCTGGCGTGGCCGAGCCACAGCGCGACTTTGCGAATGTCCCCGGTGGCCGCGAGCGTATGCATTGCGCAGGAATGGCGCAGGACGTGCGGTGTGACGCGCTTGCCCAGGATCGACGGTTGCTTCGTTGCCGCAGTCTGGACATGCTCGGCCAATCGGAATGCGAACCCGTCCCGGGTCATGGGCTGCCCGTTGGCATTGAGGAATATCTCGGCGACCTCGGCTTCAGGGCGGATCGCAAGCCATGCGCACAATACGAACTGGGTCTCTTTCCAGAGCGGCAGGACCCGTTCACGCCGACCCTTGCCCATGATGTGCACGGTGGACAGGGAGCGGTCCGGGAAATCGCGCAGCTGCAGCGTTACGAGTTCCGACACCCTCAGCCCGCCAGCATAGGCCAGATGCAGCATCGCACGATCGCGGGTGCCAAGGCGGGTGCGGGGATCCGGGGCATCGAGCAAAGCCTTGATCTCGGCCCGGTCGAGATAGTCGATCAGCGCCTTGTCGGTCTTCTTGGTCGGGATCGATCTGACGCGGAGGGCCTGATCCAGGCAGGCCGGAATCCGATACTCAATGTACCGGAAGAAGGACCGGATCGCGGCGAGCCTGCCGTTGCGGGTCCGCACACAGCTGCCGCGCCCGGTCTCGACATGGTCAAGGAAGGCCATGATCATGTCGGCGCCGAGATCCTCGATCTCAAGATCGGTCGGCCGACGCTTCAGCCGATCGGCCGCGAACTGGACCAGCAAGACGAAGCAGTTGGCATAGGTCTTCACCGTGTGCGGACTGACAGCGCGTTCGCGTGGTAGATGTTCACGCAGGTATGCCGAGAGATGCGGAGCGAGCGCCGTCATGCCGCTTCTCCCCGGTAAAGTTGCTCGCTGGCGGCAGCGATGTCGCGCAGCAGCACCGGAGTGGCTTCGAGATACCAATATGTATTGGCGACCGATGCATGCCCCAGATAGACGCTGAGTCCGGCCATGTGGTGCGCGATGGCTTCCCTGTCGGGCGGGCAGGACTCCAGCGAGCGGATAGCGAAGGTGTGCCGCAGATCGTGGAGTCTCATGCCTGACGTGCCGGTTGGTCCACGATATCCGAGAAGCCTGGCCAATCTGACGAACACGATGTGGGCGCGCACCTTGTGCGGTGCCCGTCCCCGGATAGTGACGAACAGGTCGTTGCCCCTGGCCGCGTGCTTCTCGCGGATGGCAATGTAGGCTTCGAGTGCTTGGCGCGTCGATGGCTGCAGGGCAATCAGCCGCTGCTTGCCGAACTTGCCGTTGCGGACGATCAGGCCATCCTCGACCAGATCGTCGCATTGTAGAGCGAGGGCCTCGGAAATCCGGAGACCTGTCGCCGCCAGCAGGCCGAACAGGTAATGGTACGTGTATGGGCTGATCGTGCCTTGGGGTGGAACCTCCAATGCCGCCGTCATGATCGCCCGCACCTGGTCCGGTTCAATGATGGTGGGCGTCGGGCGTGGCCGCTTGCCCCGGCCGAAGACGCCGTTAGGCGGAACCTCGTGGCCTGAATCTTCGGCGTGAGCGAAAAGGCTGAAGTTACGTGCGGTGTCGAACCTCCGACGGGCCACATATTGCGAGCTCGACGTGTGGCACCAGTCGTAGATGCGCTGGACTTGGGTGTGCCGGTCACCGGAGCGTTCGGCGAAATCCGCGTATTGGCGCAGCAATCGTTCCTGTTCTGAGAACTTCCGCCCCAGGCTGCGATGCAGCGCGACGTATCTGGAAATGTGCATGTTCAGCATGGCAGGTCTCCTGGCCAGGGCTGCGCGATCTTCATGAGCATCGGCAGATCGACCTTGGCGTAGATGGCAGTGGTCTCGGGCGAGCTGTGACGCAGGATGGTCCCAACGGACTCCAGGCCTGCGCCCGCGCGCAGCATGTTGGTGGCAAGCGAATGCCGGAATATGTGCGACCCGGTCGGCACCCCTTCGATCCCACCGCGCTCGCGTGTGCGAGCGACGATGCCGGCGATCTCGGCGGACGAGCGGAATGGCCGGAACGGGGCTTGTGCGCGCAGGAACAGATGCTCCTCGCCGAACTTGGGACGAGCTGTCGCCAGGTAGGCGAGGATCGCGTCGCCGACATCCTGGGGCAACGGCAGACGGTCGGGCCGACGCGTCTTGCCCTTGACCGTCAGGTGGCCGGAGCGCCAGTCGATATCGTCGAGGCGCATGTCACGAATATCACCGGCCCGCAGGCCAAGCCTGGCGAGCAGGAGAATGATGGCCTTGTCCCGGACCTCCACCGGACGACCTGCTGGACAGGCTGCGATGATCTTCTCGATCGTCGCCGGGTCGACGTGGCCGGGCAGCGTCGAAAGGCGGTAGCGCTGCACTGATGGAATCGCGTGCAACAATGCCGGACGGCAATCACCCTGGACGATCAGGAACCGTATGTAGCTCCTCAATATCGTGACGAGCAGCGATGCCGAACCCGGCGTCTCCTTGCTTCGTCGTTGGAACGCGCGCCTGAGAGCGGCTGCATCCCATTGTGAAGGCTCGCCGAGCATGGGCATGAGCCGCGTGATGTCGGTCCGGTAACGCCGGATCGTCTCGTCGGTCGCGCCGCGATGTTGCTTGAGCCATGTCAGATATGCCGCCATGTGCGGGTCATCGTCCGCCATCGGTTCGACCGATGGGATGACGCCCCGACCTCGCAGAAACTCGACGAAGTGCCGAGCGCAGCGCCGCCGCCGCTTCATGCCCGAGGCGACCAGCTCTCCTCGCTTACGCCAGACCGGACAGCGACAATCATGCGCGGCGTACTGGTCGATGATCGTGTCGTCGATATCGACCCACCGTCGTCGTGCAATGCGAAGCCAGGCCACGACATGCTCGGCCTCGGATCGATAGGACTGCGCCGGTCCCTGCGCGAGTTGGAGGTGATCGATCGCATCGGAATAGTCGGCGAGGTGCCGTGGCAGATCGTCGATCCCGTCGTCGACCTGGACATAGCCTTGATCTTCAAGGAAGCGGACGAAGCGCCTGACCCGCGCTGCAATGTCCGCCTTATACACTGGCTGCTGCGCCGAATACCGGTGGCACCGGCACCGGTGCTTCTCGAACCGCCAAACAGCCCGATCGTCGATCGTGCGGATCGCGATCCCATGCAGTTCCAGCCAATGCAGGAAATGGCGGACAGCCGCGCCATACAGAACCGCACAGGCCGACCTCTCGTCGAGCGACAGAGAGGAGAGGAATGCGGTGAGTAGGGCGTCAGGGTTGGGCGGATCTTCGACCCTGCTCGGCGCAGGCCCAAACGACACGAATGATCTTCTTGGCATGGTCGTTCCTTCGACTTGTTGAGGTCGACGGAACGATAATTATCTGGAGTGAAATCATGGAAAACCGAAGGAAACCTGCGCCTCCCGCCGCCACACTCGACATAAACTGCGACTGCAAAGAATATATGATCGACTATCTGGAGCGCGCTTTCCCGACCCGTCAGATGCGGATCTTCACCGACGAGACCGGCGCGCAGCGCTCGGTTCCGATGGAAGACGAGGCGGGCAACCCCGTCTACAATCCCGAGGCCGAAGCGGCGCGGGCCCAGCTCATCGAGAATCTCTGCGCCCTTCCGCCGATCATGTCGGCGCTGGAGGGCATCCTCGAGCATTTCGGTCACGATAATGTTGCGGAGGTGACCGGGCGCACGAAGCGCCTCGTCTCGACCGGCGATGGACGGCAGAAGCTCGAAAGTCGCTCGACCAGGACCAGTCAGGCCGAGGCCGCCGCGTTCATGCAGGGTCGCAAGCGGATCCTCGTCTTCTCCGATGCGGGCGGCACTGGGCGCTCCTATCACGCCTCTCGAGACGTCCCCAATCAGCAGCAGCGCGTTCATCTCCTGCTCGAACCCGGCTGGCGGGCCGATCGCGCGATTCAGGGCCTTGGCCGGACCCATCGCACCCATCAGGCGAGCACACCCCTGTTCAGGCCGGTGACGACCGACTGCAAGGGCGAGCTCCGTTTCACGAGCACGATCGCCCGCCGGCTCGACAGCCTGGGCGCGCTCACCCGCGGTCAACGCCAGACGGGTGGTCAGAACCTGTTCGATCCCGCCGACAATCTCGAAAGTGAATATGCCTGCGCGGCCCTGGTGAGCTGGTTTCATCTGCTCGTCGGAGGGAAGCTGACCAGCGTCTCCCATGCCGAGTTCGAGAAGCGCACCGGTCTCGAGCTCTGCGACAAGGACGGCGTCATGAAGGACGACCTCCCGCCGATCCAGCGGTGGCTCAACCGCATCCTGGCGCTGCCGATCGCGCTGCAGAACAAGATCTTCGACGAGTTCCTCGCACTCGTCGAGACGCGCGTATCGGCCGCGCGCGAGGCCGGACGGCTCGATGTCGGCGTTGAAACCATCCTGGTCGATACGGCGACCCTCATAGACGACACCGTGCTGCGCACCGACCCGGTCAGTGGCGCGACCTCTCATCTGCTCACGATCGAGATCGCTCGGCGGCGGACGCCGGTCTCCCTTGAGCGGGTCCTGCGCATCGCCGACAATGACGGCACCGCCGATTATCTGATGAACGCCAAGTCCGGGATGGTTGCGCTGCAGACCCGCGCCCGCGCCCTCATGGAGGAGAAGGAGGGCACACCGATCCCGCGGTTCGAACTCATCCGTCCCACGCGGCGCGAATATATGCGCGAGCAAGAGCTGTTCGAAAGCGCCTGGAGCCCCATCGATCGCCAGCTCTTCTCCGAGAAGTGGCTGGAAGAAGCACAGGAGGCGGCCAACAAAGTCGATACGGAAACGATCCGCCTTGCGACGGGCCTCCTTCTCCCGATCTGGTCCGCGCTTCCCAACGACCACCTCGTCGTCAATCGCATCGCGGACAAGGAGGGCAACAGTTGGCTCGGCCGCCTGGTGTTTGACGATCACGTCGTGCAGCTCTTCACGAAGCTCGGCCTGGACCGGACCGACAATCTCCCGCCCACCGACCTCGTGAAATCCGCGCTGACCGGCCGGAGCGTCGATCTGGCACGGCCGTTCCCGATGTGCATCAAGCGCTCCCTCGTGAACGGATCACCCCGGATCGAGCTGGTGGGTGCGCCGCCGGCGCAGCTCGCCTGGCTCAAGTCGATCGGATGCTTCACCGAGGTGATCCAGTACCGGACCAGGGTCTTCGTGCCGGTACCGACGGCAGCCGAGATCGTCGGGCGGATCGTCTCGGGCTCGCCCTGACCGGTCTTCCGGCGATGAGGACGGTCCGATCGGCACGCGCGCACGGCGTACTTCTAAGCGACCTCAGGCACGCCTGAGAGAGAGGGAGGGGGAGCTGGGGTGGTGTTCGGAAATACCCGAACGCCAGAAGGAGTTACCCCTGTGATCCAGACCATCAAGCTCAACAAGCTGCGCCTGTCTCCGATCAACGTGCGCACCGCCCCGGACGAGCAGCTCCAGATCGAACCCATGGCCGCGAGCATCGAGGCCAAGGGCGTGCTGCAGAACCTTCTCGTCACGCCCGCCAAGAAGCCGCGCGGCACCTTCGAAGTGTTCGACGGCGGCCGTCGCTGGCGTGCGTTGCGCCTCCTCGCCGAGCGTGGCACCATCTCCGAGACCGATTTCGATGTTCCGGTCATGGTGCTGACCGGCGACGATGCCGAGCTGTCCGAGACGTCGACCGCGACCAACTTCCACCAGCTCAAGATGACGCCGGCCGAGGAATGCCGCGCGTTCCAGCACTTCATCGGCACCACGGGCGATATCGACGCGGTCGCCAAACGCTTTGGCGTGACCCGCCGCTTCGTCGAGGGGCGGCTGCGCCTGGCCTCGCTTGCGGAGCCGATCTTCGAGGCGCTCAGCAAGGGTGCGATCACGCTCGACATCGCCAAGGCCTATGCGTCGACCGAGAACCAGGAGAAGCAGCTTCTGGTTTGGAACAGCTATCAGTCGAGCCACGTCACGGCCGACACCATCCGCCGCGTGATCGCCAACGAGACGCTGAAGGCGAGCGACCCGATCGCGGTGCTGGTCGGCGAGGCGCGGTATCGCGACGCCGGCGGCAAGATCGATGGGGATCTTTTCACCGACGGCAATGACCGCTGGGTCGATCCCGAAATCGCTCACCGCCTCGCCGGCGAGATCATGGAAGCCGAGGCCGCACGCATCGGCCAAGAGACCGGTCTTGCCTGGATCCGCCCGATCGCGAGCAACTACGCGCACAACGCGGCGCACGGACTCTATCGCGCGATCCTGCAGCAGCCTCCGCTCACCGACGAACAAGCCGCGCGCCTCGCGGAGATCGAGGAGCGCCGGTCCGTCATCGAGGCCGAGATGCAGGACGAGGAGCTCGACGACGAGGCGTTTAAGCTGCTCGACCAGGAGGACGATCGTCTGATCGCCGAGGCCGAGGCCATCGAGAACCGCGCGCCGGTCCTGCCGGAGGAAATGAAGGCTCATGTCGGCGCCTTCCTTCTCCTCACCCCGCAGGGCGAGATGCGGCTCGACAGCCAATATTACAGCGAGCAGGAGCTCGTCATCGACGAGCCCGGCGACGAGGACCACGACGACGGCGAGGACGGAGAGTCGACGCGCGGTGGCGCCCGCATCGGCGGCAATGCCTCGTCCGAGCCGAAGTACCGGCCCGAGGCCGTGGCGCCCGGCGGCAAGCCGCTCAGCGCCCGGCTCTACGACGAACTGGCGGTCCAGCGGCGCGACATTCTGGCGTCCTGCATCCTGGCGCAGCCGGCGCTCGCGCTCGACTATGCGCTGTTCGTCATGGTCGACGCCCGGACCAACTCGGCGTCCCGCTACCTCAGCTCCGTGAAGTACGGCACGACCATCCGGGCCAGCGCGCCGCAGGATCCCGCCTCTGGCGACATTCCGGGCTCGCGCGCGCGCGATTATCTGGCCGAGGCGAAGGACGGTCTCGACGCCGCCTGGACGGAGCACGAGTGCGAGGTTGCGCGGTTCGAGGCCTTTCGCGCGCTCGACGACGACACCAAGGCCAACTGGCTCGCCTACATCGTCGCGATGTCGCTCGAGGCGAAGCCGGGTTGGTCGAACGAGCAGATCAAGCTTCACAATCGGCTTGCATCGATCCTCGAGATCGACGTCGCGAGCTGGTGGCGGCCGACCTCGGAGAACTTCTTCGACCGCGTGAACAAGGGCAGCATCCTCACGCTGCTCACCGAAATCGGCGGGCCGGCGCTGACCGTCCGTCATACCTCGCTCAAGAAGACCGAAATATCGGAAAGCTGCCAGAAGCTCTTTGCGGGCGAGGCGATCGTCGAGCCGGAGGTCAAGGAGGCGGCACTCGCCTGGGTGCCTAACGCGATGCGCTTCCTCGACGCCGCCACCGAAGCGCCGGCTGACCCGACCGAGGCCGATGACGGCGAAGGCGAGGCCAATGAGGTCGAGCCTTCGGACGGGGAGGGCGAACCCAGCGCCGATCACGAGACGCTCGAACCCGCGGACGCCTGAAGCGCGCTCCATCTCCTGAGCGACAGACCGCCGGTGCTCCTTCGCGCCGGCGGTCTTCCCTTGCCCAAACCACGGGACCAACGGTCATGCGCAGCAAACAGAAGCCGAGCCGCGACGCCGCGGCCGAGATCACCGACCTCATCATCCGCAAGCTCGAAGAGGGCGTCGCACCCTGGAGCCGCCCCTGGCGGGTCACCGGCGCCGGCGGGCGACCGCTTCGGCATTGCGGCACGCCCTATACGGGGATCAATGTCCTCTACCTTTGGGCAATTGCCGATGTGCGCGGCTATCGGTCGCGCTACTGGATGACATACCGCCAGGCCGAGGCGCTGGGCGCCAACGTCCGCCGGGGCGAGCAAGGCTCGCTCTCGGTCTATTATTCGAGCTTCAAGAAAACGGAGTCCGACCCCGTCACCGGCGCGGAGACCGAGCGCAGCATCCGCTTCCTACGCCACTACATCGTCTTCAACGGTGCGCCGTAACGGCGGAAGTACAAAGGAGCTCTACCATGAGTAGATGATCTTGCTGGCTATAGATCATGCCCACTGGACTAACCTCGGCTAGCAATAGCTGAAATCCTGAAAGGGACGGGGAAAAGTAGCATGTTCAGAAAAGGTCCGGAAGCGCCAAAGCCATCTGCGGCGTCATGGATCAGGGCAAGACGTGTATGGTGAAAGCTATACTGCCTGAACCCCAGTTTGCAGCGGCTAACAACGTGAGCGGTGTCGCAGGATGGTTGACGCGGCACATCGGAGAAATGGAGGAAAGGGCGTTGAGTTCCTCCCGAGCAAGCGGTCATGCCGCGAGCCTGCCAGCTTCTCCGGCGCACCCTCTGTAGGGAGGGGCAAGTGAACGAACGGGGCACCTAACCACGTCGGAACTCCGACTTCCGTAATTGCGGGATCGCCTAAACAGGACGGCTTGCCGGACCTGCATGGCGACGGAGCCGCCATAGTACTCAAATGCCCGGCGTAATGGCCGGGACAGTCTCCACTCTGATGGGGAACGAGCGCGGCCATAAGTGCGGGGCAACCCATGCGAAAAGCCTCAACGCTCGGGGGAAGGGCGGCAGCGACTGCGATCAGACAACCTCACGAGGAGGTGTGCTAATGCTGCCAGATACCATCGAGAGGGCCGTCAGATCACTCCCGACCATCATCAGGTCGGGTCGGCGGGTCAATGGACTCTTCCGCCTCATGAAAAGCCCGCTCCTTTGGGAGCATGCCTATCAGCAGATCGCGCCCAACAAGGGTGCGATGACGCCGGGCGTTGACGGCAAGACACTCGACGGCTTTTCGCCCGAGATGGTCAGGTCGATCATCGACCGGTTGGCGGACGGAAGCTATCGGCCCAAGCCGGTACGTCGGGTGTATATCCCGAAAGCCAACGGCAAGAAACGGCCGCTTGGCGTGCCGACCACGGAGGACAAGCTCGTCCAGGAAGTGGTGCGGACGCTCCTTGAGCAAATCTATGAACCGCTGTTCTCGCAGCACTCGCATGGGTTTAGGAAAGGGCGCTCGTGCCATACGGCGTTGGAATCCATCCGCGCCAAATGGACGGGGGTGAAG
Organism: Tardibacter chloracetimidivorans; assembly: GCF_001890385.1. Taxonomy (NCBI): domain Bacteria; kingdom Pseudomonadati; phylum Pseudomonadota; class Alphaproteobacteria; order Sphingomonadales; family Sphingomonadaceae; genus Tardibacter; species Tardibacter chloracetimidivorans. The sequence continues at coordinate 2,639,798 of NZ_CP018221.1, read as the reverse complement.
TGGCTGATCGACGTCGACGTTGTTGGATTCTTCGACAATATCGACCATGATGTTCTGATCGGCCTGCTGGAAAAGCGGATCGCGGATCGTCGCTTCATGCGTCTGATCCGAGGCTTGCTCAAGGCGGGCTATATCGAGGACTGGGTCTATCATCGGACCTACAGCGGCACACCTCAGGGCGGTGTCGTCTCGCCGATGCTGGCGAATATCTACCTCCATGAGCTTGATATGTTCATTGAGGCCCGGATAGTCAGCTTCACCAAGGGCGACAAACGCGGATACACGAATGATTATCGTCGTATCCGCAACCGCATCTCTTACCTTCGTCGGAATGTGGATGCGCTGCGAGCCCAAGGGTTTGCGGACTTCCCGAAGATCACCTCCATGCTGGAGGAGATCGGTCGGCTCAAGGCAGAACGGGCAACCGTTCCGGCCAGCGACGCCCTCGATCCCAACTATAGGAGACTGCGATACTGCCGCTATGCCGATGACTTCCTCATCGGTGTGACCGGCAGCAAAGCGGAGGCACGCCAGTTGATGGATGAGGTCAGGGTCTTCCTGACCGACACCCTGAAGCTGGAAATGTCCGCCGAGAAAAGCGGAATCCGAAAAGCCACGGACGGGGCGCGGTTCTTAGGATACGAGGTCTGCACCAGCACCAACCGTAATCCGCACAAGGCGATCTTCGATGGTCGTCCGACCTTGCGGCGCGGCTTGGCTGACCGGCTGCGGCTTCGCGTTCCGAGGGATCGGGTTGTCCGGTTCGTCAACGACAAGGGCTGGGGCGACTATGAAGCCTTCCGCCCGCGTGGTCGGCCCGCGCTGCGCTTCGCAAGCGACGTGGAGATCGTCCTTGCCTACAATGCCGAATGGCGCGGCTTTGCGAACTATTATGCCCTAGCTGACGACGTGAAGCGCAAGCTGAACAAAGGGGGTTACTTCGCCCTGTTCTCCTGCGTCAAAACCATCGCCGCCAAGCATAGGACATCGGCTCGCAGCGTCTTCGCCAGACTGCGGCGTGGGATGGAATTCTTCATCCGCTTCGAAGTGGGAAATGAACCCCGCGCGATCAAGTTGTGGCAGCTGAAGGATCTGCGACGACATGTACGAACGTGGGGCGGGATCGATAATCCCCGCTCAGCTCAGTTCGTGTTTAGCAGGACAGAGTTGGTCGAACGGCTCAATGCTCGCCAGTGCGAGCGGTGTGGTCGGGAAGACCTTCCCTGTGAAATCCATCACGTCCGCCGGGTCGCGGAGATGCAATATGCCGGACTGTCTCGCCACATGCGAGCAGCCCGGCAGCGCAAGCGCGTAGTCCTATGCGTCGCTTGCCATCATAGCATCCACGCCGGTCAACCAACCGACCGCCAACGGCGGATAGCACGCAGTCGTGGAGAGCCGGATGCGCTGAAAGGTGCACGTCCGGTTCGGAGGGGGGCCGAGCAATGTTCTCTCTGAGACTTTGCCGGCCTACCCTACCCGACCAGATCGATGGCCTGCCGGCCTATTTCTATCCGGCTGACGAAGATCCTACGCCGGTCGATCCTTCGGCGCGCCAATCCGCGATCGACGCCTTCTTCGAGCCGATTCCTGCCGAGGTGCGGCACGGCGGCGACCGCGCCTATTTTCACCCCACGTTCGATTATATCCAGATGCCGCATCAGCGCTCGTTCAAGTCGATGGACCACTATGCCTCGACCCGAGCCCATGAAACCGTTCATTGGTCCGGAGGCACGGCGCGGCTCGCCCGGACATTCGGCAAGCGGTTCGGTGACCAAGCTTATAGTTTCGAGGAACTCGTGGCCTTATCTGGACAGTCTGCGCCGTCCGCAACATTGCAGTAAGGTCGGCGATGGACGCCCACGGTAGGCAGTAATCAGGCTGGCCGTAGCGCTGACCCAAGAGCTGGCGGAGGCCAGCCTGATTACTGCCGGGCCATAGAGCGCATCGGTGTGAGGTCAGCTTCCGGGTGGGGGGTCCGGGGGGAGGGTTTCGGGCCGGTGTCGATCATTACTGTTTGCGAGCGCCGCGAGGCCAAGGGTCTCGATGCGCATGTGCCGCTGATCCTGCGCGGTGACGCGCTCTATGATCCCGATCTGGATCGCTTCTTTCTCGACCTGCCGCTGTCGGGGGTCCGCTCGCGGCACTCGCTTCGCGCCTACGCCTATGATGTTGCGGTCTGGCTCCGCTTTCTCGATGCCTGCGGCAAGACCGTGTGGGCTGCGACCCGCGACGATGTCGATGCCTATCATCGTGAGCGACGCCGCGACGAGGCCGATCACCGGATCACGGCGGCAAGCTGGAACCGGGCTGTCGCCAGCCTCGATCGCCTCTACCGCTGGGGCGAGCAGCAAGGGCTGATCGCCGACGCGCCGTTTAGCCGCCGCGCCGTGTGGCGACCGGCGCAAGGTGGCCGTCGTGGCATGATCGCGGCGCGCAACGACGCCTATGAACGTGTTGCCAGGCGGTCGGATGTGCGGTTCGTCACGATGGACGACTACCACATTTTCCGCGAGGTCGGCCTGCGCGGCCTCACCCCGGACGGCACCGAGCGCCCCGGCGCTCGCGATCGCAACGGGCTGCGCAACGCTCTGTTCGCCGACCTTCTCGTCACCACTGGCCTGCGTCTTGAAGAGGCGTCGGGCCTGCTCGCCGATGAGCTTGCGGCCATCGATCACGACCACGATCAGGCTCAGCAGCTTTGGCTGCGCCTGCCGCCGCCGCTCACCAAGGGCGACCGGGGACGCAGTGTGCTGGTCCCGCGTCGGCTGCTGCGTCAGATCGCCGCCTATGTCGCCGTCGAACGCGCCGCAGGCGTGACCAAGTTCGCCGCGCGGGACGGCGCGGCCAAGCTCGAACGACCGATCCCTGTCACCCGCGCCGGTCTCGACCGCATGCGCGATGTCTGCACCCCAGAGGAACGATGCCGCCTGATCCTGTGCGACGAGGATGGACCACCCCACGAGCCGGCGGCGCTATGGCTGACCGAGGTAGGGCAGCCTGTTCGCCCCAACTCGTGGGAGGTGATCTTCACCCGTGCCTGCAAGCGGTGCGAGGAGAACGGTTTCCCGCTGTCGATCAGTCCCCACCAGCTTCGTCACACCTTCGCAGTCCATATGCTCGCCTTGCTGATCCAGCAGCGGCGGCGCGAAGCGGCATTGCCGGCGGGGCCGGTGGAGAGCTACCGGCTGATCCTGGGCGACCCGCTGCAACAGGTGCAACGTCTGCTCGGCCACGCGAGCCTCACCACCACCTATATCTACCTCGATCATATCGCGACGCGCGCCGATACAGTGGACGCGGCCGTCGAGGAGCTGCTCGCGCTGCTGCCGGGACCGCAGGGCGCATGAGCGGGCATCCCCGCAAGGGCCGGCCTGTCGCTTTCGCGCCGATCACGCCGGAGTCCGTGCAGCCCGATCCTGTGCTCGGCCTCAAGTTCACGATCGAGGCACGGCATGGCGGAACGGTCCTGATCGATATGACTGGGCTCGTTCCTCGCCCACTCGCCATCGCCTTCGCGGGCGCGCTACGTCGGTCAGCGGCGCTCGGCGGCCCCATCGGTGCGGCCAGCGTCATCAAGCAGTATGTAAATGCCTACCGCCTGTTCTTCGCCTGGCTTGGCGATGACGCGCTGAACGTGGCTGGCGTCAGCGACCTGCGCGCAGTCCATATCGATGGGTTCGCCTCCGCGCTCGAACAGCGCGGGATGGGCGCGATCCACCGGCACATAACGGTCGGCAAGATCATCAACACATTGCGCGCGATCGAGGCAGACCGGCCCGATCGGATCGCGTCCGACCTGCATGAGCGGCTGCGCTACACGCTGGCCACATCGGCGGGCCGCTCGACCCCGCGCGATGCTTATAGCCCCTTCGTCGCCCGCGCGTTGCGCGACGCCGCGAGGACCGATGTCGAAGCGATGTTCCGCCGTCTCGGCGCCGACGACCGGACCGATGAGGGCGACCCGGTCATCGCCAGCGCGCGCGCCGATGTCGAAGCGATCATCGCGCGGCAGGGCTTTATCGTCGCAGACCAGCCCGCGCTGAAGAGCCTCTATTTCATGCGCATGCGGCGCGCATTGCCGATCAGCACGCTCATCGACGACCTGCATGGCCGCCATCACCTGCTTGCGCGCGATCTGCCGGCGCTGCTCGTGTTGCTCACGCTCGATACCGGCCTCGAGCCCGAGTGCCTGAAGACGCTGACCGTGGATTGTCTCACCAACCCCCATGCCGGCACGGTGGAACTGCGCTATCTCAAGCGCCGCGCTCGCGGCGCCGAGCATAAGAGCATGCACGTCCGCGACGGCGGTGGTGGCACGCCTGGCGGTCTTATTCGTCGCCTGATCGAGGTCACGGCGACTGCCCGCACGCATCTAAACGACGATCGTATTTGGGTTTATCACAACGCTGGCGGCCTGCGGGCAGGTATCCGCCACCCGACGGAACGGATCGATGCCTGGGTGGCGCAGAACGATATTGTCGATGACGACGGCAAGCCGCTCCACCTGCTGCTCTCCCGGCTCCGCAAGACCCACAAGGCGTTATGGTACACCAAGACCGAGGGGCATATAGCCCGCTTCGCGGTCGGCCACTCGCGCGAGGTAGCGGCGCGCCACTATGCTGATCTGCCGTCGCTCCGGCCCCTGCACGAGACGGCCGTCGCCGACGCCTTCCGCGCAGCGGTCGCCGCCGCGATGCCGACCGTGCTTCCGCCCACCGCCGAGCAGGCGTTGCGCAAAGCGCCCGATCAGGCCGAGCCGCTGATGCCGCTGGCTACCGTGGGTCCGTTGCTCGACGGCGAACAGGATGTCTGGCTCGCCGCCTGCGCGGGCTTCCATAACAGTCCCTTCGCCGAGGCCGGTTCGCCCTGTGCGCAGCCCTTCTGGGGCTGCCTTGATTGCCCTAACGCCGTCATCACCGCGCGCAAGCTCCCCGCGATCCTGGCTTTCCTCGTCTTCGTCGAAGAACAGCGGCTGAGCCTGCCCGCGACCGACTGGGCGGCCAAGTTCGGCCGCGTCCATGCCCGCATCACCGCCCAGGTCGTGCCGGCCTTCTCCGATGCCGTCATCGCCGATGCGCGCCGGCAGATGGAGAGCGAGCGGCTTTATCTGCCGCCGGAGGCACGCGCATGACCATACCCGCCCATGCCCAAGAGCCTGCCTTCGACGATCGCCCCGTGCTGGCGAGCGCGCCGCTCAAGGAGGGCCACGCCCGCGAGGAGCTGTCTCGCGTCGGCGACCCGAGCTGGGATCTCGGTCTCGCCGTATTCCGCGAGAACGCCCGGCGCTGCCACGTCACCGTGCATTTCGACGTGCTCGAACATGCCGATGTGCAGGCGGCGATGCGCGCCTATCTCTACGCCCGTCTCAACGTCGATCTTCCCGGCTACCGCCCGAAGCTGCCGCCGGCGAGCATTCGCCAGGCATTCAACCGTGCCCGCCGGTTCTTCGCTTTCGCCCGTGAGCGGCTCGGACGGCTCGACGTTTCCCGTATCGATCAGGCGTTGGTCGATGCCTATGCCCGGCACCTTCGTGCCGATCCGGCCCGGCGACCCGTCATCGTCGGCCACCTCCTCGAAGTGATCTCCGATCTCTATCACTATCGTGACCACCTCGCTGGCGGAGGCCTTGCATTCGAGCCCTGGGCCGGACAGGCGCCCGCCCGCGTCGCGGGCTACCGGCATGTCCGGGAGAACCGCACGCCGCGGTTCCCGGAAGAGGTCATCGCCGCGCTGCTCGCATGGTCGTTGCGCTACGTCACCGTCTTCGCTGACGACATTCTCGCAGCCCGTCGCGAGCTTGATCGGCTCGAAGCGCGCCGGGATCGTCTCGTCGCCGCCGACTCCGGCCTCCCGGACGCTGATCGCCGGCAACGTCGCCGCACCCGCCTGAAGGCCTATTTCGGTCGCCGACGCCGCGAGGGGCGCGGCGCACCGATCTGGGGCACCGCTCATAACGGCAAGCTGCGCGTCGACCCCAACACCGGCGCCGTGACCCCACCGATCAACGCCCATCTCCTGCATCTCCATGCCGGGATCGACGTGCAGGCCGAGCCAGGCGCGCATCTCCTGCTGACCGGCGGTGAAGCGAGGTTGATCGACGCAGTGGCGGCCGAACTGGGGGTAGAGGTCGGCGGCATGGACACGCCGATCTCGATCGATCCCGAGAGCGGTCGGCCATGGCGCGAGCACTTCGACGCGAAGACTCTCGCACACGAGGAACGGATGCTCCAGGCCGCCGCCTATATCGTGTGCGCCTACCTGACCGGCATGCGCGACTGCGAGGTGCAGGCGATGCGGCGCGGGTGTCTCTCTATCGCGCGCAGTGAGGACGGCCTGATCGAGCGGCATCGCATCCGATCGACCATCTACAAGCGCCGGGCGGCCGTGGGCGAGGCGGCGAGCTGGGTGACGATAGAGCCGGTCGCCGATGCGATCACGGTGCTCGAACGCCTGTCGGCAGGACCGGCGCGCGCCAGCGGCAGCGATACGCTCTGGCCGGTGCTGCGCGCGAGCGCCGTCTCCAAGACGCATCTGTCGAGCGAGGTGGTCCGTCAGCTCAACACCTTCCGCGATCACCTCAACACCGCCTTCGGCAGCCCCGATATGCCGGTCATCCCGCCCGGTCCCGATGGCAAGCCGTGGCGCATCACGACGCGGCAGTTCCGGCGCACGATCGCGTGGCACATCGCCAACCGTCCGTTCGGCACCATCGCCGGCATGATCCAGTACAAGCACGCCTCGGTCGCCGCGTTCGAAGGCTATGCCGGGACCAGCGCATCGGGGTTTCGCGCTGAGGTCGAGGCGCAGTGCCGGCTCGGTCAGACTGATGACCTGCTGGACTATTTCGACCGGCGTCAGGGCGGCGCATCGCTTGGCGGGCCGGCGGGACCGCGTATCGGGCGGACGCTCGACGATGCCGCCGTTCAGCTCGGGCCATTGCCCGCCATGATCGCCGATCGCGCCCGCCTGCGCGTCATGCTCGCCAGCGTCGCGCGCACCTTCCATGTCGGCCCGCTCGCGGATTGCTTCTTCGATCCCGCGACCGCGCTCTGCCTCAAGCGCGTGACGACCCCCGATCCCGCGCAGCCACTCACCGCCCTGTGCGAGCCGACCCGCTGTCCCAACGCCTGCATCACCGCCCGCCACAGGCCGGCCTGGGAACGCGCGGCGGCCGATGTCAGGGCGCATCTACGCGAACGGCGCATCTCCGATCTCCAGCGTCAAGCTCTCCAGCGCGAGCTCGATCGCCTGACCGCGGTGATTGCCGGGATCGATCCTCCCGCGCCGTAGACCACCCCGGCTGTTGGCGGAGTCCTGCGCCGGTCGGCGCGCCCGCGCAACGGCTTCGCCGTCCTTCGCTTCGCTGCGGCCCTGACGGGTGCGCGAGCCCCCCTGTGCCCGGCGCGAACGGGCCTCCGCCGCCGGGGATGGTCCCCGCCGCGAGAACGGAGAACAGATCATGTCAGCCTCACCACGTGTCGACGTCTACGCGCGCATCACGCAAGCGATCGTCAACGCCATCGAAGCCGGCACCGGCACCTGGCGCATGCCGTGGCATCATTCCGGCGCCGACGTCACCCGCCCGACCAACGTCGCCAGCGGCAAGCCCTATCGCGGCATAAATACGGTCTCGCTCTGGGCGGCCGCCTATGGCAGCGGCTATGCGAGCGGGGTCTGGGGCACCTATCGCCAGTGGCAGGCGCTCGGCGCGCAGGTCCGCAAGGGCGAGCACGCCAGCCTCGGCGTCCTCTGGAAGGAGTTTCGCGCGAAGGGTGACGAAGCCAGCGACGATGATGGCGACCACCGACGGCTTTTCGCCAAGGCGTTCAGCCTGTTCAACGCCGATCAGATCGATGGCTATGCGCCCGAACCGGGGCCGGTCCTGCCCGAGAGCGAACGCCTCGCCGCCGCCGAAGCCTTCATCGCCGCGCTCGGCATCGATACCGTCTACGGCTCGGCCAGCGCCTATTATCACATCGCCGAAGACCGCATCCACATGCCGGATTTCAGCGCCTTCCACGACGCCCACGGCTTCTACGCCACCCATATTCACGAGGCAGCTCATGCCAGTGGCGCAGCCCATCGGCTCGACCGGGATTTCAGCACCAAGTGGACCAAGCACGCGCTCGCCATGGAGGAAGCGACCGCCGAGCTGACCGCATCGTTCCTGCTCGCCGATCTCGGGATCGCGCACGAACCGCGACCCGATCACGCGGCCTACATCGCCTCCTGGCTGCAACTGCTCAAGGACGAGCCCCGGGCGATCTTCACCGCGGCGAGCAAGGCGCAGGCGGCGGCCGACTGGATGCACACCCGGCAGCCATGATCCAGCAGCAACCAACGCTGAGCGGCCGATCCCTCGCGGGCTCGGCCGCTTCGTCGCGCATGGCGATGCGCGGGCTTCGCCCGCTCACCAACGGACGCCGCTGGCGCGGCGGCGCTGATTTTTCGGGCCTCCCTCGATGCGGGTCTGGTCGGCGCTCCCTGCTAGGCCCGCCACGGCGCGCCGCAAGCCCGGCTTCGCCGAGCCGGGTGCGGCCCGCCGCTTGCGCGGGCCTCTCCGGTCGTTCTCGCCGCCCGCCCCCGCATCGGGGGAGCCATGGGGTTCTGGGCAGTGCTGGAGGCACCGATGGTTTTTATTTCCAACCGCCATTTTTGGCTGGACTGTCAGGATATGTCGCGGAGATCGGGAGTGGCCTCGTCTGCGCGCACCTCGGCCTGCCCAATGAACTCCACGACAATCATGCAAGCTATGTGGGCCATTGGCTCGGCATCCTGCGCGCCGACAAGACCGCGATCATTCACGCGGCATCCAAGGCCGAGCAGGCCTTCAATTATCTGTGCGGGTTTGCGGACGACCAGATCAGTCCGGCCGAGTCCGCGCCCCTCGAGGCCGTCGAGCCGCTGGCCGAAGCCGCCTGACCCCACTTCCTCTTCGCCAAGGAGACCAGCCATGGGATGGCTGACCATGCCGTTCGCCTCGATGGGCGGACATCCGACTGCCAAGGCCTATCTCGACGCGCAATTCACCTACACGCGCGATGTCGAGGGCGGGACGAAGGGACTGAGGATCCTCGCCTCGTCCTGCCCCAAGAACCGCACCTATTACGCCGCTGCCCAAGTCCTGACGAATGGCATCGGGGGCGAGATCTTCGCGATCGTCTGCAAGGTCCTCTGGAGCCCCAACAGCAAGACCGGCGAAAATTTCGGCTACAAAGACAGTGCGCCGTTGCGGCGCTGAAATGGAGTATCAGTGATGATGAGGTAAGTTGAGAATGCCTCTGCTCGCCGGACTAACCTCGGGCCTCACAAGGTCTGAAATCCCGAAAGGGACGGGGAACAATAGCATGTTCGGAAAAGGCCAGATGCGTCTTAGTCGCAAATGGAGGCGATGACGGTCAGGGCAAGGTGCGTATGGTGAAGGCTACACTGCTTCGTGCCTATCCGCTTGACGCATACACCCACTACATCTAGTGGCTGCCTTGTGGCGCGCGCCTGACTTTTCCTGCGGCTTGGTGCCACCCAAAGCGGTTGTAAAGGGTGGGGATTGTGGACGTTCTTGACCGCGACAAGCTGCCGTTCCCGAAATCCCTCCCCGAGTTCCAGCGGCTTTTCCCGGATGATGGCGCTTGCGCGTCCTGGCTTGAAAAAGCTCGCTGGCCTGATGGATTTGCGTGCCCACGCTGTGGCGTCGTCGGCGATCCGTTTCGTTTCACCACTCGGCCTGTCATCCTGATGTGCCGCTCGTGTCGCCGTCAGACCGGCCTGATGGTCGGCACGGCCATGGAACGAAGCCACATCCCGCTCAGCGTGTGGTTCTGGGCCGCTTACCTGGTTGCGAGTCAGACGACCGGCATATCTGCCGTCCAGTTGCAGCGCCAGCTTGGCCTGACCCGGTACGAGACGGCCTTTGGCCTGCTCCATAAACTGCGCGCCGCGATGGTGCGCCCCGATCAGGATCGGATCGGCGGGCAGAGCGGTCAGCATGTCGAGGTCGATGAGACCTGGATCGGCGGGCGAACGCGCGGCGAAGGCCGGGGAACCCACCACAAAACGCTGGTGGTCGCCGCCGTCGAAGTTCGTCACCGGGAGCCTGGCACTGGCCAGGACCGCCGCCGGAACGGACGCTATGCCGGAAGGGTTCGATTGGCCATCGGTGCAGACCGCAGTGCCGGTGCCCTTGGTGGCTTTGTACAGAGCGCGGTCGAGCCGGGAACGCTGGTCATCACCGATGATTGGAGCGGCTATAGCGGGTTGCAGGGCGGCGGTTACGACCATCACGCCATCGCCCAGTGTGGCGACCCGGAGGTGTCCGAAGAGTTCCTGCCCATCGTCCATCTGGTGTTCTCAAACCTCAAAGCGTGGCTCAACGGCATCCACCACGGCGTCAGCACCAAGCATCTGCAAGCCTACCTCAACGAGTTCACTTTCCGCTTCAATCGCCGCTTCTACCCGTTCAACGCCTTCCGATCCCTCCTCGGGATCGCCAGTGATATCGAGGCGCCGACCTTTGCCGAACTCTACTCAGGCCAATGGACCCACCATACCATATCTAGTGGGTGTATGCCTTAAGCGGATAGGCACGCACTGCTTAAATCCCAGTCTGCAGCAATCTATATAGCGATACTGGCGAAAGCGACTGTCACGCCAGGTCCGGATGATGACAGCGGTCTCATGTCTTGGCCGCCTGTTTCTCAGCCCATCCGGTGCGCCTCTCGTCGAGGGGTTTAGTGGACGAACGGGACACCTAACCGCGCCGCATCTCCATTCAGCGTAACTACGGGATGCCCTAAACAGGCGGCTTCTGCCGGCCTGCATGGGTACGGAGCCGCCATATTACTCAAATGCCCGGGGTAATGCCCGGGACATCGACCTCTTCGGAGGCGGCGGTGCAACTGTATAAGGTCTCGAGCGATCGGGCCGAAAGCGGGGAAGACCGGGGGAAGGGCGGCAGCTGTGATTCTTCAACCACCGATCATGGGGTGTGCTGATGCTGCCAGAAACTGTGAAAGGCCGGTTGGAGGCCATTCCGGCGCTCGTTGCGTCGGGCAAAAGGGTGAATGGACTCTATCGTCTGATGGGGTCTCGCCTCCTTTGGGAGGAGGGGCTCCAGAAGATCGGATCCAACAAGGGTGCGATGACGCCGGGTATTGACGGCGAGACCTTCGCGGACTTCGGACCGGAAGACCTCGACCCGATTATCGCCAGCGTGACGGCAGGGACCTATGATCCCAAACCAGTGCGTCGGGTGTTTATCCCGAAAGGCAAGGGCAAACGGCGTCCGCTGGGCATTCCCACGCGCGACGACCGCCTCGTTCAGGAAGTGGCGCGGCAACTGCTCGAACGGATCTATGAACCGGTGTTCTCGAACGCCTCCCATGGATTCCGGCCGGGCCGGTCGTGTCATACGGCGCTTGAACACGTCAAAGCCGTATGGACGGGGGTGAAATGGCTCGTAGATGTGGATGTCGCGGGGTTCTTCGAGAACATCGACCACGACATCCTCCTGCGGCTGTTGCGGAAAAGGATCGATGACGAGAAATTCATCGGCTTGATCGGCAGCATGCTTAAGGCGGGTGTTATGGAAGACCGGGTTCACACCCGGACCTACAGCGGCACTCCGCAGGGCGGTATCGTCTCTCCAATCTTGGCCAACATCTACCTCCATGAACTCGATATGTTCATGGCGGAACGGATCGCGGCTTTCGAGAGGGGGAAGGTCCGTGCCACGAACCCGGAATATGGGCGACTGGCTGGGCGCATCCAGAAACAACGGAAGCGCGTCACCATGCTGCGGGCCAAAGACAATGTCGACGAGGTGAAGGTTGCGGCCTCCTTGGCCAAAATCCAAACCTTACTGCCGCAAAAGCGGTCCATCCCGTCGAGAGACGCGATGGACCCCGGTTATCGCCGACTTCGTTACTGTCGCTACGCGGACGACTTCATGATTGGGGTTATCGGTAGCAAGGAGGATGCACGAAGCGTGTTCGCCGAAGTCAGGGCATTCCTGACCGAGGCGCTGGCGCTCACGGTGTCCGAGGAGAAAAGCGGTATCCGCAAGGCGAGCGATGGAGCCGCCTTCCTTGGATATGAGGTCCGCACATATACGACACGCCAACGGGTTGTCCGGAGCCGACAAGGTTCCGTCAGCTTCCTTCGTAGGCCGCCGTCGGAAGTGATGCAGCTGCATGTCCCTTGGGAGAAGGTCCACGCGTTCGCTTCTGCAAAAGGTTATGGTGATCTGTCGGTGTTGAAGCCGCGTCATCGTAGCCTGCTGCTCAGCTGCAGCGACGTTGAGATCGTCCTAGCTTACAACGCCGAATTGCGGGGTTTTGCGAACTACTATGCTCTCGCCAAGGATGTGAGCTTCAAGCTGAACAGGCTTGAGTTTCTCCAGCGGTGGAGCTTGTTCAAGACCTTGGCCAGCAAGCACAAAACCAATGTGCGAGCGGTCGTGGCCCGCATGAGGACGGGGCAGGAATTCACCATCGGCTACGACGTCGATGGCCAGCCCCGATCGGTCAAAGTCTGGAAACTGGCTCATCTGAAACGTGATCCGGCCACCTCGTCCAGGATTGATATCCAGCCTTGGACGCAGGTGTTCACCCACTCACGTACGGACTGGGTTGATCGTCAGAATGCCAAGCAATGCGAGGCTTGCGGTCGATCCGATGTTCCGTGTCAGGTGCACCATATCCGGGGGATGGCCGATGTTTCGCACCGCGGTTTTGTCGTGAGAATGAAGGTGGCACGCGCCCGCAGGACGGTGGTCCTGTGCGAGCAATGCCACTGGGATACTCACAGAGGCCGCCTGCCCGATCTACGGCAAAGTGATGGTTCGTCACAGTGGAGAGCCGCATGCGGTGAAAGCTGCACGTGCGGTTCGGCGGGGGGATCAGGGCTGACTCCATGAGCAGCACCAATCCTACCCGACTGACCGAAGCAATGGGACCATGCGAGGACCACTGCCCGCGGCACATACTCGATCTTCTCACCCCCACCGACCGGGAGCATGCCATCGACTGGCGACGGCGCTGCGCCGAGAATCTGAAGCGGCGGGCCCGCAAGCTCGAGGATGGCGATCGGATCAGGCTGGAGACGCCGCTCACCTTCAACGATGGTCACGTCGGCCAGGAGTTTGTTGTCGAGAAGCGCGGCCGCAAGCTGTGCTTCCGGAATCCTGAGACCGGGTGTCGTTACCGAATCAGCCGCTTCATGGATCGGCAGTGGCAAATTGTGCCGACCACCAAGGTCCACAAGACGATCTTTGCCTGAGCCGGTGAGCCGGTATCATGTCTTCCGAAGAGGAACCCCCATGTTTGCTCCCGACCCCGGCCTTTCGCCGAAGCGTCTGCTCCTGTGCAGTCGCGAGAATGCCCAGCGCGTCGCTACGCGCCTTTTTGACCTGCAGCCCGGCCGCGTCAGCATCGTGCGAACCGGCAATCCGCTGCAGCCTTTCCGCGTCTGCACCATGCCCTGCCGCGGCGAGCGTGTTGAAGTCGAGATGGTGTCCTGATGCGCCTCCTCGCACCCTCCCTTCTCGCGATGGTGATGCTCGGTCCGGCCGCGCCGAGCGGCGCACAGACGTTTGAAGCGCAGGCGCGCGCGCTCGACGGCGACACCGTTGCCGTCGACTTCCGATTGCTCGGCGTCGATTCCTTCGAGCGCCGACAGCTCTGCCAGCGCGCTTCCGGATGCTGGCCTTGCGGCAAGGCCGCCCAGGATCTCGCAGCGAACGCCCTGCGCTCGAGGACCGCGGTGATCCGCCTCACCGCTGCCAACTCTTACGGGCGACGTATCGCGACGGTGACGATGGCCGGCAAGGACCTCGGGGAACGCCTCATCCGCGCCGGTCTTGCCGTGCCCGAAATCCAGTATCTGAAGAACGACCCCGGTCGCGCTACCCGGTACCGGGCAGCGTTCGCGCAAGCGAAGGCGAGCAGGGCAGGGGCCTTCGCCGGCACATGGATCGAACCATCACGCTGGCGCCACGGGGAGCGTCTTCGCTGCGAGCGACGACCGGCCCCCTGACAATCAGGCCGACGGCATCGTCTCCGCCCACCAGGACGGACCCTGCTCGAATTCGCCATCGAGCTTCACCATCGGCCCATCAGGCGTATCGGCGACATAGGGATTGATGAGCGGCATCAGCGTGGTCTTCATCCGCTTCTGCTCTCCCGCGACGCGGCCCCTTCGTTCCAGAAGGTCCTCGAGCCACTCAAGATCGTCGAGCATGGCGACGACGCCGCGGCCCGCAAGGCAGAAGTAGATGCAGCGCTGGAAGTCGTCAGCACCATCGTTCGCGAGGATCGCTGCCAGCTTCAGCTTGCCACCGGGCACGCCTTCATGGACCCAGCTGACCGCCTCGCGCAGCTCACGGACGGAATAATAGGCGTCCTCGACGTCGATGCCGATCGCGGCGTTCGCGATCATCCTTCGCGTCGGTCGGTTGTCGGCATCCAGCGCCGCGTCCCGCAGCGTGATGTCGAGGTCGAACCGTTCTCTGAATCTGGCGGCCGCCATGGCAAATCTCCTGCGACCGGGAACGTAACGTGAACAATAGTTCCCGTCAACCGCGTCGTCTCCCCACCATTCAGAAGGCGCAATCGATGGATATCGAGATCATCGTCGGGCTTCCGCACCTTGGCGCCGGTCCGATCCTCAGGCGAGCCTGCACGCTGCGGCAGCCCACGCTGATCTCCGCGAACTGTCTGTCGCGCTGGTCAGACCGGCGCGGCTGGCGCGAATGGACGGGCTGGCGGCTCGATCAGCTTCGAAACGCACGAGGCCTGGCGTCGCTCTGCCTCGATTCCGGTGGGTTCGTCGCAGCGGCCCGCTATGGCGGCTTCCCATGGTCGCTGGCGGACTATGTCTCGCTTGCAGCTGCCTATCCCTTCAGATGGTGGGCGAGCGCCGACTATTGCGTCGAGGCCGAGATCGCCGCCGACCGAGAGGAGGTCATCGACCGGCTCGCCCGGACGATCCGCGCCAACCGCGATTGCCGCAGGCTCGCCGAGGACCAAGGCAACGCCGATACCTTGATCCCGGTGATCCAGGGCCGGCGGCCGACCGACTATGAGCGGTGCGTCGACGCCCTCTGGGGCTCGCTCCGGCCTGGGGCGCTTATTGGCGTCGGAAGCATGTGCCGGCGCGACATCCATGGACCGGAAGGTCTCATCGCTGTCGTCGATCACCTCGACCAGATCCTGCCGATTGGTGTCCGGCTCCATGCCTTCGGCGTGAAGGGGACAGCGCTGCCATTCTTGCTTCCGTTCCGCCACAGGATCGCTTCGATCGACAGCCAGGCCTATGGGATCAGCGCGCGACGGGCGGCCCACACTGCCCGCACCCCCAAGACGGACGAGTTCGTCGCCGATCACCTGGAGCGTTGGGTGGCGGGCCAGCAGCGCAGGCTGAGCTTGCCGCCACAGCGGCTGCCCCAGCAGCTCCACGCCGAGCGGGAGAACCCTCCGTCCGATCCTTGGGAAGCGGCGATTGCGCGAGCCCGTTCGGAAATCCGTGACCTCATCGAGTCCGGCGATCTCGACCATGACGAGATTACCGCAGCCTGGGTCGAGCAATGGGCCGCTGACATCCACCGAAGGCAAGCCGCCGAGCAATGAAGAGGGGAGGGGGAAGGGCAGGGTTGAGCATCAGGCTCGACGGAAAGAAGGCGCGCACCCGCGAAGGAGGCGCGACGCCAATCCCGAAGGAGACCCGCCTTGACCCCATCGCATCCGAATGCAGCCACGACGCTGTCGCTCTCCAAGATCATGCTTGGATACAATCCACGTCGCTATTTCGACCGAAAGAAGCACGAGGACCTGGTCGCGTCGTTCCGGCTGCGCGGCATGCTTCAGCCGATGCTTCTCCGCCCGGCAGCCGACGTCGACGACACCTACGTCGTTGTCGCGGGAGGCCGCAGGTATCGGGCCGCCCTCGAGGCTTTCGGTCCAGAAGGGGAGGTGCCCGTCGTCATCCGCGAGATGACCGACCAGGAAGCGCTGGAAGCGGCGATCGACGAGAACGACAATCGCGACGATGCGTCGGAGACGGAGCAGGCGGACGCCGCCGTTCGGGTTCTCGCCGCCTGCCAGAATGATCGTGCAGAGGCGGCGCGGCGGCTCGGCTGGTCCCAATCCAAATTCGACCGCCGCCTCGCCCTCGCGAATCTCTCCGACGCCGTGAAGCTCGCGCTCGATGAGCGCCGCATCAAGGTCGGGCATGCCGAGCTGCTCGCTGCCATTCCAGCGGACAAGCAGGACAAGGCTCTCGACACGATCACCGCTTCCGGTCTCGACGTCGGAAAAACGCGCGACCTCCTGATGCGCGTCACGCAGGATCTCGCCAACGCCTGCTTCGACAAGACCGAATGCATGGCCTGCCCGTTCAACTCCGGAACGCAACGAGCCCTCTTCGAAACCCATGTCGATGAAGGCCATTGCACCAATCCCGGCTGCTTCCAGCTCAAGACCGAAGCAATCGAAAAGGCCCGGATCGAGGCCCAGGAGCGCGCTGCGGCTGCCGCACAGGCCGAGGCCGCCGATCGGCAAGCGGACGGTGACGATGGGGAAGCTGCTCCCGACGCGGACGAGCTGGCAAATACCGACGACGATGGCGACGGTGCAGCCTCGCGTCCAGGGGTTCGAGCGACCGCGGTCGCAGCCAATCGGTCGTCGTCCGGCGCGATCGTCAAGCCGGCCGCCCGGGCTGACGGTGCGACCGTCTCCGTCAAATCGATCGCCGGCCGCACCGCCGACCTTCGGGAGGCGACCTGGCGAACGGCGCTTGCCCGGGGCCTCGCCGATAATCCCTCCCATGCGCATGCTGCGATCCTCGTCGCCGGCCTGACGGGTACGCTCGCGCAGATCAAGCCGGCCACCTTGACGTCCCGCGCCGGGCTGCTGGTCAGCCCTTCGTTTCCCGACCTGAGCTTCGGAGAGAAGATCGAGGGGATCCGCGCGCTTTCGGACGCGCAGGCAGCGACCGCCCTTGCCGCGATCGCAGCGGCCTATGCGCGCGACGTGCAGTCGTTCGCGCATGTCGCCGACCTTGCCCGGGCGTTCGCAATCGACATCCGGCACGGCTGGCGTGTCGATCGATCCTTCCTGGAGCGGTACACAAAGGACGAGCTCAAATTCATCGCTCAGGAGTGCGGCCTCATCGCGCACTTGGGCGAGAAGGCGTTCGCGAAGCTGCTCGCTTCCAAGAAGGCCGACCTCGTCGCCGGGATGCTCAACGCGGTCGGCTTCGATTGGACCGGCCGCCTGCCGAGCGGCATGACCCTCGACGGCAAATACGGGCCTCCTCCGGCTCCTCTTCGCGCCGAAGCCGACCGCGGTGTTTCCGCGATCGCGGCCTGACGGCCCTCACTCCCTCCGAAATAAGGACTGACAATCATGCTGATCGCAAGTCTCTTGCCGTTGCTCGGCCGCTACTCGCTTGGATTCGACCTCGTCGCGGGTCCGGGCGAGACCGTTACGTTGACCGTCATCCCTCGCGCAACGGAGGGCAAAGCCCAGCGCCTCGAGACGGGAGAGCTGCGGCCGATCTCGATCACGGCGACGGCAGCGGAGATCGACATCGAACTCGCCAAGGGGGCAGACGGCGCGCTCGGCCAGCTCATCGCTTCGCGCAAAACGCTCGCCGAGCAGATTTCCGAGCAGCGCGAGGCGGCCGAGGCCGCACGCGCGGCATCGGCGGAAGCGGCCAAGGCGAAAGCCGCCTCCACGGCGCCGCGACCGTCCCCGACGAGCAGCTCGCCGGCCACGCCGCCTCCGGGCTCGCCTCCGGCCGATGCCAAGTCGGACGAACCCGCCAGCCTCTGGTGAGCACCTCGAGCCCCTGTCCAACGCCAAGGAGTACGCCCCAATGCAGATCAACCAGCTTGACCGCGCCTATCGATATGACGGCATCGATCTCCCGGTTCCGCCGCATCTCGCCCACGACCCGCAGGCTCTGCGAGCCTATCACGCAACGCTCTACCCGGCGATCCTCAACGCCGAGACGGTCGACGTTGGCGTGACCGGCGGCGTCCACGTCACCGAGTACCGCCGCGCCGTCGGCACCAAGGGTTGATCGTGCCCCGCCGCCACGGCGGAGCCATCCCCGCCGCACCGCGCAAGACGCTTCTCGAATGGATCGAGTTCGATGATGGCAACGCAACCGGCATCTCCCAGCCTTCCTGCAGCATCCAGGCCCGGGCCCTCCATGCGCAGCTCGCGCTCGAGCCCACTCACCGAAGCCACTCCCCCGAGCCGCTTCAGCCACCAGCAAGCCTCCGACTTCCGCCGCTCGGCTGATCTCGCGGGCCGATCGGTTGAGATCTCGCCGGACATACCACGAACCTTCGACCAGCCTCTTGCACGACACCATAAGCTGATCGGGCGTTGGGTGGCGTCGCGCGAGAAGGCGACGAGACGATATTCCCGCTGCGAGGCGCGACGGCGCATCGAGCATGTTTTCATCTCTGCCGCTGGCGAGGCGCTGCGTCCGATCGATCTCGCCGAGCTTCGCGTGGTCGTGCTCAACGGCGAGTCCGAGGGAGCGCCGGCGATCGTGATCATCTGCGAGAGCATCGGCCAACTGGATCTCGGATGGATCGAGACCAGCGAGGCGCCGATCGCCTGGCGCGCGGCTGCCTACGTGGCGCTCGAGCAGACCCTGGGGGCTGCCCTGCCGATCTTCGGCTACCAGGATCTCTTCGACGAAATATCCAATTACTATTGGGACGGCGAGACCGACGATGACGCCGCCCGCCAGTGCCTCATCAACTATCACGGCGCAGATCCCGGCGACCTCGACGAAGTCGCCCTGCCGTCGACCATGGAGGCCAAGAAGCCCGCATGGATGATCGCGGCGAATGCAGCGCCGCTGGCGAAGCTGCCTCTCGACCTTCGCAAGGCACTACGCGAACTCCGCAGCGCTCACGACGCGCTTCGGCTCCTGCCGGGAGATTGCAACGCCTGGCACTTCGACGGGCAAATTCTCTACGAATATGTTCCCGGCCTTGAGGAATGTTCGACGCTGCCCCCGTTGACGCTCGTGCCGGTCGAGTTCTTCGCGGCCGAGGTGGACGATGTCGGACGCCACGGCATGGAATACGGCTTCATGGATGTCGCGGGGATCTGTCCGCTCTCCGAGGCCGCGCACGTCGAGCGATGGTTCGCGTCGCTGCGGACCGGCGCTCACTTCCTGCTCGCTGCGCAGCAGCTGATCCAGCTCGATCCCGACAAATTGTGAGGCCCCCATGCCGGACCATAGCGCCCATTTCGAAGCCACCGCCGGAGGCATGGTGCTCACCAACGCCATCCTCCTGTACCGCACCGAGACCCCCCGCGGACTCGATCCCCACCGCGCCCCCAGGCAGGATGGACATGCCTTCGCCAGCATCCATCATGTCGAGCATGGCGGCGAAGGCGGGCCGACGATCGCCGCCGGCACGCCGCTGACCCGCGCCCACCTTCGCCAATGGACCGAGGCGCTCGGGCGCGCAGCGCCGCCTCAGATCCTTCCCCACAATGTGCTGGTTGCCCATCGCGACATGCTCGCCTGGTGGACGCCCGAGCAGGTCCGCCCGGCTTATTTCGATCTGTCCACACCGCCGGCCGGCCTGCGCGTTCTCGCGCAACGGACGATCCGGCCCGTTCCGTATCCCGCCCAGCTGTTCGTGGCGACGCCGCGCCGGCTCGGGGTCTATGCACTCGCCGAAAATGAGCGCCCCTCGGCGACCACGCGGGTGCTCCACTCGCCGGTCCTCAACGTCTTCGTCGATGGCTCTCTCTGCTGGGGGAACATCCCGAGGCCGCGCACGCTGGACGTCGCGGCCATCCCCGACTTCGAGCGGGCGCTGTTCGATTCCTGGTCGACGCACCCCAATCCCGGGCAGGAGCTGACCGTCACCGGCAAGGGTGGCCTGCTGAAGCTCTGGGACGACCTTGCGGCGCGCCAGGCGACGCGCTTCCCGGTGAGGCGCCTCCGGCCGTTCACCGGCACGAGCCAGCGACCTCCATCGAGAAAGGCCAACGCCGAACCGATGACGCTCGAGCGGCTGATCGCTGAAGGCGCGGCGTCATGACCGTCCTCGCCGACGATCCGACCGCGGCCGCCATTCTCGCAGCGGCGTCCTGTTATCCGGTTCCGCCGGTCGGTCGGTCCCCCGCGATCGACGCGGTACGCGCCTCCCGCACAAGCCAATGTCTCGCGGTCGGGAGGGACGGAGTCATGCTCATCGTGCGACGGCCATGGCTCGAGCTCGACATTCCCGTCACGCCGCCGTTTCCCGCCTACCTGCCTTATGGGAGCGTCGGCGAGCGCCGGGCGGAACTACGCTGCGGGCTAATGCCCCGCGAACTGCTCGGCCGGATTCTCGATCACTTCCGAGCGGCCTTGCCCAACGAAGCTGCCGCCTTCGTCCTGTGGAACGAGAATGAGCGAAGCTTCTCGATCCACTACCCCCAGATCGACGATGCCACTCCGTCCCGCGTGACCTATCGGTCCCCGATTCTGGCGCCCGACCAACATCTCATCTGCGACATCCACAGTCATGCGCATGGCGCGGCATTCTTCAGCGCGACGGACGATGCCGACGACGCGCACTCCACCAAGATCGCGCTGGTGCTCGGCCGTCTTGGTCAACCGGAAGGACCCGCCATCGCTTCGCGATTGTGCGCCGGCGGGATGTTCCTGCCGCTGCCGCGCAGCCCGTTTTCAGGAGACGACGATGCAGCCTGACATCCCCAATCGCCACTATCTTCCTGCCGGCTTCGACAATCGCGCGATCAAGGTCCTTCTAGTCGGCTGCGGCGGAAATGGCGCGCAGATGCTGATGGGACTGGCTTCGCTCGAGACAGCGCTACGCGCGATCTCCACCCGGTCGCTCCAGGTCACCGTCGTCGATGACGACGTCGTCAGCGAAGCCAATCTCGGCCGGCAACCCTTCTACCGATGCGACCTCGGCGCTTCCAAGGCCCGCACGCTCGTCGAGCGGATCAATCTCGCGCACGGCCTTTGCTGGCGAGCCGTCCATGGCCGCGCTCCCGAAGCGGTCAAGATCGCCGACGTGGATATCCTCATCAGCTGCGTCGACACCGCTTCCGCGCGCCGCGCCCTCGGCGCCGATCTGGCGAATGGGAAGCCCGTGCCCGCCTACTGGATGGACCTCGGCAACCGCGCCGGAGACGGGCAGTTCCTGATCGGGTCGCCTCGCCGCTCCACCGCCCACGACCGGCGGCGCCTCCCGACCGTCGTCGAATATTTCCCCGAGATCGCCGACGAAACGGAGCCCGACGACGATGCGCCGTCCTGCTCGGTGGCCGAGGCGCTCGAACGGCAGTCGCTTTTCGTCAACCGCGTCCTGGCAAGCCACGCTCTGGCGCTGCTGTTCGACCTCGTCGGGCGCGGGTCGATCGGCCACGCTGGTGGCTTCATCAACCTCGTTCGCGGGCAATGCGTCCCGATCCCGCTTCCCGCGGTCGAGGAGGCGCAGGATCAGCGCGTATCGGCCGCGCTGCCCGGACCCGCGTGATGGGCGCTCGATCCTCCAGGGCCGAGGTGCGCAACCCCGTTCTTGCCCTGCCGGCGGTCGCCCGGCTCCGGGCGCTCAGTCCGGAGGCGCGCCTCGCGCTGCTGTCCGTGCTGCTCGACATCCAAAGCGAAGCCCGGCTGCGCGCCGAACGGAGCTGGCAGAGCCGCAAGCCGCCGGTTGCCGCATACTGGGCCGCCTGCGGTGTCTATGCCGGTCACATCGCGCGCGCGATCGGCCCCGGGGCCAGGGCGTCGGCGCGGCTGACCGCCAGGAAAAGAAGAGGGGGAAGGGGAGGGGCGAGCGGACGTGCGCTTTAGCCCGGAGAACCTCCCCATGCACTACGATGTCGCGATGCGCCACCAGCAGGCGCTCGATCCCAGCGCGCTGACCACGATGGCAGCCACCCTCCACGCGATCGGTGCCGCCATCACCGACTGCCGCAACGCGGGCAAGGACCCCGAGATCGACGCGGCGGTCATCCTTCTCGCCCGCCACCTCGGGACTGTCTGCGAACGCCGCCCGGACGACATGGCGCTGCGCCGCAACTGCTTGGACCAGATCGCCGAGATCCGGCGCCACCCTGTCCTGCGGACCCTCGCTTGTCGTGGTGTCGCCTACGACGAGGCTGCCAAACGCACCTTTCACAGCGAGGGGCGCATTGCCATGCGCCGGCTCGCCGAGGCCCTTGGGCTGGAGGCCGATAGCTACGAGGTCCGCTCCAACAAGGGTGGTCCGGCTGTCTCGGGCGAGATCACCCTCCACGGCGAGGAGGTGTACGTCCACCTCAGCCTGGGCGCGATGGGGGCCGGCCGCGAAATCCTGTTCCGGCGCTGCAGGGGGCGCAAGGACTATACCGGCGGGCGCAACCACTTTGCCTCGATCGCCGAATTGCTGGCCCCGGACCGCTTCGCCGACCGGCTCCGCCGCGAACTCGCGCTCTCGCCGCCGGTCCGGCAGTCCGAGCGCCTCTTCGCCTGACGCCGCCAGTTACCAGGCCGCCGCCCTTTTCCGGAGCCGTCATGCCACCCATCGCCCAGCTCGCAGCCGCGGCAGCGGCCACTCGGTCCTATCCGGCCGTCCCCGGCCTGCCGGACATCGCCATCACTTCCGAGATTGTCGCCGCGATCCGCGCCGGCGCCTGGATCGTCTTCAACCTCTCAGGCGGCAAGGACTCGAGCGCGGCCCTGTTCGCGGTCAACCTTCAACTCGATTCACTCGGCCATCCGCGGGCGCGGCGGATGGCGATCCATGCCGATCTTGGCCGCGCCGAATGGGATTCGACCCCCGATACCGTCGCGCGCATAGCCGCTAGCGCCGACGTGCCGCTGACAGTCGTGCGCCGGGCGGCCGGCGACCTGGTCGACCGCTGGATCCAGCGGTTCGAAAGCGGCAAGCGCCGCTACGAGGCGCTCGAGACCTACAACCTGATTGGTCCCTGGTCGTCGGCATCGCTCCGCTTCTGCCAATCCGAGATGAAGGCGGCCGTGATCGGTCCGGCGCTCGCCAGAATGCTGCGAGGCCAGCAGATCATCTCCGTTCTGGGCCTGCGCCGCGACGAAAGCCACAACCGCGCCGCCACCCCGATCGCCAAGGCCGATCTTCGCCATGCCAAGGCCGGGAACCGGCACGGCACCGCGATCACCCTCTGGCACCCGATCGCGTATTGGAACAGCGAAGACGTATTTCGTGCTCACGGCACGCTCGGCATCACCCTGCACGAGGCCTATTCGATATGGGGCGCAACGCGCCTCTCGTGCCGCTACTGCATCTTCGCCTCGCTTCACGACCTGTCGGCTTCTGCCGCAGCCCCGGCGAACACCGAGGCTTATCGCGAGCTCGTCGGCATCGAGGCGCGATCGACCTTTCCATTCCAGCCGACACGCTGGCTCGCCGACATCTCACCGCATCTGTTGAGCGGCGGGCTCCGCGCGGACGTTGAACGCGCCAAGGCCGACCAGCTCGAGCGCCGGCATCTCGAGGCCTCGATGCCGGCAGGCCTCAGATACGTCAAAGGCTGGCCTCCGCGGATGCCCACCCTCGCCGAGGCCGAGGATATCGCCGCGGCACGGCGGCCCATCCTGGCGCGCCACAGGCTCGAGAACCGCTATCCGACAGGATCAGCCGTCCAGGCGCGCTTTGCAGAGCTGAGGGTCGCGGCCGGGCGGCAGATGTCGTCGTGACGACGATCCATGCCGCCGCCGGCTCCTTCCGGATCGTCGCCCGCATCGAGGACCCGCCGCCCCTGGGCTGGCGCTTCTGGATGCTTGCCGGCTTTCCGGGCGATCCACTGGATCCGAGCGCCTATGGCGGCTCGCGCTGCCTCGCGCTTACCGTCGTCGACATCGATGGCAGCGACCGCTGGCTCTGTGCGATGGAGCTCGACCACAGCCTCCGCCTGCTGTGCTCCCATGATCTTTTCCCCTGCCCGAGCCAGGCAGGTGCGGACGCCTTCGCACACGCGATCATCGCCCGCCACGCGCGCCGGCCCGCGCTCCTCTGACCCACGGACCACGTCCCATGCAGACCGACCGCAGCCAGCGCTGGCGCGAACGGCGCGCTCTGTGGGCGCGCGATCTCACGCTGATCGATCCCGGCGCCTACAGCGTCGACGTCATCGATCACGCCGCCGCGCGCGCCTTCATCGCGCAGCACCATTATCTGCCCCGCTATCCGGCCGCGCAGCTCGCGGTGGGGCTGTTCGCGCGCAAGGGCGCGCTCGAAGGCGTTGCCGTTTTCGCCGTTCCGACCACCAGCGCCGTCGTCTCGCGCCACACCGGGTTTGACGATCCTCGCCGCGGCTGCGTTCTCGCGCGCCTCATTCTGACCGACGCCGTGCCGCAGAACGGCGAGAGCTTCTTCGTCGCGCGGGCCTTTCGCCACCTGCGCCGGGAACGGCCTGGGATCGAGGCGGTGGTGTCGTACAGCGATCCAGGGGCGGGGCATATCGGCCGCGTCTATTGTGCGCTCTCGGCCGCCCACCGCGCAGTCACGAAGCCGCGATCGGTCCTTCGGGTCGGCAACATCACGATCTCGGGGCGCACGCTGTCCAAGATCCGCCTGGGCGAGCAGGGCCAAGCCGGCGCAATCGATCAGCTCGTCTCGCTGGGGGTCCCGAGGCCGCGTATCGGCGAGGAGCCGCGAAGCTGGTTGTGGCGGCTCCAGCGCGAGCGCCATCTCGTCACGCATCAGCAGGCTGGGCTGTTCGCCTATTGCTTCGAGCTGACGCGCGAGGCCCGCCGCCGCGGCCGCACCCTTCCGCGCCTGCCGTATCCCAAGGCCCTTCCGCCGCGAAACGCGCTGCTTCCGCTCATTTGGCGCGATCAGGAGACCCTCCATGGCTGACATCACGCAGCTGCCCGTCATAACCGCGGCCGATGCCGAAAGCATCGGCTTCGCCCGCTTCAACGACGTGCCGACGCTTCCGATCGACATCCCCGACGGCAACTTCACGATCAGCGCCAAAACCACCGACGGTCGTCGGATCACGTTCTTCTTCGGCGAATACAAGCGCGGCTCCCCGCCAAGCTTCGTCGACATCCAATATCACGACAACGGGACACGCATCGCCAACGCGAACGGCGGTACGTCACCGACCTTCGACATGCTGACGATCGGCCTGGGCGGCCGGAACGTCTTCGACAGCCGCAGGCTCGGACCCGACGACAAGCCCTCGATCGCCGTGATCCTGATGGGCGAACCGACCGTCCCGGCACCCCAGCACGACACGGCCGCCGGATAACTGGCGAGACCCGCTTTCGAGAGGCGGCCCGAAGACACCCGCCTCTCCGGCGATGTCGCATCGGACAAGCGAGGGGAGGGGGGCCTTGAGTTTGGCGGCATTCAGCCGCGTTCAAGCCCGAGGCCCCTATGATCACCTCTGCCACGCCGAGGCCGGTCGACACCATCATGGTGTGCGCGCCGCCGCCGGTCGTCCTCGCCTATGGTATCGGCGTGGACTCCACGGCCCTGCTCTGTGGAGAATCGATAATCTCATATGGCGCTGGCGGTTGAAGGCGGCATCCAGCGGCCGTCGAGAACCATTAATCTCATCTGCAGAATCGGTTCTCGATTCGCCGGTGGCTTCCGAGAATCGATAATTGATTCCGCCATAGGTTATTCGATGCTGTAGCCGAGCGCGCGATATCCGGCGTGGCGCTTGGCGGCCATGCGCGAGAGCATCGGGACCGCATCATCGGCATAGTCATAGACGAGCACGTCGGTTTTCCCCGCGTGCCGGCGATGCAGGCGCCCTACATACTGGGCGAGCGTCCCTTTCCAGGAGATCGGCATGGTCAGGAACAGCGTGTCGAGACGGTCGTCATCGAACCCTTCGCCGATGTAGCGGCCGGTTGCGAGGATGAGCCGCTCCTCGCTGTCAGGCACACGCAGTGCGGCGTCCGCTACCTTGCGTTCCGCCGCGCTCATTCCACCCCGCAACACCACCAGGTTCCGCACGAACCGGGATAACCGGCCCTGCAGATACTCGAGATGGTCCTTGCGCTCTGTCAGGATTATCGGCGACCGCTTCGCCTCTAGGGCACGCAGCACGTCATCGAAGATAAGATCGTTTCGGGCCTCGTCCTGCGCCAGCGCCGCATAAACCGCGGGCATCGGCGGTCGGTCCATGATGGCGAGCGTCTGCGGCAGCCGGAAGGCCGTGCGCCGTTGCCGTGTGCGATGGGCGATCCCGCGGCGGGCAGCCTGGGTTCGCGCATCCACCCGATAGCGGATCGGGCCGCACTGCATGAAGATGATCGGCTGATGCCCATCCTTGCGCGCAACCGTGGCGGAGAGGCCGAGCACGAACCTGGCCTTGGCGCGCCGGGCTACAAGTTCGAAGCTCGCTGCGGACAGGTGATGGCATTCATCGACGATGAGGTGACCATAGTCGCCAACCAGATCCGAGACCTCGCCGCGCCTTACGAGGCTCTGTATCAGCGCCACGTCGATCACGCCTGTAGGCTTCCGCTTGCCACCGCCGATTGTGCCGATCAGCTTCGGATCGATATCAAGGAACGTTCGCAACCGTTCGACCCATTGGCTGAGCAACTCCTTGCGATGGACGAGCACGAGTGCATTGACCTGCCGTTTTGCGATGAGGTGTGCGGCTACCACCGTCTTGCCGAACGCCGTTGTCGCGGCCAGCACCCCGTCATCATGCGGATCGAGCGCGTCGACCGCCTTTTGCTGGGGTTCTTCGAGATCACCCTGGAACGACAGACCGTCCGGGAGCGGAGTCCCTGCCATTCGCTGGTCGTCGATCCTGACAGTGCTTCCGTGAGCAGCTATAAGCGCGACCAGTTCGTCAAGGCATCCTCGCGGCACCCCGATATGTTTCTGGTGAAGCTCCGCGCAGGAGATGATCCTCGGCTTGCCGAACGTCGGCAGGCGCATGGCCTGCGCCCGATAGAACTCAGGATTCTGGAACGCCGCGAGCCTGACGATTTGCGCGGTTAGCGCCGCCGGCAACCCAGTCCGGTCGATGTAGACCTGATCGCCCAGCACGATATCGAGTGTTCCAGACAGCGGTTCGGCCACAGGCAACAAGGGCGGCCGCCGTGACGGTGTCATCCGCCAGGGCTCGGCGGCATGCTCGTCATCCACCGGTATCCGAACACCCAGCACCCGCCCGCGCATTTCCGCGTCGGCCACCATGCGCGCGGCGTCGTGCACATCCAGCTGCGACAGCGAAGACAGGAACGCCCATTGATCGGGATAGGGGCGCAACTGCTCATCCACGAACAGGCTGTTTCCCCGCCTGCGGGCGTGCCCCTGCAGCGGCAGCGCGATCAGATTGCCGAACCCGCCGAGCGGCATGGTGTCTTGGCTCGGGAAGAAGCGATCATAGGAGCCGAACCCGATCTCCGGACGCCGCTCCATCGTGTCGGTCAATAGCGATGCGCCCAGCGCGCGGGCGGTTCGTGCCGGCACGGCGTCGGCGAAGAAGATCCAGACATGGCCGCCATTGCCGGATCGGGATCGCTCGAGCGCGGCGGGCACCCCTCGCAGGCGGCAGGTTTCCATCATGGCGAGCGCGTCTTCGGCCCAGTTCGCCTTGTCAAAGTCGGCCGCGAGGAATCGGCAGCTCTCGTCCGCAAGCAGCGGGTAAACGCCCGCCACAAAGTCGCCGGCATCCGATCGCGATAACGCCCGCCCACGCAGATGTTTGTCGATCACCTCGTCCGTCACGGGCAGGAACGCCTGGTGTGCGCACTGGCCGCATTTGACCTGCGGCTTGTCGCAGAGTCCGCGTTTCCACTCATTGCCGCAGGCGGGTGCATAGCCACCGCGCCCGGTCTTGCGATTGTCCCAGCGCAGTGGGAAGACATCCTCGCGACCGGCGAACAACCTGCGGAACAACGCGACCTTCTTATCTGTCGGCGATGTCGCGGTCACCGGAGCGTCGGAGAATAGGGAGATCGCGTCAGCTTTTCGGTGCTCGGTCGATTTTTGCGTCGCGACGGCGTCCAGCGCTGCGATCACCGCTGCCCGCTCGTCATCCAGCGCCTTGAGCCGGGCCCGCAGCCGCGCCACCTCATCCGTGCCGGCAGATCCGTTCACATTGCTGCAGTCGTTTCGGGCAACCGATCACGATAGACCCCACGGATCACTTTTTCTGCGCTCTCGCGGTCATAGAAGGGCTGCAGCTTTCGGCTTCCAGCGATCGCCGGCACTAGGCCGGCATTTCGCAGATGGTGATGAACCCTGACGGCATGGGTAGCTTTCCTGGGGATACGCGCTAACTCGGCAGCGCTGACGAAGCGCGCGCCGAACGCTTCGACCTCTGCTCGCCGCAAGGCGGGCATGATCCTGAGCGGCGTCTGTTTCCTGTCGATTGTCAGCCATCCCATTTGCTTGAGCCTTGCAACCGTTGGGATGGTCACGGCGAGGTGCCGCGCAGCTTGCGCCATGAGCATAAACATCGGATCGTCCTCATATTCGAGGCCGGCGATCACCGCGTCGGTATCGACCAGTATCTGCGCAATGCCCCGTTCACAGCGCAAGCGGCCCGTAGCTTTGATCTGGCCACACAGCAGCCCGCCGATAATTGTCTCCGAGGACCGATAACAGATGCGCACGGCCCGCAGGATCGTCTCGCTGCCTGGCGGCGGCGCTGTGACGAAGGGCGCATCGCCGTGCAAAGCAGTAAGGAAGCGGTCGAGATCTGCCAGACGATACTGCGCCGGGATCGACGCTCCACCAAGCGGGAAGGCGCGGGGAAGATAGTGTCGCGCTATGAGCGCCTTGAATAGGCCGAGACCGACGCCAAGATAACGCCGTGCGTCCTCGGGAGAACAGGATTCGCGGAAGAAGGCCGTCAACGGCCCCTCGAGGGATTTCGGCACGACCATACCCCGGGCGTTGCTGGGCAGCGAGTCGATCAGCCTCAATGCCGCAGCTACGGTCGCGATACGTTCAGCGGATACGCCGCAGAGCTTCGCCAGACCGCCTAGCGTGGTGAGATCGCCTTCTGTTGCGGGTTGGCGGAACAACATCGTGCCTGCTGTTATCGGCACATTCTTCACCACATGATTCTTGAGGGTCTCCCGGATTGGGTCGAGAGCCGGATTGGTGGACAGACCGAGCCAGTATTGCAGACGCCCATAGACACCCACGGGCGTCAGACGCTTGAGCGGACATGCTGCCAGCATCCCGTCCAGCATCTTTTCGAACTGGTCGGGGAAGTCCTCGCAGACCGCAAAGCCCGCCGTCATGGTGCGGGCACGCTCCGCAGGCTCCTGCCGGCGCCAGCTGACGATTAATCTGCCCCAGCGTGCGACCGAGCCCACCCATTGCATGATCTCGGCGGCGTCCGCGAACGCCAGGCTGTCGAGGAATGCGTGGGAGATGCGGGGGCCATCACCAAGCCTGCCGACAAGATAGGCATCGCCGATCCTGCCGTCCGACGTGATCGCTTCAGTACATTCCTGCGTCAGATCGTGCCCACACGTGCAACGCGCTGGTGACAGGTTCGAACGGCGGAACGCGTGCCGACAGGCAGGACATATCGCCAGCAGTGCTCGACCATGATGAGGACAACTCGATACCTTCGCCAGATCCCACCAGGAGCGCCGCCACGGCCGACAGGCGACCGGCCCGTGACCCTGCTCGATATCCGATCGCATGCAGTCCGGGCAGATACGGGCGAAGTGACAACTATAACTGATATTGCCGCTGCGGCTCACAAGCTCACCTACAAGGGCGCTCCCACCCTCGGTCTGCATTATCGAGTTACGAAGCAATGTTTCGAGCGGGACGCCGCTGAGCCGCGCGATATCGTGAAAGCGTCGCCCACGCTCCATATCCCGAACGAAGTCGGTCCGATCGACCAGCGGCACTTGACGCGCAAATTCCAGCCGGGTTTCACAGCCATGCCGCAAGGCAAGGCGGTTGAACAGTGCCCAGCCTGGCTCGAACGCTGCCGGCCGCACCCGCAACGCAAGTCGAGTTGCCGATGCTGTCATAATCCCTCGCGCACGAAGGGCCGCAGGGGTTGCGCGCCCCTTCCGCGCAGCTTTGTGACGCGGCTCATGTTTTTGGGCGACGGAGGCACAGAGTCGCGCAGCCAGATTTCGCGCAGGCGTTCGGCCGAACACAGGAAGGGGTTGTCATAGCGGGCCGGGCCGCCGCTCGGAACTGACGGTTCATCCTCAAGGATCGCATCGAAGTCGAGCATATCCCTGACGTCGGGCTCATAAATCGGATGCCAGCCCGCGTGAACCTCTCCCAACAGGTTCAGATCGATCGACCGCTGGCCGATCGCCAGTGCCACGCTCAGGGCCTCGCTCAGATATTTGGAGACGATCCCGATCTCGCCGCCCGTTGCAACATAGATGCGTTTCGCCATCTCGTGCTTCGCGAGGCCGGACGCATCCGGCAACCCCATCATCTTTTCCATGACGCCGAGCACGCCAGAGAACATCGTGCGACCGCTCCGGGTCGCCCAGTCATAGGGCTTGAGGATGATCGTCGGTTGCAACCGACGGCGCAGTTGCATCGTCTTCTCGCCCGGGACGGAGATGTCGAGCAGCCGGGGAAGACCCGCGATCACGATCTGGACTTTCACACGGTTGAGCAAAGACTTGATGAACTCGGTCACTTCCGCCGTCATGTCGGGATTATTCTCGTTCACCATGTGATGCCCTTCATCGATGAAGATCATCTCGGTGCCCGTCTCCTCGGCATAGAAGGCGATCTTCTCGATCACCTCGCTGGTGTTCCAATGGTCCCGCGCACGATAGCCATAGGCGCCGAGGATCGCCCCCACCAGCGCCCGTCGCGTCGTCCGTTCCGGTGCTTCGACGTAAACGATGCGGCGGACATCGGCATCCTCAGTCGCGCTGTCGGGATAGTCGGCCATATAGTCCTCGAGCGCCGTCGTCTTGCCGGACCCAGCAGAGCCGATGATGAGCAGGGCCCGGGCCTTGAAGCGTCGGCTGTCCTCGCGCGGGCGGTATCGGCCATGTAGCTCGCGGATCGCTGCCTTCGCTTCCGTGTGGCGCGAATGTGGGATCACCGTGGTCTCGAACGCAAGCACGGCGTCGGGTGCCGCTGGCCGTGCCGATAACTTCGCGGCGCGAAGATGTGTCATCGCTTCGGGTCCGACCATTGTGCAACCAGAGCCTCGATGTCCGCGTCGAGATCTACGATGGGCGGCGATGGCGCCGGTATCTGCTTCGCCACAGGTGGTGCGGTCTCTACCGCCGGTCCCTGCGTTCGTATTTCAGGCGGTCGTTTCTGGCCTTCGATCGGCGTGAAGTAGCGACCGTCGGTCTCGTACCGCGCCGCCCGCGTCTTGCTGCGGACTTTGCTCGCCTTGCTTTGCAGCTCTTCCGCCGTCTGTTCGGCAAGACCGCGCGCCGCTTCGAGATCGGCGACCGTCACCGGCGCATTTTTCGGCAGGCTTCGCTTTGCTATCGAACGATGGATCTTGTGCTGATATTTGGAGACGCCCCGCGATATGCTCTGGTCGACACACGGGATCATCAGCCATTCGCCGCGCTCGTCGTCGAGCAGCCAGACCTCACCCAGATCATAGGGATCGTAGCGTAACTCCCAGTCCTTCTCCAACCCGCCGCGGCGCGCCAGCAGGGGTTCGAGCTTTTCCCGATCAGCATAGAGCAGTCCCTCATATTGGATGCCGATGTTGGAGATGCGCCGGAAGAAGGTCTCTCCGGTCAGCCGCACAATATGGTCGAAGTCGGGAACCGGGCGCACCGGGTAAAGCGCGCTGAGTTCTCGCCAGCGCTCATAGGGCGTGCATTTCAACGTATCGTGGACGTTGTGATGATAGTCATCGACGATCCACTTGAGGATGCGACTACGCATATCCTCGAGCGACAGTCTCGCCCGCGCCACCGGATCATAGAGATCCATGGTCCGCGACAATGTCGTCCCTTCCTCATGGCTGAACACCTGCACGCCGATGGTCTGGAACACGCGCTCGACCGCGCCCTTCAACCATGGCATTTTCACCGGCAGATTGACGATGCCGATATCGAGCATCCTGGCGGCCGACTGCAGCGATTGCGACCGGAACTCCTTGCCGTTGTCGCAGATCAGCCATTCGGGCACGCCGTGGCACGGCCAGTCATGCTCAATATGGGCGAGCCCGGAGAGATCCTTCTTCCATAAGGAATGCGCAAGCGCTCTCTGAAGTGAGGCATAGGACGGCGCCTCGAAGCTCAGATGCACCCCTACGATCATGCGGGTGGCGCGATCGAGAAGCGCGGTTAGCCAGGGCCGCCCCAAGGCGCGGCCGCTCTCCGGATGCACCACCACCAGATCGATCAGACAATGATCCACCTCCACTTCTTCGAGCGGCCGTTCGGGCGGGCTCCGCCGCTCGAAGATGCCGAACTTCAGCCAAGCGGCGCGCCGGCCGAAGCGACGCTCATATTCCTGCCGCTCGGTATAATTGTCGCGGATAAACACCCGGAAGGTGCGGTCGCTGACCGCAGGAACATCTTGTTCGCGGCACAGATCGACATAGCGGCGATAGGCATAGTTCTTCCGACGCCGCGGCATGCCCAGATACCAGACTTCCACGGCCTGCCGCATGAGCTTGTAGGTATCGGGGTGATCGCCGTCCTCGCGCGCATAGCGGGGTTGGCGTGCCCCGCGTCGATGATAATGCGGAATCAGGAGCCGGACATCCCGGCCGTGCCGGCTCCATACGCTATACCACGCCCGCACTGTATAGGGATTGGGCCGGGTCGCTGCCTTGGTGCGGCGCGGCACGCCGTTCCCTTTTCGCCGCTCCGCGGCCATCCGGGCCGCAAGCGCGGCATCCTCGCGTTCCCATTGTTCATGATGCGCGTCGAACACGGCCTCAGCGGCAGCGGCATAGGCGCCCATGAGTGTCGGATGCTCGCCGCGGATGGCGTCGACCATGCGTACATAGGTGTCCCTGCGCTCGGCCTCGCGGCGGATTTCTTCGGGCCAGAACTCCCAGGTTTTTTCGAGCGTCTCGGCGATCGCCTTGGGCAGGCCGTCCGCATTGCAAGGATGATGCGTCAGCCGCCGGGCACCATAGACGATGTCGATTTCATCGTCGCTCCATGTTCGCGCATCGCTGCCGCTCTGCGGTCGTAGCAGATAGCCACGGCGCTTGCGCTCGATCACCAACCACAGCGCCACCTGACCTTGATCGTCCCGGATCGAGAGCGTGTCGCCTTGCTGGAAGCGCATCGGCGTTGCGTTCATTTTGCATTCCTTCCCCGCATGAGGACGGTGTCGTCATCGAGCGGTCGATCGAGATCCACCGCAAGCTCGCCGACTGCCACCAGGCCGAGCACAATGTTGACATGCACGGGCCGGCCGCCGAGTGCCTCGGCGGCTGCGCCCAGGTTCGACGGAAAGGGGAGGCGGGTGATTATGGTCTGGATTGCGTGGAGGTTTTCTGCCGCCAGCACCGCCACCGTTGCGCGCAGCCGTCGCGCATTCGACAAGCGTGGCTGTCGCCGGATGTCCGTGTCGAGCCACATTTCGTGCCGGGAACCTCGGGCCGCGCACTCGGCTTCAATTGCTGGCAACCGTCCGCCCAATGTGGGGTCTGCCGCCAATCGCGTGGCCAGCTTCACCTGTCGGTAGATGACCTCGCCGCCCACCGTCTCCAGCCGGATATCGGGGGTATAACGCCGCTGTCTGCCCGCTTCCGTCCAAACGAAGGTTTCCGGTTGCACCCCGAACTGGGCAACATCGGGATCGAAGTCGAGAAGCAACAGCGCATCGCGCTCGAGCAGGCTCTCATAAGGTAGCGCATCGCTTGCCTTGATCGACTGATACCAACCCGTGCACGATCTTTGCCCCGGCCGTCGTGCCGGGTTTCGGGCGAACCGCACCGTTGCGCCAGAATGCAAACGGGCAGATTTGTCGGTCACGCTGGCATCCGCTATTTTCCTTACGAGGACGACTCGAATTGCCGGCTCAGTATAACTGCTTCCGCAAAGGGCGCTAATCGGTTCCGCTCAGACCTGCTCGTCGAACTCGATTCGCGGGGCGAGCCGCCGGACTTGGTTCTCACGGCCGATCCCGGCGCCGAGAAGCCTGATACGTACGAGTACCAGAAGTTGATCGCGGCGTGGATGGCCGCGCGGCGCATCCCCTATGAGGTGGTCCGCTACGTGCCGCAGCGCTTCAAGCACTGGCCACCCTATTACTCGATCCTGGCCAACGTGCTCACCAATGCGACGCTCCCCAGCATCAGCCTTGGCCGGCATAGCTGCCTCAAGTGGAAGGTCGCGCCGCAGGACGCCTACCTCAAGCAATGGGCGCCGGCCCAGGCCGCGTGGCAGCGAGGCCAGAAGGTCGTTCGGCTAATCGGCTACGATGCCTCGCCTGCCGACACGCGTCGCTACGCGCATGCGTCCGCGTTGAACGATCCGCTGTTCGAGTGCCGCTATCCGCTGCGCGAGTGGAACTGGAGCCGCGACCGGTGCGCCGCGCGTATCGAGCAGGCCGGTCTTCCGATCCCTCCGAAATCGAGCTGCTTCTTCTGCGGGGCCATCCAGCCGGACGAAGTACGGGCGCTGCCAACCTGGTGCCTCAGGCTGATCGTGCTCATCGAGGCGCGCGCGGAACCTCGGCTGCGCACCGTCGAGGGGCTCTGGCGGCGTTCGACCAGGACGAAGCCCGGCAGGATCACCGACTTCATCCGCGGCGAGCGGCTGCTCCCGGCAGCCGAGATCGAAGCCATTCGCCGCGATGCGCCCACTAATCTCATCCGGTTCCAGGATGCAGCGAGCATCGTACCGCTTTCCGAGCGGCCGACGATGGAAGCCTGGATCGAGACCTTCAACGCTGGCCTGATGGAGGCTGCATGACCGACCAGCTATCCCGCATCGCCGAACTCAACGACCGCTGCCGGCACGGCCTCGATCCGACTGCCCGCGTCGTCATCACTGCGGCTTGCCTCGCCGCATTTGCCGGCGAGCTCTCCGCCCAAGCCGAGCTGCTCTCGGCGATCCGAGGTTACGCATTCACGCGCGACGATGGCCCGGAACGCTCTCGCGGGGAGTTCACCGTCCGTGGTCAGGCCGTCCGTTTCGCGATCGACTATTACGACCGCGCGCTGGAATGGGGATCGGAAGACCCTGGCGATCCGCACGTCACCACGCGAGTCATGACGATCATGCTGCCCGAGGACGACTGATCCTGGGGAAAGGGAAGGGGAAGCGGGTCGGGGCCGTCGGCGCGTGAATGCAAGTCGGACTCTACCCTGCAAACGCCCCGGGCCCGCTGCAGACGCGCCTTTCCGCATCCATCGTCCATCCAAGGGAGAAGCCCATGCGCCGAATCGCCTTCGCCACGCCCGCTGACGGGCACGCCATTGCGATAGCCGTTGAGCGGCTGCGCGAAGCCCGTACCTTGCTTCGCCAGGCCGGAGCGCGTCAGGCTGCGTCGGCCGCCGGCAAGGCGATCAGCAGCGCAGAGGGCGCGGCGCGCCATGTCCAGCATCGTATCCGGAGGACGATGGAATGAGCCGTCACGACCTTCAGCCCAAGCCGGACAGACCAGACGTCGTCCGTGCGACGGTCGGATGGGACCGGCCGCTTCAGACCTTCTTCGCGCAAGTCTTCTTTCGCACCGAAGACGAGCCCGCAGAAGGCGAGCCCCTCGTCTGGATCGGCACGGAGCCGGGCGAACTCCTCTCCGCCGAGGCCGCGATCGCCGTGGTCGCGCCTCATGCCGTCATTCCTCCCGATCTCTGCCGGCAGCTCACTGCCGACATGCAGTCGTCCATCGGCATCGAGGATGGCAGCCAGCAAGTCGCCGCCAAGCGCTACCTGTTCGGCTCGACTCACTGAAGCTGCAATCAGACAGATGCCGGCGCGGCCGAGCCGCTGCCGCCACGATCCTTTCCAAAGCCCGATCATCACCGGTCCCCGCGATCACCGCGTGGTGGCCGAACGTGCGCGCTGCGTCGCGCCCAACCAGAGGAGACCATCATGGCCGACCGGGTATCCGCCTCCATCGTCATCGGCGGCGCGCTTGACGCTCCCGCCTTCGCAGAACTTGCCGAACTCATTGCCGCCGACCGGCTTGCCGTCGAGTGGGACGGCGATCCGTTCGAGCCGGAACATCGCGTCGACGGCGAGCCGCTTCGCCTGTTTGCGCACGAAGTCGCAGGCGGGCGCTTCGAGGAGATCGAGGACTGGTGCATTATGCATCGCGTCCCCTTCGTACGCTGGTGCGGGGGCTATTCCGGGCAGTGGGGACCCGAGCGCGTCGTTGCCATCGGCGACGGCAAGGCGGTGTCCTATGCTGTCACCGAGGACGACGAGGTTGTCATCAGCCGCAGCATCATCACGGCGCTTGGCTCGCTCGATGCGATCTTCGCTCATTTCGATGCAGCGGAATTCGTCGTGCCGGCGCTCGTCGTTGCGGATGCCGCTTCCGCGCTCCCCTCGACTGCCGGAACGCACCATGTCCAATAGCTACACCAAGGCGGCGTTCGACCTGACCGTCACCGTCGCCGAGGCCGGCATGCTACGCCGGGTCATCGCCGCGGTGGAACTGATCGACGACACCGAGGCCGGGAGCGACGTTCGCGAAGCGCGTTATGCCAGCCTTCGCCCGGACTTCGCCGCCCTGTTCCCGCGCGGCGACGAGGACCCGTTTGCGGGACTGCTCGACCTCTTCGAGGATCCGCAATATCCCTATCTCGATTTCCATGTCGCGTTCAGCGAGGCCGACCAGCTCGGCCAGGTGCTCGTGACCTTCTCCGGCGAGCAGTTCGGAATCGATGTCGCGGCCAAGCTGATCCAACGTTGCGCGCGCTCGGCGCTGCCCTTCGGGTTCGAATGGGCGTCGGATTGCGACAGGCTGCGGGTCGGGGAGTTCGGCGGCGGCTATGTCGTCATTACTGAACACCGCGTCAGCTATGGCCACACGACCCAATTGCTCGACCGTGCAATCGCCCGCGCGCGCGACGAAGGCGCCGATGGATTCGTCCTCGCGATCCGCGATCCGCAGCACGGGCTCAGCTTCTGGAACGACGATGCCGGCTTTGACCGATTGTCGCGCGCGCGGGTCTTCAGCGAAGCCGAGGCCGCGAACCATGACGTGCCGCTCGCGCACGACCAGCGCGAATGGCTGGCGATGCCGGAGCCCCTGCGCCTTTGATCCGAACGTCGCGATTGCGCGATCGGCACAGACGTATAGCATCGTGGCTGGAGATGCCGATGACTTCGATACCCACCGATCACGACGCGATGCTGGCGGCGCTAACCCGGCTGATACCGATCGCGATGAGCGATACCGGCCAGGCGCGCCGGGTCGCGAACTTCCTGATGGCGTGGTGGAACGGGCCGGATCTCGGCCATTTCGAGATCGCCGACCTGTTCGGATTGGATGTCGCTGTCGCCAACGATATTGCGACCATCGTCGGCTATCTCGGACAACGCCCCGGCGCTATCTACATCGATGCCCTCGGCTTCGCCGAGGAGATGCAGGACATCATTGCGCTCTGGCGCAAGCCGGTCTCGGCTTCGACCTGACCGGGCCTCCGTACCCGAATTTCTCGAACCGCGGCCGCCACAGACACCCCCCGAGGGGCGCCAAACCTTGCGCGGCATTCATCGCGCGCCATAACGTGAAGTCGTCGGGCGAAGATCGCCAGGGCGTATCCTTTCGTGGGAGGTGCGGTTGCCGGAAGAGAACAACCTTGTCGCGATGACGATCGAAGTCGTCGCAAGTTACGTGGCGCACAATAATATCCGACCCGAAGACGTGCCGGACTTCATCGCCAAGACCCACGCTGCGATCGCCGGCATCGCCAAGGAACCCGAAACACCCGCCGAAGAGACACCGGCGGCCCAGCCCGAGTTCACGCCGGCCGTCTCCGTGCGCAAGAGCCTCGCTTCGCCTGATCACATTCTTTCGATGATCGACGGCAAGCCCTACAAGTCGCTGAAGCGACATCTCAGCAGCCACGGCCTGACCCCTGCCGAATACCGCGTCCGCTATGGTCTCAAGTCCGACTATCCTATGGTGGCGCCCGGTTACTCGGCGCAGCGGCGCGAGGTAGCCAAGCGTCTCGGCCTGGGTCGCAAGCGGCAGGAGCCCGAAGCGCCCGCCAAGGCAGCACCGCCGTCAGGGGACGCCGCGCCCGCTCCGCAACCGAAGCCCCGCGCCCGCCGCGCCAAGGCCGAGGACACGCCCCCCGCCCAGGCCGGCGCCAAGACGCCGCGGCGGCGCAAGCAGCAACCCGCAGACGCTGGAGCAGTCGAAGCCTGAGCCTTAGGGCCGAGGCACCTGCGACGACGGTACGATCCCGACGGCGCCGAAGAGGCGCTCGTCGGAGCGGCGCTGACGCGCCTTACTCGGCCGAACGGCCGAGGAGCTGAGTGGGTGAGAGAGAGTGTTCGGACAAGGGGTTCGAGCGCTCAATCTCAGGAGACTTCCCATGAACATCGGCACCATCACCCAGAACGCCAGCGGCACCTACACCGGCAAGATCTCGACGCTCACCGTCGCGATCGTGATCGCGCTTCGGACGGTCCAGTCGACCAACCCGCGCGCGCCCAAGTTCGAAATCCTCGCACTGTCGGCCGCCCGCCAGTGGGTGCAGGTCGGCGCCCTCTTCGAGCTCGCCTCCAACTCGACCGGCGAGACCTTCCTCAACGGCAAGATCGAGGATCCGAGCCTCGACAAGCCGCTCTACATCTCGGCGTTCCGCCAGGAGGACGGCTCCTACAACATCGTCTGGTCGCGCCCCACCCGCCGCCGCGAGGCGCCCACCGACACGGTCGCAACCGACGACGGCCTGCCGCCGCTGCCGGGGACCGAGCAGCCGGCCGCACCCGTGGGAACCGACGGTCTGGGTGAGTCCTCGGCCGAAGGCGCGTTCGGCGGCAGCGAGCCCGCGCCGGGCGGCCGCCGGCGCCGCACGCCCGAGATGGCGGACTGATCGCCGCCAACCGATTGGCGCGCAGCTCCTCTGCGCGCCGACGCCACGACAGGGCCTGCTTCGCATCACCGCGAAGCGGGCCCTTTTTTTGCCAGCGTGCGACCACGTTCTCTTCCCGTCGGCAACACATCATTGAACAAACCCACCCAGTGATGTATATGCCTATGTATATGCAAAGGAGTCTGCCGTGACGCCCGATCATGAAGCAACGGTCACCAGAGAAGCGAAGCTGTTCCGCAACAACAAGAGCCAGGCAGTGCGCATCCCGGCCGATTTCGAGCTGCCTGGAGATCGGGTCATGATCCACCGGGAGGGAGATCGACTGGTCATCGAGCCGATCCGCCGCCGAAACATCGTTGAGGTCCTTGCGAGCCTCGAACCCCTTGGCCCCGAGGATGAATTCCCGGACATCGACAGCACCTTGCTTCCGGCCAAGGCCATCGAATTGTGACCCAGCTCTACATGCTCGATACCAACATCGTGTCGGAACTCGCGCGAAACCCGCACGGCGCCGTAGCCACCCGGATCGCGCAAGTCGGTGCCGATGCGATTTGCGTCAGCATCATCACCGCGGCCGAGCTGCGCTACGGCTGCGCGAAGAAGGGGTCCCCCAGGCTCCTGGCCCAAATGGAGGCGATCCTCGGCAGCGTGTCCGTGCTTGCGCTCGATGTCCCGGCGGACACTGAATATGGCGGTATCCGAGCCGAGCTGGAGAGCGCGGGCAAACCCATCGGGCCCAACGACCTCTTCATCGCGGCTCATG
This sequence comes from Tardibacter chloracetimidivorans, assembly GCF_001890385.1. Lineage (NCBI taxonomy): Bacteria > Pseudomonadati > Pseudomonadota > Alphaproteobacteria > Sphingomonadales > Sphingomonadaceae > Tardibacter > Tardibacter chloracetimidivorans. The sequence continues at coordinate 2,600,093 of NZ_CP018221.1, read as the reverse complement.
CCTATGCGCTCGGCGCCACATTGGTGACCGCCAACATCGGCGAGTTCTCCCGCGTCCGGGCCCTCAAGGTGGAGAATTGGCTGAGCGACGTCCATTGAGGCGTTCGCACCGAGTGACGATAGCTCCCCAAAGTCGCCGGTCCTCTCCGTCTGCCCGGCACGCCGTCCAACCCTGTTCCGCTCAACCTCCAAGACATGCCGATCCAACCGCCTCCCGCTGCGCACCCCTCGCTGTTCATGCCCCTGAACCGGCCGCCCCGCGTCCACCGCCCGCCGAAGATCGGCCGCAACGACCCGTGCTGGTGCGGATCGGGCAGGAAGTTCAAGGCGTGTCACGACGGGCGTGAGCGGCTGCCGCAATTCAACCACCACCATGTTGCCGAGGCGTTCCGCAAGGAGCTGCGCCGACGCTACTGCTCCTATGCCGGCGAGGCCGGCGAGCCATGTGGCGCCGAGATCATCGGCGCCCACACTGTCCAGAAGGAAGGCGGGCTGCGGGCGATCTCGCGCGCTGGGAAGGTCTATTCTCTCATCGCGACGATGGGCGGGCTCGAGAAGAATGGTGGCCGCCTCGACCCGCGGCTGGTGGGCATCGGCGACGCTTCGGTCTTCCCGGGCTTCTGCTCGACCCACGACAACGATCTCTTCAAGCCGATCGAGGACAAGGACTGCGCGATCGGCGCCTGGGAGGCGCTGCTCTTCGCCTATCGCGCGGTGTCGTTCGAAGCCTTCTTCAAGCGCGCCATGCTTGCCGTAGCGCCGCTCTTCGCACGGTTGGACGAGGGCCTGCCCGTCGAGGACCAGGAACTCGCCCAAAACATGGCGCGCAATTTCCATCACGGCGCTCTCGCGGGCGAGGCCGGCACGCGCGCCCGGAAGGCGGCCTATGACGCGCGGGTCCGAGCCCGGGACGCGAACGGCTTCTCCTATGCCTGGACACGCTTCAACGGGCTCCTGCCACTGGTCTGCTGCGGCGCGTTCCTGCCCGACAATGATCTGACCGGTCGCCCGCTCCAACGACTTGCCCATGGCACGGGTACGTTCGAACAGGTCACGCTCAACATCACATCCTATGGCGGCCAGTCGGTCATCGTCTTCGGGTGGACCGGCGGGCCCGAGGGCCCGGCGGAGCGCTTCGTGCGGTCCTACCAGGACCTCGGGGACGATGACCACGCCGCCGCCGCGGTCCGCCTTGGTCTCGAATATCTCGAGAACAGCTATCTGAGCCCAGCCTGGTGGGACGCACTGACCAACGCCGAGCGCCGCCGTCTCGTCCGCCATTCGATCGAGACCCACGGTCCGCGTACGGCGGCCGTCTCGCTCGGAGTGCGCCAGCCAGTCCCCCATCTGCACCTCCGCGTCATCGACCGGGGCGGGAGCCTGCCGACCCCGGTCTGAGCCGCCGGCCGGCGGTTGGTCGTTGCAGGGGCGCCGCGTCCCAGGGCGCCGCGGCCTTCCTCCGCCTGTTCCTGCCACCTGCGGCGTGACAGGCCGGCCCCGCAACCCCTGCCGGTCGCCCGTGTTGCCGCTCTCGCGGCTGCCCGCGCCAGCTCCCTTCAGGAGTTCCCCTCCGCTCGCGCTCCGGTGCGGAGCGGGCCTGCACGCCGCTCCCCGGTGGCACCGGCGGAAAGGCCGCTGGACCCAACAAGGAGCATCGCCATGAACAACGTCAACATCGCCGGCCGGGTCGCCAAGGATCCCGACACCCGCGGCAGCGTCACGACCCTCATCGTCGCGACCGACCGCGTGAAGCTCAGGGACGGGAAGACCTATGTCGACGAGGCGACCGGCTATACCGCCAAGGAAACCGAGTTCCACAAGGTCACCTGCTTCAACGGCCTTGGCAAGGCGGCCGCGTCGCGCGAGAAGGGCAATGTCGTCGCAGTGACGGGCCGGCTGCACTATTCGAGCTGGGAAGACCGCGACGGCATCACCCGCTATGGTTGCGAGATCATCGCGGACAAGCTCGACTTCTTCTGAGCGAATGCCCGGGCGGCGCTCCGGCGCCGTCCGGATCGGTCGAGCCCCGCTACCGCGCGTCAGCGTCAACGGGCGGCGCGAGCGGCGACACCGCGCTCGCATGGACCCACGCTCGGGCAAGCTGGCCGGTGAGCGGATCGCGATACACCACCAGGCGCCAGCGCCCCTGCCGCCTCTCGATCGCCAGCGCCATTCCGTCGGGCGCCTTCAGCACCACGGCGCCCTCGCGCCGCGGTTCGCGCCGAAACGTCGCATCCCGGCTCAGCTCGGCCCTTGGAAGGTCCGCGACATAGGCTTCGTCCGCGCGCGCCTCGGCCTCGTGATAGCGACGGGTCTCCTGTTGAAGCGCCTCCACCTTCTGGTTCAACGCGGCGAACGCCGCTTTCTCCTCGGGCGACTGATCAGGATGGAGGGCGGCGATCGCCAGCAACAGGCCGAGAATACCGGCCAGCCAGCCGGACCATTGGAACAGGCCCATCTCGTGCAGCTCGGCGATCGTCCGCGGACCGAGCTGCTGCACGAACCCGACGATGAGGTCGATCAGCCGGCCCTGCAGCTCGGCGCTTTCCTCGTCCGTCGACGCCGCAAGGATCGCTTCGGCGATCCGCTGCGTCTCAAGCACCATCTCGGCCGCGAGCGCCGTCGCCGACTGGACCACGCCTTCGCTCGCGCGAAGCGTCATCGCATCGAGCAGCCGCATCTGCTCGGCAATGGCCCCAAATGCCGACAGGCGCGGCAGCGCGTCCTCGATCATCCGGCGGTAGGTCCCGCCGGTCGCCGCGGCGGCGATCGCGCTCGCCATCGTCGACCGGTTCAGATCGAAGGTCTTCACGGTGTCGAGCAGGCTGCTCGAGAGGCGACGCTGGTCGTCGAGCAACCCTGCGTTCCGGTCGACGATGCTGCGCGCGGTTTCAGAGATCGACAGCGCCCAGGCACTGCTGGTGAGCTGCCGGAAATCGCGCTGGTGCCGACGATCCCGCTCGAGCATATCGAGGACGCCGCGATAGGGAGCGCCGAAGTCCAGAGCCAGCCGCTTTCGCACGTCGGTCGCCTCTAGGATAACCTGGGCGGCGGTGCCGCCGCCGAGCAGCTCGCGGTAGCGCCGGGTGCGATCGCGCTCCTCGCGCAGGAGGCGCTCGACGCTGCTCTCGGGAAAGCCAAACGGATCCTTCATGCGCGCGATCCTGTCAGATCGTCCCCCTCCGCGCGACCGGCAATCGCCGCACCAGAGCATCCGCTGGAGGGCGGCGCATCCCGGCCTTTCGCGCTGCTCAGGCCGGGACCGGCGCTCTACTCGCCTCCGGCTCCCGGAGCCCCGCGATGCGCGGGTCTCCGCCCTTCGGGTGACGATCACCTTGCGGGGGGCCTGGCTGCACCGTGGTGACCAAAAATCTCTCTCTCTGACTTCCTAGATATGACGTGCGGGGATTCGAGCCCGTCAAGGATGAGCGGTCCCCCCAATTTTCACGAGCCCGCAACGCCCGCTGCGCGTCCGTTCCGCGCCCGAGAAAATCGGCTCCCCCGCTCCCCGCTGGCGCGGCGCTAACCGGGGTCCGGCTGCGCCGGCTTCCCGGTTAACGTCCCTGACCGACCCGACCGCCGCACGTCGAAGGAGAAGCCTCATCGAGTGGATGAGATCCAACGGAGGCTATCATGCAGACCACTTTCACCAACTTCGCCGACCTCGCCAGCCACATCGCGGCAAGCCGAGAGAACGAGGAGCTGACACAGACCTACGACGGCGCTTTCATCGAGCCGAACGAGATGGCGAAGCTCAGCATCGTCGACGCGCCGGAGGCACTCGACATGCCCGATCCCGAGCAGGTCCGGGCCGCCGTCGACATGATGATGCAGACGATGTTCGATGTCCTTCGCGACACGCGCATGGAGCCCTTCGCGAACGATCTCGCCTGGGGGTTCGCCAACAGCTTCCACGTCGTTGCCAAGCGGATCGAAGGGCGCGAGGACGATGCCGCCAAGAAGCTCGGCGAACTCGCCCGCAACTACGATCCGTCCGAGATCTACGCGACCGAACTGGAGGACACGCAGCTGCTCTGCCAGACCCTCCAGGGGTGCCGCGAGGCAATGGAATGCATGCGCGATCACGCCGCCGAGGTGTACCGCGTCGAGACCGGCAAGCCCTTCTCGCCGGTCCGCGGCAGCAGGGTCTCCAGCGCCCTCAACGCCTCGATGATCGACGCCCGTGACTATCTCGCCTCGCGCGCGCGGGAACGCCGCGAGCAGTTCGCACCAGAGGGTCCCGTGGTCGCCTTCTCGGGCGGGCAGGTCTGGGAGGATGCCGACCTCCTGTGGAACGGCCTCGACAGCATCAAGGCCCGCATCCCCGAGCTGATCCTCGCGACGACGGCGCAGGCCAAGGGCTGCGATGCGGTGGCACACGCCTGGGCGGCATCGCGCGGCGTCAAGGTCATCCAGTTCCGTCTCGACCGCAGCCAGGGCAACCGCGCGGCCTTCGTCCGGAACGACCGCATCCTCGGCCTGAAGCCGGTCGAGGCGGTCATCTGCGAGGGCTCAGGCATCCAGCAGAACCTCGCCCAGAAGCTGCGCCAGGCAGGCGTGCCGCTGCACATCGTTCGGCTCGCCCACCAGCGCACCGCACGGCGGGCGTGAGGCCCTGGCGGAGAGGCTCCGGCTACGGCCGGGGCCTCTCCTCCTTTTGCTGCGTCACGGGCGGCGCTCGGGGGCATCGAGCCCCCTCGCGCCGCGAGGAGCCGGCGCCGACGCGCCGCCGACCTGCAGTCCCGCGAGGCGGCCAAGGGGAGAGGGATTGGATGGGAGCGTTCAACAGGGGAGGACGAGATGTCCATCACGTTTCGCATCGCCACCGCCGCTGACGACGAGGCCCGCCCGCTGGCGGTCATTACCGCGCGCCAGCTCGCCGCCTTTCGCACCTTCCTGCGCGCCGAGGGCGAGCGGATCGGCACCGTGCTGCTCGACCCGGACGCTCCCGAGGACGCATTTCTGTCCTACCGCTTCGAGGCTCGCGTCTGCCCGCTCTCACTGGCGTCGATCGCCCGCCTCTTCGACTTTGCCACGGACGTCATCACCGTGGTCGAGGAGGCACAGTTTCGCGGGCGGCGCGTCAGCGTCTTTCGCGACGAGGCGGCCGGCACGATCAACCTGGCCGTGGCACTCACCACCGATATGGGGCTCGAACTCGACCTCGCCTCGAGCAACGCGTTCGCGCTGCTCGAGAGCCTCGGCCTCGGCGCCGAAAGTGTGGGCGAGACCGCGATCGAGACCATCCGGGAACGCCTCGCCAGCCCGGCCGTCCGGCGGCACGCGGCCGAGCAGGGCATCGCCCACTATATCGAACGGCTCGAGCGCCTTGTCGCGGCGGCGGCTCCCGACGAATCCTGCCGGCTGGAATGGGCCTAGCCTCACCCAGAACCGGTCGCCAGGCGGGGCGCGCCAGCTCGCTGGCGCGCCCTCAGCGGCTCCGAAAGCCGGGCCTCTCACTCGCGTCAGGATGCCGCCGCACGATCCATCTGCGGAGCCCGCTTCAGCACTGCATCCACGGCGTCGCGGAGGTGCGCGGCAGCCTTCTCCTCGTCCGCCGCTTCCAGCCACTCCAGCGCCTGCCGCATCAGCGCGAGCGCCATCGCTTTCTGGAGCGTCGGGTCCGTATCGAGATCGTCCATTTCGATTGCCCGGGCGCACCTGATCCCAGCGGTCGCGTCGGAGCGCCCCGTCCAACGAACTCCCGCGCGCTGGGCGCGGGAGCCGGGGCTGGTAACACGTCGAGACATGCGCCTACGCTTTTAGTGCCGGGGCACCTGGACATATGCGCAGGCACCCCGGCGTGAGACCACACCGAGTTGCCGTTCTGGACGGGATTACCAGTCCCGGCGCTGCCGCTTTGCAGCGCCCCTGCGGACTAACATAGGCATATCGGCGAACCAACCCGCGACTGCTCGCCGGCTGTTTGCGCCTCCCGGTCAATGATGGTTGGGCGCGCCCGCGCGGCGGCCCCAAGATCGATCAGATCTCGCGGTCCCGCCGCACGTGGCCGGACCATTCCCGCGTGTCAAATCGAGCGCCGCGGTCGAGGCTGCTCACGCCAGCCGTCGCGCCCAGATCAGAGGATGAAATCTCTCACAGACTTCCCAGTGTGTCGTTGAGGGAGACGCCGCGTCAAGAATGAGCGGTGCCCCCAATTTTGCCGCCGCCTGCGCTCCGCTTCGCTCCACTCCGACCACGACAAAATCGGCACCCCCGCTCCCCGCTTCGCGGCTCCGGCTTCGCCTCCGTTCCTGACCCGGCGTCTCCCTCAACGACGGCCATTCCCCTGTCATTCAAGACGACAGGAGGCTCCGATGCAGATCAACCCCACCAGCGCTCACAACGATGCCGCCGCCTACCTCGCCGCCCTCGCATACGCCGAGCGCCGCGCACTCCACAGCTTCTTCGACCAGCACGTCATCGAGGACGATACGCGGGGCTACATCGCCATCGATGAGGGCGACTATGGCGCGCTGCCGATGGCGCTCATCGACCGGGTGGTGCACACGGTCCCGGGCGGCATGTCCGACGAGTTCTGAAACGACAGGGAGGGGCGGAAACGCCTCTCCCTTTTTTTGCTGCCGGGGCATACGGGCATGAGGGGCATCGAGCCCCCCATGCCCGTGCCGCGACTGCGTCGCGGCGGGTCCGGCTCAGGCCGCGAGCCGCCGCTCCACTTCCTCGATTCCGAGCGCCTTGATGCGCTTGGTCAGCGCTTCCAGGCGAGGGGCGGGGAGCCTGAGCAGCCCCGCCTTCTCGATCGTCCTGATCGCCTCCTCGCGCTCGCGTTTCGCGAGCTGCTCGCGGCGCTCCGCCAACCGGCGCTCCTCTTCCTCGAGCGCCTGTCGTTCCTGTTCCAAAGTCCGTGCCATAAGGGCCTCGCTGTTCAAAGCTGATCGGGCCGTGAACGCGGCCTATTGTTGAAGCGCCTTGATCGCGCATTCAAGGGGCTTGGCATGTTTCGGGCGGCTCGGCGGCACCTTCCGGCGCCGCCGCACGGGCTCTACTCGCGTGTCGAAGACACGCTCACGAAGCCGGCACGCGCCGTCTTCGCCCATTCGGGTGACGATCCCTGCCGATCGGGTTCGGCCTTCGCATCCGAGCCGCGGACGTTCCGGACAGCTGGCGACGCAGGCCGCAGGTTCCCCCTTTCGCGCCAGCCGTTCCCCGCGGCGCCGGTTCCGCGCGACGCGCGGCTCCATTCCCGGCCGGAGCCGGGACCCACTCCTGAACGACGATCACCAGGACCGCCCGGGACCTGGAGCAATCCTGATAGATTTAGCACACCCTACGCACCTGGCGGTGCAAGTTTCCTGGGTATGTCAATGGCTTACGAGCAATCTGGTGCGTGCCACGCCGTGGGACGGTCCGGCGCTTAGGGCCGATCCCAGCTATTCCAAAGGCTTAGGCGTCCCACGCGGTCACACGCAGTCCGTGCGACGGCAATACCCTTTGCGCCGAGTGCGGCGATCGACTATAAGGCTCGTCGCCTCTTTCGATCCCCACCAGCCTCTCTGCTAGGAGGCTGGTTTGTCCACTACCAGGCATTGCACGGTTCGGCTGAACCGCCAGCAGCACGATCGCATCCTCGCGCTCGCTACCGAGCAGAATTGCAATCCGTCGGAGGTGATCCGGGCGGCCGTTGATGCCTATCTCGGCACCGCCACGCTCCTCACGTCAAGCCATCGCCGGCTCGCGCGCATCAGCGAGTTCATGCAGCTCGCGCTCGACGTCATCATCAGCGAGCAATATCCCGAGTTCCGCGACCGGATCATCGCCAACGCCGACAAGCGCCTGGAGCAATACCATGGCGCGTAACGACATCCGCACCGACGGCCGGCCGATCCCGCTGACCCACCATTCCGCACGCGGAAAAGTCCAACGCAACTCGGGCAATTTCACCCGCGGCAGCCAGCTCCTGACCCACGAGCTGCTGATGTGGTTCGCCGGCGCAAAACTTCCCTTCGTCGTCTGGTTCTTCGTGTTCCTCGCGGCCTGGTTCGTGATCATGTCGCTCAAACTGGACGAGCACGGCTTCCAACTCGTCTGCATGAAGCTCTACGCCATGCTCTGGGACTGGGTCGGCTTCGACCCGACGAAGCGCGTCAACGTCAGGCTTCCGAGCGGCGAACTCCACCGCACGATCATGGCCGTGGTCCCGTTGATTCCCGAGGTCCAGCGGGCCTGGAGCATCGCCATGCGCGGCCTTCTCGGCGCGCTGCTTTTCTCGGTGTTCCTCACCATTCCCCTGTCGATCTGGTTCGTCGATCTCTCGCGTCGCCGTGGCAAGACGATCCTGCAGGAGCGGCACGAGCGCGGCGCTATGCTGGTCGATCGCGAGGTCCTCGTTGCCGAGGTCTCGCAGCATAACGCGGCCGCCTTCGCGACGGACGTGCGCAAATGCTTCCCGGGCCAGTCGCCCAAGCAGGTGCTCGCGCTTCCCTTCACGGCGCGCAAGCGTGCCGGAATCCACCATCCCTACACGCTCGCCGGCATCCCCTTTCCGCACCGGATGGAGCAGTCGCACACCATGCTGATCGGTACGACCGGCTCGGGCAAGACCACCGAGCTCCGGAGCCTCGTCCGGCAGATGCGCCAGCGCCAGGACAGCGCCGTGATCTTCGACCTGACCGGTGCCTATGTGGAGGCCTTCTACGACCCGGCGCGTGACACGATCCTCAATCCGATGGACCGTCGCTGCCCTGCATGGTCGATCTTCTCGGACTGCCGCACGCACAGCGAGTTCACCGCCGCCGCCGCCGCTCTCATCCCTGCCGATGGCGGCTCGTCCGAGCCGTTCTGGGCGCTCGCAGCGCGGACCCTGTTCATCGAGATGTGCATCCGCCTGGTCGAGCGGGGCCAGACGACCAACCTGGCGCTCTCCGAGAACCTGATGACCGCCGATCTGAAGCGGGTCCATCGCTTCCTCCAGAACACGATCGCCGATCCGCTGACCGCGCCCGAAGCGGCGCGCATGGCGGAGTCGATCCGCGCCGTCTTCAACACCAATGCGCAGGTCCTGCGCTTCCTTCCCGACACGGGCGAGCCGTTCTCGATCCGGGACTGGATCACCGGCGAGAAGCAGCCCGGGTCGATCCTCTTCATCACCTCCAACTACGTCGATCTGCCGATGAACCGGGCGCTGCTGACGCTTTGGATGGACCTCGCGATCAACCGCCTCATGACAATGCCGCGCACGCGTGAGCTGCGGACCTGGTTCATGTTCGACGAGCTCGGCGCGCTGCACAAGCTGCCGGCAATCGAGAACGGCCTCCAGACCGCGCGCGCGTTCGGCGGCGCCATGATCCTCGGCATCCACAGCTTCGAGAAACTGATCGAGGTTTATGGCGAGCAAGGCGCCCGCAACCTCGCCTCGCTTGCGCGTTCCAAGCTGATCCTTGCGACGGCCGATCTCGACACCGCCGAGCAGTGCGCGCGCTACATCGGCAATCGCGAAGTGCGGCAGATGGATGAAGCCTATAGCTATGGCTACAACAACACCCGCGACGCCTCGACACTGACTCCCAGGAAACAGGTCGAGCCGCTCGTGATCGCGGACGACATCACGAACCTGCCGTCGATGCACGGCTTCGTGAAGTTCCCCGACGGCTTCCCCGCCGCGCGCATCCAACTCCTCTGGAATGACTATCCGCAGGTCGCCGAGGGCTTCCTGCCGCGACCCAACCTTCAGCCGGTCCGGTCAAGGCGCGGAGAGGAGGTGTTCGACGATGGCGGGGAGGGCGACGCGGGCGGGCGGGATGGCGCCGGCCAGGTCGTGGAAGAGGCCGTCGAGCCGGTCAACATCGCCAAGGAAATGGCCGCGCGGATCCTTTCCGCGGAGGCAACGGAGGAGCACAACCAAGCGAGCCGCCCGCCAGCCGAGCGCACCGAGGATCGCGGCGAGGAGCAAGCTCCGCGCGCGCACGCCGCCGATCGGGCGCAGGCGGTCCGCAATGCGCCCGATCAGGCGCAGGCGCCAACGGAAGGCCGTGACGATCGCCGCGAGAGTCGCGCTGCCCGAACGGCGCCCACGCCCGAGGATCAGACGCTCGCCGAATTGCGGCAGGACTTCTCCGCGAGCCGCGATCATGACGGCGCAGACATGGGGATCTGACCCATGCTTTCGGTCGCATCGGTCCGTTCCGCGTCCGGCGCCGCCGGCTACTTCGCGAAGGACGACTATTACACGGTCGAAGGCTCGTCGGAGATCAGCGCCTGGGGCGGGGAAGGTTCCGCCGCGCTCGGCCTTTCGGGCGAGGTGTCGAAGGAGGCATTCGAGGGCGTTCTCAACGGAATCTTGCCGGGCGGCGAGGCCGTCGCCCAGGTCGAGAACCGGCGGGCCGGAGTCGATCTCACCTTTTCGGCCCCGAAATCCGTTTCGGTGCTCGCCTATGTCGCCGGCGACAAGCGCATCCTCGGTCCCGACGGCGCCAACATGAAAGCCGTGACCCGCGCAATGGCCTGGGTAGAGAGCAACCTCGCCGAGGGGCGCAAGGACATCGAAGGCCGCAAGGTTCCGATGCGGAGCGGGAACCTCGTCTACGCGCTCTTCCAACACGGCACGAGCCGCGCCCTCGACCCGCAGGCCCATGTCCACGCCGTCATCGCCAACCTGACCAAAATGCCCGACGGCAAGTGGCAGGCGCTCCACGCAGACAAGATCTGGTCTAACAACTCCGTGATCGGCTCGATCTACCATGCCTTCCTACGCGAGGAGCTCGAGAAGCTCGGCTACCAGGTGGAGCTCAAGGGCAAGCACGGCACGTTCGAGATCGCCGGCGTGCCCAAGCCGGTGCTCGACGCGTTCAGCCAGCGCCGCGAGGCGATACTCGAAAAGACGGCCGAGCTCGGCATTGTATCGGCCAAGGGGCGGGACGGCGTCACCACCAACACGCGCGATCCCAAGCTCAACGTCGAGGATCGCGAGGCGCTGCGGCAGGCATGGATCGACAAGGCGGCAGCGCTCGGTTTCGACGGCAAGTCGCTCCTCGACGCAGCCCTCGCCCGGGCGGCGCAACGCGATCCCGGCAGCGCGCTCGAACGCGGCTACCGCGCCGTATCGGAAGCGGTGTCGACGGCATGGGACAAGCTCGGGTCGGCCCTGCGCGCGCACGATCCTCTCGTCGATCGCGGCCTTGCGCGAGTGACCACCTCGCCGGCCGAAGCACGCGCGCAACTGGCGGTCGCCTCCGCCGTCCGGATGCTGTCCGAACGCGAAGCCGCCTTCAGTGTCCACCAGCTTGGCAAGACCGCGCTCGACCTCGGGCTGAAGGGAGTGACAGTCGACCATGTCGAGCGGCGGATCGAGCAGCTTGTCGGGCGTGGCCAGCTCATCGCGGGCGAGGCGCGGATCGGCGACACGCACCCGCGGATGGTCACGACCCGGGAAGCCCTTCTGACCGAGGAACGGATCCTCGGGGCAGTCGAGGAGGGCAGGGGGCTCGCCTCGCCCATCCTCGCCGCGCAGGACGCTCCAGGGCGGCTCCAGGCGGTCGCAGACAGGGAGCTCAACGCCGGCCAGCTCGGCGCGGCCGCGCTGATCCTTTCCTCTGAGGACAGGACCGTCGCGATCCAGGGCATCGCCGGCGCCGGCAAGTCGACCATGCTGCAGGCGGTTGCGCGTGTCGCGGAAGCCGAGGGCCGCTCCGTCATGGGCCTGGCCTTCCAGAACAAGATGGTCGCCGATCTCGCGGAAGGGGCAGGGATCAGATCCCAGACGATCGCCTCGTTCATCCTCGCCAACGAGCGCCACGTTCAGGCCGGGGGGCCCGCATACGACGAAGCCCGCGCCGCGCTCGCCGGCTCGATGCTCATCGTCGACGAAACCTCGATGGTCTCGTCCGACGACATGCTCAAGCTCCACCAGATCGCCGCCGCGCTCGGCGTCGACAAGCTCGTCCTCGTGGGCGACCGCCAGCAGCTCTCTTCAATCGACGCCGGCAAGTCGTTCGCGCTCATCCAGGCGGGTGGAGGCACGATGGCGCGAATGGACGAGAATATCCGGCAGCGCACGGATCAGCTCCGCACCGTCGCGGCGCTCGCCAACCTCGGCGAAGCGTCCAAAGCGATGAAGGTGCTGGGCGAAAGCGTCGTCGAGCATCAGAGTCCGGCGCTCCATGCGGCCGAGATGTGGCTCGGCCTTTCCGCCGCCGATCGCGAGGCGACGGCCGTGTTCGCGTCGGGGCGCGCGGCGCGAGCGGTCATCAACCAGCGGATCCAGGACGGCCTCGCCACCGAAGGCAGCGTGCGAGGGGAGGGCATCCACCTCACGGTGTACGAGCGCGTCAACACCACGCGCGAGGAGCTGCGCTATGCGGCCACCTTTCAGGCCGGGCAGACGCTCGAGGTCGGCCGCGGCGGCGGCCAGGACGTCGGCCTGGCCGCTGGCCGCTATGACGTCGCCAAGGTCCACCCGAACGGCAAGGTCGACCTGAAGCTCGGCAACCGGTCCATACGCTTTGATCCGCAGAAGCTGTCGCCGACCGAAAAGCGCGACCGGCTGCAGCTCAGCGAGAAAAAGGATCTCCACCTGCGTGAGGGCGACCGCATCCGCTGGACCGCCAACGACAAGGAACGCGGGCTCCACAACTCGGCGCTGGCGCGGGTGCTCGCGGTCGACGCCGAGGGCGTGACCGTTGAGACCGCCGGCAAGGAGAGGCTGACGCTCGATCTCGGCGACCCGATGCTGTCGCGGCTCGACCTTGCCTACTCGCTCAACATGCACATGGCGCAGGGCATCACGACCGACAAGGCGATCACCGTCATGTCGAGCCAGGAGCGCAATCTCTCCAACCAGCGCCTGTTCAATGTCGGAGTCACGCGCGTGCGCGATGAGCTCACGATGGTGGTCGACGACAAGGAGAAGCTCGAGCGCCAGCTCGACAACAATCCGGGCAACAAGACGTCGGCACTCGAAACCGTCGGTCGCCTCGACGTTGATCACGAACGCACACGCGGCAAGAGCAGCGGACCCCGCGAGAAGCTTCATGTCGGCCCGGTCGACCTGGCGGACCTGCCGCCGTTGCCGGGTGAGCTGCCGTCCCCGGCCCACACGCAAGGCGCCGCCGCCGCTGCCGGCGCTTCCAAGTCACCGCCCGACCTCAAGCCGGACCGTGGCGACGCTCTGCCGCCGCTGCCGGAACGGAGCCTGGGGCTCGACCTGTGAAGACCGGCCGGCCGGACGCCGGAGCTTGATGATGGAGACGACGATGAGTGGATGGGATTTTGACGAGGTGGGCAAGTTCGGCAGCGCCAAGGCCGCCGAGGATTTTGCCAAGCGCAACGATGTCGATCCGCGGGACATCCGGACGCGCGACACCCGGGACGGTGTCGAACTGGAGATCCGGCGCTCGAGCCTCGACCGGCGCGGGCTCAAGGACAGCGGCGAGGGCCGCCGCGACGGCTGGAGCTGATGAAATCATGCCGGCGCGATCCGCCACGTGGGCCGCGCCGGTGAAGGGGGAGACCTACGTCATGGGCATCGATGATCGTGACTACATGAAGGAACGCTATCGGCAGCGCCAAGGTCTTGCGCCGGGGAGGCGCTTTTGGGGCTTCGGCAAAGCTGCGCGCGAGGCTCGAGCGGAGAGAGCTCGAAAGGAACAGGCCGTACCCCTAGGGAGCGCCTCGTGGATCGACGCCAAGGGGAGAGGCGCGAACGGCGGGCTCTGGTTCGATGCGAAGAACCGGGGGTTCGACTATCAGAAGGGCCGCAAGGTGCGGTTCGGTCCCCACCCCATGCAGAAGTGGATCATTCTGCTCTTCGCCGCCTCCTTCCTTTATCCGATGTACCGGGAAGCGAGGCGCAGTGGCTGGCTCCCCGATCGGGAAGCAGCCTTGCCTTTTCCGCCCTCTGGAAGCGTCACGGTGAACGCGGCCATAGACCCGCACGATGCCACATCGCGCATGCGGGTGGTGACGGCATCGCCCAATGCTGTCGTCCAACTGTTCGACCCCGGATCCGACCACCACGTCATCTCAGTCTACGTTCATGGGGACGATGACGTCACTGTCCCGGTTCCGCCTGGCACCTATCGGATGCGTGTCATCGAGGGCGACAAATGGCATGGGCCCGTGAAGTTCTTCGGACGATCGACGACTTATGAAAGCGTCGTGAAGCTCATGACATTTACGCGACGGCATTTCGGAGGGATAGACCTGCATCGACGCCCCGATGGAACGTTGAAGACCCGGGTCAAGATAGGCGACCCGCCGCCTTTGCTTGCCGCCGAGGGGAAGGGGAGGTGACCCGCCGAGCCGGCGCGGTTCAGCGCTCCCCACCGATGGCGGCATCGAGCGCCGCTTCAAGTCGATCGATCACTGCGGCCCGGCTCGCCATTTTGGGGAGTTCGCGGCGCGCAAAATCCTGGAGCCGCCGCACATCCCGCACTGGCAGGCGCAACGTCAGGATCGTCCGGTCCAGTGCGGACGGATCAATCGCATCCGCCTCTTTGCCGGCTACGAGAAAGTGCTCGAGCAGACGCTTGCGGGCGGCGAAGCTCCAGCCCAGCGCGGCAAGCTCATCCGGCGTGAGTGCGAGGAGCGCGAGCGCGACATCCATGATATCTTCGAAGGGCAGCAGGAGGCGTACGACCCGTCCGCCCCGCTCGCGCCAGCGCCTAAGCGGACCGCGCTTCACTGCAAGGTCGGCCTTGCATCCTCACCGTCCAACGATCGTAGGGCCGCCAGTATCTCGTCGACGGACACGGGCTGTCGGGCCCCTGGCGGCCGGCGGAGCGCCGGCTGGCCCTCGACCGCGACGCGATCGGATGCCCAGGACGCGAGGATGGCGCGCTTCACCTCCGGTTCGAGCGTCGGGTGCCCCGCAACCTCGAACGGATGGAGATATCGGGAAACAGGCTGCGACATGAATACCTCCTTTCGCTTCGTCGCGGCTAGCTTCAGGCTCAGCTTATCGCCGAGATTTGGAAGCGATTTGAACCAGATCAAGAGGCGAGGGCAGGGGAAAGACACGGCTGCGATCCTCTCGGCGCAGGCGCTTGTAACGCCGCTGCCTTAGACGCTGAACCGATGCCTCGGGATGGGAGCCGCGCGCAGCCGATCAACCACGCTTACAGCGCCAGCATCTCCTGGACGGGTCCCGCTCCGATCTCTTCGATGAGGAACGTCCGCGCCGCGGGCGTCTCAAGCAGATCGATCTCCGGCACGCTATGGTCGAGCCACTGCATCACCTGGCGGCGATGGATGATCGCGCCGTGCCGTTCCTGGTAGCGCGCTACCTCAGGGTTCGCGGCGACGGTCACGACACGATAGCAGAGCGGCCAATCGCCCATCGGCGGCTCCCAAACCGCAGCGAGATAGAAGTGGTTGCCGCCGTCGAGCATGACGCGATAGCGCTTCCGTCCGACGGTCATATGGAACTCGCTTGCCGGAATCAGACAGCGATGGGCCGGGAACGTCCGCCCTTCCGCCCGCACGAAGCGGTAGCTGTCGCCGTCGCTGAACCGCGGGTTTGATCCCCAGGTCGCCTCGACCATCTCGATTTCGCTGGCATCGTTCGGATTTCGCCGGATGATGGCGCGGCGAGCGCCCAGCGGCGCGTCCGAATCGAAAGGTATTGGCGGTTCCATGTCAAAGAACATAATGGGAACGATAAAGCGTCGCAAGGAAGGCTGACGAACGGTGTGCAACGATTATCGCCTGGAGGTGGATATCGCCTCGATCGCCGAGGATTTCGACAATCTGAAGATCAAGATCAGTATGCCCGAAGGCACGCCGAACGTGCCGGCACGCGAGGATATCAAGATCAGCGATACCGCGCCGATTGTGCGCAGCGTCGAAGACGAGCGCGGCGCTGGCGAACTGGTCAACCGCAAGTGGAGCTGGCCAGGCCAAGGCGGCAGGCCGGTTTATAATTTCCGCTCGGAGGGCCGCGAGTTCACCAGCGGTCGCTGCCTCATATTGGCCGATGGCTTTTATGAATTCACCGATCCCCAGCCGGGCCAGAAGCGGAAAACCAAGTGGCTGTTCACGATGAACGATCATGACTGGTTCTGCATAGCCGGCATCTGGCGCTCGCACCCCCAGGCCGGCGAAGCCATCACCATGCTGACGATGGAGCCGGGCGAGGACGTGAGGCCGTATCATCATCGCCAGATCATCCCGTTGAAGCGCGATCAATGGGCGGATTGGTTGGACCCGTCGGTGCCGGCATCGGATGTGCTGACCGCGCTTCCGAAAGGCGCCCTGACGGTCACGCGCGTATTCCCGCCCAGCGAGCCGGCACTGCTCTGACGATGCCCGACGCGACCTCCCTCGACCGTTTCGTCGAAGCACAGACACTGGCCTATGCCGGCGCGCTTGCCGAGATCCGTCGCGGCGCCAAGCGTTCGCATTGGATCTGGTACATCTTCCCGCAGCTCGCCGACCTCGGTCGAAGCTCAACAGCAAAGCATTTCGGCATCCGCTCGGCCGATGAAGCGGCGGCATATCTCGATCATCCGGTGCTCGGAGCGCGCTATCTCGAGTGCGTGGCCGCGCTACAGGATTTGCCGACCAGCGACCCCGTAGCGGTGTTCGGCGAAGTCGACGCGATGAAGCTGCGCTCGTCGCTGACCTTGTTCGAGGCAGCCCGGCCGGCGGCATTGCTGGCGGCGGCACTCGACCGCTGGTTCGGCGGCGAGCGTGACGAGATGACGCTACGGCTGCTTGGCGGCGTCTGACTCTGCTTGACGAAGATCGGATAGAGGGGGAACATAGGGCGAACAAATGAGTCGTTAGCTTGCCCGATGTTTGCCCAACCGCCACCTCTCGATCGGCCGCGCGCCGATCAAATCGCTGCGCTTCGCGCACAGCTTGCGCACGCCCAGAGCCGGCACGGGCCGGCGCTGGCGTTCGGGCTGGCGGCGCTCGACGACCGATTAGCCGATCACGGCCTCGATGGTGCAGGCCTCCACGAGATCGCGCCGGCGCGGCCGTCGCTGAGTGACGACGCTGCCGCGACGCTGTTCGCAGCGGGTATCGCCGCCCGCTTCGCATCGCAATCCGGCTTCACCGTGCTGTGGGCGCTCTCGAAATTTGACTTGTACGCGCCCGGCCTCGAACAGGTCGGGCTCGGCCCCGATCGCATCCTCTATGCCCAAGGCCGCAAGGATGCCGAGGTGCTGGCGATGGCAGAGGACGCTCTGCGCGATGGCTCGGTCGCCTGCGTGATCGCCGAAGTCAGGGCGGCGGATCAGACCGCCACACGCCGCCTCCAGCTTGCGGCATCGGACGGCAAGACGCCGATGCTGCTCTACCGCCGACACCGCACTCGCGACCGATGCCCGCTCGATCAGCCCTCGTCGGCGATGACGCGCTGGCGGATCGGCTGTGCGTCGTCGGCGCGGCTGCCCTATCCCGGTGTCGGCCGCGCCCGCTGGTTCGTCGAGCTGGTCCGCCAGCGGAACGGCAATCCTTTTTCCCTCGAACTCGACGCATGTGATGATCAGGGTCGCCTCGCTCTACCTGCCGCAACTGCCCATAGAGCGACTGCGACGGCTGGAGCGGCCAGCCAAGCCGCCTGAGGCGCTGCCGGCCCCATCAAAGCCCATACCTCGAGCGCCGGTCGACGACGATTCCGGCGCCTGCTCGGTGCCGCGCGGCGGCGGCTGGCGGCCGGGCGCGCGATGGGCGCTCGCCAGTCACGGCGGCGCAACCTGGCCGCGCGTTGGCGCGCTGCCTGACAAGCCTAGCCAGGGCGAGAGCGGTGCACTCCCGGCGCACAAGCGGCCGACCATGCGCGAGATGGGACGACGCAGCGAGGCCGCCGACAATCCGTTCAAGGCAATGCCGCCCGACGAAGGCGCGCGCGGCGATGCGCCCGTCGCTGCCGCCCTCATCGGGACATGGGCGCGGCCGACCATCCTGGTCGAACGTGTCGGCCAGCGCGATGTCGTCACCGCCGCCTGTCCGCAAGCGCTGGACCTCGGCTTACGCCCCGGCATGGCAGCCGCGCACGCCCGCGCGCTCGTCGCCGAGCTCGATGTGCGCGACGCTGAGCCCAAGAACGATCGCGGCGTGCTCGACCGCCTCGCGCTGCATGCGGTCGGGCACTGGACACCGACCGCCAGTGTCGCCGGAGCCGATGGCCTGTGGCTCGACCTCACGGGCACGACCCACCTGTTCGGTGGTGAGCAGCGCTTCTGCCGACGGCTGCTCCGCTTCCTGCACCGGCTCGGATTTACAGCGACCATCGCAATCGCCGGCTCGCCTGGCGCGGCGCATGCGCTCGCACGCTACGGCGGCGAACGCGTCACTATCCTCCCGCCCGGCACCGAGACCCAGGCGATTGCCGACCTGCCGCTGGCGGCGCTGCGGCTTGAGCCCGACGCCCTGGCTTCTGCGGCACGCTTCGGGCTGGAGCGGGTGGCCGATCTCTATCCGATCGCGCGCGGACCACTTGCCCGGCGGCTGGGCATGAAGACCGTCACTCGACTCGACCAAGCGCGCGGGCTGGTGGCCGAGCCTATCGTGCCGGTGATGCCGTTTGAGGTGCCGCGCGTCGAGCGCCGCTTACTCGAACCGATCGGCACGGCCGAAACGCTCACGCAGGTCATCGGTGACCTCGTCGACGATCTGGTCTGCGTGCTGCAGGCGCGGGGGCTCGGTCTGAGGGCTGCGGTTCTCACCTGCGTTCGCGTCGATGGAGTCGAACAGCGGATCGGGCTCGGCGCCGCCAAGGCGACGCGGGAGGCCAAGCATCTCAAGCGGATGCTCGCCATGCGGGTCGAGCGGATCGAACCCGATCTCGGTATCGAGGTGATGTCGCTCTCGGCACCGCGGGTCGAGGATTTGATGCCCGTGTCGCTTGGCGCTGGGCTTGCCGAGCCCCGCGTTCCCGATCTGGCGCCGCTGGTCGACCAGCTCACCGTCCGCGCTGGTGATGGAGCGCTGTTCCGCATCGGGGCGCAGGAAAGCGACGTACCCGAGCGCGCCACGCTGCGCGCCGCCGCGCTGGCGTGCCCGGCGGGCTGGCCAAAGTGGAAGCGGCCGGCGCGACTGCTGCGCCGCCCTGAGCTGCTGTCCAGCGTCGTGGCGCTGCTCCCTGATCATCCGCCGCGCCGGTTCGTCTGGCGCGGCCAGCCCTATCGCGTGGTCGCCGGCGATGGCCCCGAGCGCATCCACGGCGAATGGTGGCGAACCGAGCGCGAAATGTGGGCGGTCCGCGACTATTTCCGGGTCGAGGTTGAGGGCGGCGAACGCTTTTGGCTGTTCCGTCGCGGCGATGGCGTCGAAGGCAGCACCGGCGATCTGAGCTGGTACATGCACGGGCTGTTCGGCTGATGGCGACCTACGTCGAACTTCAGGTCACGAGCCATTTCTCGTTCCTGCGCGGCGCGTCTTCGCCGGAGGAGCTGTTCTCGGCCGCCGCGCTGCTAGGTCACAAGGCGCTGGGCCTGACCGATTGGGGCGGCGTGCCCGGCGTCGTGCGCGGCTGGCGCGGCCAGAAAGCGACCGGCGTCCGGATGATTGCCGGAGCGCGGCTCGATCTGACCGATGGCCGCGCCTTGCTGGTCTATCCGACAGATCGGGCGGCGTGGCCGCGGCTCACGCGGCTGCTTTCGGTCGGCAAGGCGCGCGGCGGCAAGGGCTGTTGCATTCTCGACTGGAGCGATGTCGTCGCGCATGCCGAGGGACTGATCGCGGTCCTTGTGCCGGACGTGCCCGACGACACCACCGCCGGGCAACTCGCCGAGCTGCACGAGACGTTCGGGCCGCGTGGCTATCTAGCCCTGTCACTGCGTCGCCGCCCCGATGATGCCCAGCGCCTGTTCGAACTGGATAAGCTGGCCCGGCGCACCGGCACGCGCAGCGTCGCGACCGGCGACGTGCTGTACCACACACCGGCGGCGCGGCCGCTGCAGGACGTGATGACCGCGATCCGTGAGAAGACCACGATCGACGCGCTCGGCTTCCGCCGCGAGCGGTTCATGGATCGTGACCTAAAGTCGCCCCAGGAAATGGAACGGCGGTTTGCCGCATTTCCCGATGCCATTCGGGCAAGCGCCGACATCGCCGCGCAATGCACATTCGACCTCGGCGAAATCCAGTATCAATATCCTTATGAGCAAGCCATGGCCGGCCGTAGCGCTCAGGAGGCGCTGACCTTTCTCACCGAGGAGGCGGCCGCCCGCGCATTTCCCGAGGGCCTGCCGCAACGTTATCGCGATCAGATTACCCATGAGCTGCGATTGATCGATCAGCTCGGTTACGCGCCCTATTTCTTGACCGTCAACTCGATCGTTGCGGAAAGCCGCCGCCGCGGCATTCTGTGCCAGGGCCGCGGGTCGGCCGCCAATAGCTGTGTCTGCTACCTGCTCGGCATCACGTCGATCGATCCGATCAAGCATGAGCTGCTGTTCGAGCGTTTCGTGTCGGGCGAGCGCAAGGAACCACCCGATATAGACGTCGATTTCGAGCACGAGCGCCGCGAAGAGATCATCCAATGGATTTATGAGACCTACGGCCGCGACCGCTCGGCGCTGACTGCCGTCGTGACCCGCTTTCGAACGCGCGGCGCGGTGGCAGAAGTCGGCAAGGCACTGGGGCTCCCTCGCGATCTTACCAAGTTGCTGACCGGCCTCGTCTGGGGCTGGTCGGTCGACGGCATCACCGACGAGCAGATCGCCAGCCTCAACCTCAACGCCGAGGACCATCGGCTGAAGCTCACCCTGCTCCTCGCCCGCCAGCTCATCGGTACGCCGCGGCACCTGTCGCAGCATCCAGGCGGCTTCGTACTCACGCAGGACCGGCTGGACGATCTCGTGCCGATTGAACCGGCGCGGATGGAGGACCGGCAGATCATCGAATGGGACAAGGACGACATCGACGAGCTGAAGTTCATGAAAGTCGACGTGCTGGGTCTCGGCATGCTGGGCTGCATGAATCGCGCCTTCAATCTGCTGCGGGACTGCAAGGGCATCGAGATTGGTGTCAATCGGCCCGGAAAACTGACCCCCTATCGGCGTCCAAAAGTGACCCCCTTGGAATTGGCAGTTCGAGTTGTCCCGGTAGTCCATAGGAGGGACCCGCGGTCGACGCCGCGCGCCGTCAGGAGCGCAGGCGGCGGCGACCGTGGGAGGTACCTGTGGACCCACCGGGTCAACTCGGGGGATGGGGGTCCGGGGGAAGGGGTCAGGCGGCTTCGCGTGTCTTGAAGCGCCAGCTCTCGTTGCCGGTCTCGACAATGTCGCAGTGGTGAGTGAGGCGGTCGAGCAGCGCGGTCGTCATCTTGGCATCGCCAAAGACGGACGGCCATTCGCCAAAGGCCAGGTTGGTAGTGACGATGACGGAGCTCTGCTCATAGAGCCGGCTGACCAGGTGGAACAGCAGCTGCCCCCCGGACATCGCAAAGGGCAGGTATCCGAGCTCATCGAGGATGACCAGGTCGAGGCGCGACAGGTGGTCGGCGATACGCCCTGGTCTGCCAGCCCTGGTCTCGGCCTCGAGGCGGTTCACCAGGTCGACGGTGTTGTAGAAGCGGACCCTGGCGCCGGCGCGGACGCAGGCCCGCCCTATGCCAATGGCGAGATGGGTCTTGCCGGTGCCGGTCCCTCCGACCAGCACGACATTGCGCTGGGCTTCGAGAAAGGCCCCACTGCCGAGTTCGCGCACCAATCCCTCGTTGATGGGCGTTCCGGTGAAATCGAAGTCGGCCAGTTCCTTGGCCAACGGCAGCTTGGCGATGGTCATCTGATATTTGATGGAGCGAGCGTGCTTCTCGTCGATCTCCGCCTTGAGCAGATCCCCGACGACCCGCTGAGCGCTATGCTGCCGCTTCACCGCATCGGCGATGACCTCGTCATAGGCATGGCGCATGCCGGCAAGCTTCAACGTTCCCATCATCTCCAATATGTCGTGGCGTTCCATGGTGGCTCCTCAGGCTGTCATAGCGGGCACAGTCGGCGGCGGGCTCGTGGCGCAGCCGGAGCGCGTCGGGCGTCGTGATGTTGGCGGGTGGCGGCAGCTCGCGCTGGCGTGTCAGGATATTGAGCACCACGTCCCGGCTGACAGGGCCGCCCGCCAGCGCCTCGGCGCAGGCCGCTTCGACCGCCTCCAGCCCATCGGTCGTCACCGCGGCCAGGATGCCGACCATCTGACGGTCACCATCGCTATGGGCCGACAGGCGCCGCCTTATCCGTCCCAGCGCGGCGGGCAGCTCCCAGTCCTTGAACGGAGCGCCGTTTCTCAGCGCGCCAGGCTTGCGGGCCAGCACCGGCACATAATGCCAGGGGTCATAGATGGTCTGGTCGCGCCCGAACCGGCGGGCATGCTCGCCCACCACCTCACCGTCCTGCCGGATAACGATGCGCTGGGCATAGGCGTGGACCTCGACCGGGCGCCCGAGCGCCTTCGCATGGACTGAATATTTGTTGTGGTCGAAGCGGACCAGCAGGGTCCTCGAAACCGACGCCGGCAGCGCATGAAAGCCATCGAACGGCCCCCGGTAGGCTATCAGCGCCGGACGGTCAGCCCCCTCAAATATCTCCCAGACGGTCCGGTCCTTGATCTCCGGGTGGAGCGCCCGCCTGGCATGGGCGACACAGCGGTCGAGCAGCCAGGCATTGAGCTCGTCATAGCTCTTGAAGCGCAGACGCGGCGTGAAGAAGCGCTCGCGCACCAGACCGACCTGGTTCTCGACCTGGCCCTTCTCCCAGCCCGACGCCGGTGTGCATGCCACCGGCTCGACCAGATAATGCCCGCACATCTGTTGGAAGCGCCGGTTGTACTGCCGCTCGCGGCCAAGGAAGATGGCGTCCACCGCCGTCTTCATATTGTCGTAGATGCCGCGCTGGCAGGCGCCGCCGAAGAAGGCGAACGCCCTGTCATGGGCATCGAACACCATCTCCTGGCTCTCGCGGGGATAGGCCCGCACGAAGAACATCCTGCTGTGGCAGAGCCGCATGTGCGCGACCTTCACCGTAGTCGTCACACCCGCCAGCACGACGACCTCGTGGCTCCAGTCGAACTGATAGGCTTCCCCCGGCGCGAAGCTCAGCGGCACGAACGCCGCCGCCGTCATCGCCGACCGCTCGCGCTGCCAGCCCGCCGCATAGCGACGAACCGCGTCATAGCCGCCGCGATAGCCGAGCCCCTGGAGTTCTTCGTAAATCCGTATCAGCGTCAGCCGCTCACGGCGCTGCTTGCGCTCGTTGCTCTCCAGCAGCCGCTCGAGGTCCGCAGACCACGGCCCCAGCTTGGGCAGCGGCTGCACCGCGCGCTCATAGGTGAAGTCCGTTCGCTCCGACCGCACCACCTTGCGCACCGTGTTCCGAGACACCCCAAGGTCCCGGACGATTTCCTTGATGGTCTTGCCCTTGACGAAATATTCGCGCCGGATCCGCGCCACCGTCTCCACGACCAGCATTCTCCCCGACCGCCCTCGCACAAAAGCGACGAGCGTGAACCACGTCAGTTCAGGGGGTCAATTTTGGAAGCCGATCCGCCCTCAACGGGGTCAATATTCCACGCCGATTCACACCCAGGTGGAGCCGGCCGAGTGCCTCATTGACATTGGAGCAATGGAGTGAGGCATGAACAGAATTTTCGAACCGAATACCTATCGGCCTTTCCCGTCGGCCCGGGCCACAACCACGGCCGTCTATGATGAAGGCCTACGCCGGCACATGCTCGGCGTCTATCGCAACATGGCGCTCGGCCTCGGCATTACAGCGCTGGTGGCATTCCTCGTCGCCAGCGTGCCAGCGCTGTACCAGCCAATCTTTGGCACGCCGCTTAAGTGGGTCGCGATCTTCGCGCCGCTGGCATTTGTCATGTTCTTCTCGTTCAGGGTCGAGCGCATGACGACAGGACAGGCGCGAACGGCGTTCTTCGCCTTTGCTGCGGTCATGGGCGTATCGATGGCCAGTATCTTCCTGGTGTTCACGGGCACCAGCATCGCGCTGGCCTTCTTCAGCGCCGCGGCCGTGTTCGCCGCCATGAGCCTGTGGGGCTATACGACCAACGTCGACCTGTCGCGCTGGTCCACCTTCCTGATGGTTGGCCTGATCGGCGTCGTGATCGCGAGCATCGTCAACCTGTTCGTCGGCTCCTCGACGCTGCAGCTCGTCTTCTCGATTGTCGGCGTGCTCGTGTTCACCGGCCTGACGGCCTGGGACACGCAGCGCCTGAAGAGCGAATATCTGGCTTATGCCGGGTCGGAGCGAGCCGAAAAGCTGGCCGTGATGGGCGCGCTTTCGCTTTACCTGAACCTGGTGAACCTCTTCCAGCTGCTGCTCAGCCTGTTCGGGCAGCGGGAGGAATAATCCGGCTCTGAAACGTTGGGCCGGAAGACTAGGCAGCGCCGCCGTCGTCGACGGCAGGCGCTGCTCTTTCTGGTGTGTCCGGCGATCTACGGCCACTTCATCGGTCAGCGATCGCCCTTCAGCATTGCGGAGCGACGATCGGATTCCGATCGTTCAACCGCAGCGGCCTACCTAAGACGTCTGTCCGATAATCTTTCTTATCGGACAGACTTGAGCTTGCCGGGCGGGGGTGGCAATGTCGTTTTATCAAGATCGCCGGAGAATGACGTCCACGCCTCCTCGCTTCACACAAGTTCGCCGGACAGCCGCTCATTCTTATATGGAGATAGCTGGACTTTTCTGAGGATCGCCGGATGTCGCCACATTGCTCCGTTCGGCTGGCGCAACCGTGTTGCGAAATTTTGCCAAATGCCCATGTTGGCGCCGTGATCACGATGGACATTTCGCTGCCCGACACTCTCATGGCGTTCGTGGATGAACAGGTCGCGAGACGTGGCTACGGCACGAGCAGCGATTATGTGCGCGAGCTCATCGGTAAGGACCAAGACCGCCAGCGGCTGCGTCGGCTAGTGCTCGATGGCGCCGAGTCGGTCCCTGGCCCCTCGGCGGACGACGCTTATTTTGAGGAGTTGCGCGCGCGGGCTCGCCACACAGCATCATCGTAAGGCGGGTCCTCCAGCGGGATCAGGATCGTCGCGACGCTGAGGACGCCGTTGATCATTATGCTCGCGAAACCGGACCGGACACCTCGCTTAGCTTTGTCCCGACCGCCTGAGCCGCGTCGCTAGCCTAGGTTCGCACCCTTGAAAGCACCCGGGCTGCGACGTTGCTGCGCGCGGCGAGCTTACGCCCATACCGCAGTGCCGTGCTCGGTGAGCTCCAGCGCAGGGCTTGCGCGATACCAGCGCCATCTTCACCGGCGGCAAATAGATCCTGAGTAAGCCCCACCCGAAGCGAGTGGGTCGACAGGTCCTTCACCGCTTGAAAAACCTCCGCGACCGGTATGTTTACGAGGCCCTTGTCGAACGCGGCCATGGCAACTCGCCGGTAGATGCCGTTGACGCCTTGTCGGGAAAGCCGTGCCGTACCAATCGAGTAAGTCGTACGCGCCAGTTCAGCTGCGCGGCCATCCATGCGCTCTCGCCAGCGCTGCGTGTTCCCGGGAATAGCCTCGTAGGCGACCGGGGCGACGGCAGCGCGTGCACGGCGACGATCGATCCCGATCCGTCGGAACAGCGGCCCATCCCGGACGCCGCTGACCTCAAGCCAAGCCCCTATCCGCCGCATTGTGTCAGGCGACAGCCAAGCCCACGCCCCCTGCCGCTCCTGATCGGTCTTGGACGACGGGATGAGCAGCGTGGCCGAGCCATCCTCTTGTGGCTCGATATGCCGTTCTTCGACCGCCACTAGCTCACTGACGCGCAAGCCAGCGTCGTACCCCAGCGACAGCAATGCCGCATCGCGCAGACCCTGTAGATCGTACGAGCATGCATCGAGCAATGCCTGCAAGGTAAAGCCCGATGAAGCATGCGGATCGAGTGCTTTGCCGAGCCGTAAGGGCGCCGCCTGGCGTTGGGTTGATCCGCGGCGCCGTCGAACGGCTTTCAGCGCCGCGCGCACCATCGGCGCATTGGTCGGCGCACCGTCACCCATTCCCACGAGGCGATGGACCGTCGCCAAGCTGGCAATTCGCCGCGCGAGCGTCGATGGTTTGTGCCCCCGCCGCTCAAGCATCTGGACGTAGCGAACCAGCGTTTCAGGATCAGCCGGCAAGGCTGCGCGCCGCTCGCGCGCGCACCATTCGGTATAGCATGCTAGATCCGAGGCAATTGCCGCCTTGCTGTTGTCTGCCATGGCACTGAGCGAAGCTTCAAACCCAACCTCGCTGACCGGCGCTGCCCCTTCCGGCATCACGCTCGCGATTGCACGGGTCAGTCGCGCGTCGAGTGGCTCGGTCGTTCCCGTCGCGCGTCGTTGCGGCAGCCGGACATCGTCGCGGATGACGAGCATCTCGCCGGCGAGCGAACTATCGATGCTCTCGGCCATGGCGCTTTTCAGGCTCCCCTCCCCGTCGCTCCGACCCCCCTATTGTTACCATAATCTCCCATTATGGTAAGTGACTTTCCGAACTGTCCTGCAGCAGAAGACCACCTTCGCCTGAGCCCTTCGCCCATCGTGCCTCGGCGCTCGCATCGCTTACAACTCGGGCGTTGCCTGCTATCAGCCCTTCACGCCGCGTCGCATCGGCGCGTAATAAATCTCGGGGTACATCGTCGTGTTCAATGACCGGAATCGGGAAATGGGCGTGCCGAGTTCTCGCCTCTTCCGAAACAGAAAGCTGTTCGAGCTCACTGTTGATCGACTGCTGGGCGGCCGCATCAGGGCGGACGGCGCGGCTGCCATCGACCTATGGTGTGCTCTCGCCAACATCGAATGGATAGCTCCGGACGGTGACATCGTCAGCTACAGCCAGCGCGCAGCTGGAGAAATGGTCGCCTGGATTCGCGAGGAAGGCGATTACATAGACTGGTATTGCTCCGGCGTGGGCGGCCAAGTCGCGTCTTGGATCGAAACAGCGCTTGCCGAGGAAGGTTGGACTTGGCGGCTGATGTGACCGGCGGAGTTTTGGGCCGTTTGGAGGCTGACAGCTTCCGGATGCCGATCACTGGTTGGGGTTGTTCACGCGCAGGCTGGGCAGCGCTTCGCGACAGCGCCGATGATGGCGGCCCCTAGCGGCGAGACCCACTAGTGGACGTTCAGCGCGGCTTAGCAGCCACCCGAAATCCGCCCTTCGTTCATGGAAGTTAGACCTCTGCACCGACGAGCGTCAGAAGGTGCTGTGGGCGGCTTGAGATCAAATTTCAGCTACCGCCTTGTATCAGGCTGATACGCCACATCCGCCTTCTTCAACCTTGTGGGACCTAGTGGCGAGCCAGATGACGTGAGGCGGATCGCGTCCTGTACCATCTGGATCGATGCTGAATTCCTCTACGCCGAAGCCCGCTGCCTGAAGCCGGGAGTGGAAGCTGTCGTCGCGAAAGGCCGACCATATCGCCAGGATCCCGCCCGGGCGCAGGGCCGCGTAGGCCGCGCGCAGCCCCCAGTTGCAATAGAGTCGCTCGTTGGCGAGTGCGACCAGTCCTTCAGGCCCGTTATCGACGTCCAGCAGGATCGCATCGAACCCACCTGTCCGATCAACGATGACGTCATGAACGTCGCGTGGTTCGATGGCGACGCGAGGATCCTCGAACACGCCGGCAAACAGGTGTGCGAGCGCACCTCGAGCCCAGGTGATGATGGATGGCACAAGTTCCGAGACGATGATGCGCGCGTCTGCCGGAAGAGCGGATCGTGCCGCTGCCAGCGTGAAGCCCATTCCCAAGCCGCCGATCAGCATTGTCGGCGCAGGCGACGTAAGGCGCGGGCAAACGAGCAGCGCCAAAGCTGCTTCAGAGCAGCTGGCCCAGCTGCCCATCAATTGCTCATCACCGAGCAGGATCTCGTAATCCGAACCGTGGCGGATCAGATAGAGCTTTTCTCCACCGGGAACGTCGCCGCTGTCGATCAGAATGCCTGACGGCTCCGGTGCTACTTGGATGCGAATTCACCGGGCGCTGCGCCGAACTGCTGCTTCGCATGCGTTCGAGCTGCCGTAGCGCTCCTGAACGTCTCAGGCTGCAGTGTCGATGTGACGATCGGATAATTCTGTGAGTTGAAGCGCGTTTGACGGACCGTGATCCGGAACTGGCCTTCCTCATCTTTCGCGATCAGAAACGGTGCGATCGTGGGTCTCGACATAGTTGTCTCCCGCGCGGTCGGCGGCTCTGCCGCCTCAGCTGAACTCAACTGGAGCATTGGCTCACAGAAGACGTGGCGGACACCCGAGCATCCGCCACACTCAATCAGGCGTCCTGCAGGTTCACAGCGGACGTCTTGCCGCGACGGTCGGTCTCCAGCTCGTAGCTCACGCGCTGGTCCTTGTTGAGCGTGCGCAGGCCAGCACGCTCCACTGCCGTGATGTGAACGAAAGCGTCGTCACCGCCGGTCTCAGGCGCGATGAAGCCATAGCCCTTGTCGGCATTGAAGAATTTCACGGTGCCGGTGATCATGAGGATTTCCTCGTCCCATGGTGTCGAGCATGCGCCAAGGCGGCGCATCTCGGCGTCTTGAAGCTAGAAAGGGACAAGGGGAGCCTGAGCGGCCCAATATCCGTCGCAGGCGACGTTCAGCTGAACCCATATAGGGGACCTCCCTGAGAAACGCCAGCTGCTGAGTCGAAGTTTGGTCGCCGGCGCAGTTTGGAGAGATCGCAATCCACGTTCAAATTGGATTGAGCGACTTTTCTTCCTCTCAAGTTGGTACGCATCGCCCTTTACCGGCTGAACCTCCTCGATACATCGCGAGCGAAAGCTTCGACCGGATCCGCGGATGGCGAGTTAGTCCTCTTCAGTCTTTCCGCCCCTCGCCTCCGCTTGATCGATCGTTGCAAGTAGCGCGGCGAAGTCAGTGCCCTCCTGCAGGGAGTAGACGCGGCGGATCCCTGCCCCAAGAACGTCCAGATCGCTGCCGGCGAGCAGGCCGATCGCCACGATCCGCCCGCTTTTTGCTGTCATGGCTTCGTGACCCATCTTGTCGAATGAACCGTTCACCAGCCGATTCGCGTCAGCAGTTCGGCGATCCGCTTTGAACCGACCAGAACGACCGCTTCTTCCCAATTTGAGAGTTGCACTGCGTCAGCACACTCGATCCGAGCAACCGACTGCCGCTCGGCCTCCAGGAAGCTCCAAGCTCGAACACACCCCCGCAGCGTGCCAACTTGGGCTCCCGGTCCCCCTGCTTCGATCAGGCGGGCATTGGACGCCCACGGGATACGCATCTCGTCGCTCAAAGGCTTAGCTGCTTTTCACGGCAGCAGGCGTGCCCTTTGTGGATGGATTCGACGCATTCTGCTTAGGGGGACCAGCCTTCTTGGGCTTGCGTGCTTCCTTGTTACCCTTCTGACCCTTAGACATCGAACAATCTCCATTCTGCTGATCTGAGCGGTACAGCATCAGTTCTCGTGGCGGCGCCGGCTATTCCGTCGGATGCGCCTCGTTGAAGGCGGCCAAGCGTCCCTCTGCCTGTCGAAATATGCGCATGAGGTGCGCCATGCCGCCGCGCGCCGGATCGAGCTTTCCGGTCTGGAAGTCGTCCAACACAC